>NZ_JBQASY010000071.1:0-433 GCF_051909435.1 Enterococcus sp. 125944 | reverse complement strand
AAAATTACTCGGATTAACAGATAAACATTTATTTTTTGATGAAGAATGGCTGATTGAAAAAGAATATAAAGGCGTTCAAGCGCAGTTTATTAAAGGAAAATTGGATGACTCACCTTCCCATTGTGAACACTGTGGATCGATTCGTATTATCCGCAACGGTTCCTATACGACACGTACTCAGATATTGAAAGTCAAAGAAAAGTTGACTATTTTAGAATTAAAACGTACCCGTTTTCTCTGCTATGATTGTGGGCAGACCTTTTCTGCGAAAACGGACTTAGTTGATGAACATCATCAACTAACAAAGGAACTGAAGCAGGCGATTCTCATGGAACTGTACGAAAATCAATCACGTAAACTAATCGCTAAGAAGTACTTCGTCTCGGATGGGACGGTGACACGGATCTTGCGTGAAGCAACGAAGCATTACCAG
>NZ_JBQASY010000070.1:0-473 GCF_051909435.1 Enterococcus sp. 125944 | reverse complement strand
GAATTATCATAGAAAGGAGCAAATGAAGATGGCAGATACATTTCGAATTTACAAAGGTGATACTAAAATTGTTGAGGGAGCAAGTCCTTTATCGATTACAGGTATAGAGCCAGCTACAGAAGTGGCAGCCGGGGAGTATAAAGCAACAAGGGTACAAAATGGTAAAGAATCGGCAAAGGTCGATATTCCAGCATTTACTGTTAAGTCCGCAGAGACGTTTAGTGCTGATGTGGATGTAAAACCGACATCCTCTAACACCGTTGAAGAAATCAAAACGTGGTTAACAGCACATCACATTGATTATGCTGGAAAGACCGTTAAAGCAGATCTATTAGCTTTAGTACCGAAAGACTAGTCGATGTGACTAGTCTTTTTATATTGATTTTAGGAGGATTTATTGATGACTGAAAGAACAATCAAATTACGCTTACGAAATGCTAAAGGTGACGTTGAAGAATTTTTTCAAGACTTCG
>NZ_JBQASY010000069.1:0-568 GCF_051909435.1 Enterococcus sp. 125944 | reverse complement strand
ATCCTGCTGAAATTGCTTTCCTTTAAAATGATTCATCGTCATTCCTCCTGCTATCTTTTTCTATTATTCTACCTTATTTGATAGTAGATTTAAAACTTTGCAACAGAACCGTTTGTACAGGTGTAGATAAGTTGGTACTTCTTGATACGGAAGCAACTGAATCCAACTATCATGATAAGCATGACGGATGACAGAATCAAACCCACAACATTCGCAACGATGCGCTTCTCCAGTTAATAAGCCGGTAAATACATTGGCCATACGGCCATGAACGCGCTCTTTACTAATGGCATCTTTTGAAAAGGTAATATGGGAATCTTTGATGTTCAAAATTTGTTTGATGGAATGACTTGTCTTTTCATCCGTACATTTGATATTCTTAGTTATGGACATTTGGTTATCCTCCTATGATTGTTTTTGCCGATTTAATTATAGGACAACCAGATGTCTTTTTGTTATCGCCGATTGTAAAATTAAGCTAGACAACTAAAAAAGTCATTTGTGCTACACTCAAAATAGTTCCGACCAAAGAATTATAAGGAGTGAGTACAAATGACCTATACCCATC
>NZ_JBQASY010000068.1:0-659 GCF_051909435.1 Enterococcus sp. 125944 | reverse complement strand
GTTAAGGTACCAGTAACAGTCAAAGATAAAGTAGATTGGGTAGAAATCAAACCAATTCCAACAATTGAACCAGAACAAATCATGCCAGAAGAAGTTCATAAAGGAGAAGGAGTTGACCTAACGGACAACATTCTCAATCTTCCAGAAGGAAGTAAAGTGGAAGTCGTCACCCCAGTGGACACTACACAAGTAGGTGAACATAAAGGAGAAGTGAAAGTCACCTTCCCAGATGGATCAAGTACAACGGTTAAGGTACCAGTAACAGTCAAAGATAAAGTAGATTGGGTAGAAATCAAACCAATTCCAACAATTGAACCAGAACAAATCATGCCAGAAGAAGTTCATAAAGGAGAAGGAGTTGACCTAACGGACAACATTCTCAATCTTCCAGAAGGAAGTAAAGTGGAAGTCGTCACCCCAGTGGACACTACACAAGTAGGTGAACATAAAGGAGAAGTGAAAGTCACCTTCCCAGATGGATCAAGTACAACGGTTAAGGTACCAGTAACAGTCAAAGATAAAGTAGATTGGGTAGAAATCAAACCAATTCCAACAATTGAACCAGAACAAATCATGCCAGAAGAAGTTCATAAAGGAGAAGGAGTTGACCTAACGGACAACATTCTCAATCTTCCAGAAGGAAGTAAAGTGGAAGTCGT
>NZ_JBQASY010000067.1:0-698 GCF_051909435.1 Enterococcus sp. 125944 | reverse complement strand
CATTAATTGAAAGCAATAAACGTATTGTTGAGAACGCAAGAACATTATCATCTGAATTGGCAAAGAATGCTGAGGCAAATGCTGAGAAGATGGCTTGGACTGCTTCTGAAGCAAGTGCATCAGGCAAGAAAGCAGCACAGACATGGAATGACTTAGTCTTTGATGAAAAAACAAGTGAATTAAAATCCAATGTTCGTGAAACAGTCATTGAAGCAACTAAGGATTCAAAAACATGGAATGATTTAAAATTAGTTGTTCACGATGCAAATTTGGATTCAAATGCTAAAAAAGTAATTGGTGAAGCTGCGATTGTCAATGGATACTGGGATGGAATGGCTTGGAAAGATAAACAAGCTATTTTGGAAGATGAGTTTAGCCAAACAATGTATAAGGCATTGGATGATTCTGGTAAATGGAATGAGTTAAGCATTGATGCCAAAACCGCATTATTATATTCAAATACCCCAGAAACAATGGCTGAAACTATGTTGAATTTAGGGTTGTGGGATGATTATCAACCTGAGATAAAAGATTTAGACGCTAAGAACTATAAATTTCTTACTACTCTGAGCGAGTCAGAAGATAAATTGAAAAATTGGAATGACTTACCAGACGAAACAAAAGAGCTATATGCTGATAACTACGATTTCTTGACTAAGATTTATGAATCCGAAGATTCGTTTAATCGATGGAATCAA
>NZ_JBQASY010000066.1:0-727 GCF_051909435.1 Enterococcus sp. 125944 | reverse complement strand
CCAACTTAACTACTATGTTAGCTACAAAAAAGATAATATTCCCTATCAAGATAATCTGCGTTATTTTTCATCTGTTCACTTTTACTTAATAAGGGGAAGTAGATTTCTCTTCATAAAAAAGGTCGTGTCTTTTTATTATTTGTTCTACATTTTCTATATTCTCTTTATTTACACCTATATATAAATAATAATCATAACCAAAATGAATAACTAATTGCTCATGAGTTAATTTCCCCCAAATAAACTCTCTAAGCAGCAATTTCATAACTAATGGTATATTATTAAGTTGTATTTGTTTATTTTTATTTAAATTGTTATACATGTTTTTTAAAAATTCATTATCCTCGATCAAAGTATCAATATCTCTACTTTTCTCAAATTGAGTTAGTAAAAATCTATTTATATCTAAACTTTCAGCTATTTCCAATACTGTATTTATATATTTTAGTTCTACAAGTTTATAATCATCTAACGTAAATATTTTACCCTCAAATTTTTTTCCGATATCACTATATGATGTCCACTCGTTTCTTATATATTTTCCATTTTCATCTCTAAACTTATAGTCATATTTTGAAACTCTTAAAAATTTCACACTAATCACCTATCCTATTTAGATCTTCATCATAAGTCCCACTTCTAGTATCTTTACTTCCCAAATCCTTGACATTATCTGCGCCTTTCCAAGTACCACCATTATGAGAGTCAACATCCGGTGTTATATATT
>NZ_JBQASY010000065.1:0-764 GCF_051909435.1 Enterococcus sp. 125944 | reverse complement strand
AGATGGGTATAGGTCATTTGTACTCACTCCTTATAATTCTTTGGTCGGAACTATTTTGAGTGTAGCACAAATGACTTTTTTAGTTGTCTAGCTTAATTTTACAATCGGCGAGATAAAAAAAAGAGATAATTTAGATCATTTTTTGCAATATAAAGCAAATTTGTTGAGCTAAGATGTTGGTATTTCTATAATAGGTTCAGGGATATCCCAATATCACTCTCTAAGGGCAACTCAGGGGAAGGAGTTGCCCCTGAAAATGTATATTAGAATTATCAAATCAAAAAATAAGCATATTAACTTATTTTTATAATGTTGTAGCGAAAAATATAGCGCAAGCTTAAAATTAAGTTCTCAAAAAGTAGAAATAGCTGCTTCTTATACCATGATTAAATGAATAAAGTATGCTGTCACTTTATGGGAATTTCGGGATGAAAATAGATACAACGTGTATCAGCATATTTTTTCTTTTTATATTTTTTATAGCTTTTTATACTTTTTCTCAGTCCATCAGAATCTATTTCTCCAAATAATATTTTCATATCATATATAGATATAAAAGAGCATAGTTAAAAAATATTCTTCCAATGTTTCTTTCGCTCAGTTTTCTAATTTTATATACATATCTGACATACTATTAGATTGCGTAGGGAGCATCAATAATTTTGTGTAAATGATTCTTCCCTACTGCAGATTGTTTCTAATTCTCAATCAGTTGGCTTAGCATTTGTTCAAGTTCGCCTTCGGCCTGTTGAAAGCCTTTATGA
>NZ_JBQASY010000064.1:0-772 GCF_051909435.1 Enterococcus sp. 125944 | reverse complement strand
TACGACGGATGTATACAAACTAACGATCAGTGGTTATACATTAGACACGAAACAGTTGCCAGATAATGGCACTGGGGTAATGAGTGATCAAGCGCAAACCGTGACCTATGTATACGCGAAAGACCCTGTGAAAGCGGCGGATGTGACAGTGAAATACGTGGATACAGATGGAAATGAGATCCACGCAC
This sequence comes from Enterococcus sp. 125944, assembly GCF_051909435.1. NCBI lineage: Bacteria > Bacillati > Bacillota > Bacilli > Lactobacillales > Enterococcaceae > Enterococcus > Enterococcus sp. 125944. The sequence continues at coordinate 584 of NZ_JBQASY010000064.1, read as the reverse complement.
CACAAGTCATTTCAGGAAATGTTGGAGATGACTACGACGCTACGATAGATGTATACAAACTAACGATCAGTGGTTATACATTAGACACGAAACAATTGCCAAATAATGGCATTGGAGTGATGAGTGATCAAGCGCAAACCGTGACCTATGTATACGCGAAAGATCCTGTAAAAGCGGCGGATGTGACGGTGAAATATGTGGACACAGATGGAAATGAGATCCACGCACCACAAATCATTACAGGAAATGTTGGAGATGACTACGACGCTACGACAGATGTATACAAACTAACGATCAGTGGTTATACATTAGACACGAAACAATTACCAACTAATAGCACTGGAACAATGAGTGACCAAGCGCAAACCGTGACCTATGTATATGCGAAAGATCCTGTGAAAGCGGCAGATGTGACGGTAGAATATGTGGACACAGATGGAAATGAGATCCACGCACCACAAGTGATCACAGGGAATGTTGGAGATGACTACGACGCTACGACAGATGTATACAAACTAACGATCAGTGGTTATACATTAGACACGAAACAATTACCAACTAATAGCACTGGAACAATGAGTGAC
>NZ_JBQASY010000063.1:0-898 GCF_051909435.1 Enterococcus sp. 125944 | reverse complement strand
GTGCCCGAAAGTTATAAAAGTTGCGATAACCAAACGCAATTCGTTTAATCAGCTTGATCTTGTTATTCAGCCCCTCAGTGACGCCGTTTGAGTGGGACACCTTAAAGGCATTTGAAATACCCGATTGGTAGCGATGGAAGATCGTGAATTTCTTTTTAAACGACTGAGGTAACGTAGATGAAATTGTTTTAAGGGTTTCTTGAAAGCCTTCCGTACCTCGTTTAACGAAATAATAGCGTAATAATTGACAAAAATGATACGCAGTTCGCAATTCTTCGTTGTAGCTTAACAGCTCATCAACGATTTCTGTTTGACTAATTGGTCGTTTAAACAGTCGATGATAATGCCGTTTGAGTGGCTCCAATGTCGTGGAATCTTTGAGTAAGAGTTTCCAATATCGCTTGAGCCGACGGTACTTCTTCTGATTTTCAGAGTGTGAGGTTCGAAAACGATTCATGATCTGGACACGTAATTGATTGAAGCTGCGATTGATGTGTTGGACAATATGAAAGCGGTCAGTTACGATCTCCGCATTTGGAAAGACTGTTTTAAGCAACTGACAATAGCTGGCATTCATGTCCATCACTAGGTACTTGACCTTTAAACGGGCTTTTCTAGGAAAGTGCAGGAAGTATTGAGTTAGTTTGTAAAGTCTGCGATCTTCAAGGATCGTAAATAGCTGATTGGTTGTCCCATCAACACAAATAAAACTCATGGAACCAGAAACAGACTTCATTGATTTGAACTCATCCATACACAACACCGTCGGAAGGAAGTTCATACGTGGCTGGTAATGCTTCGTTGCTTCACGCAAGATCCGTGTCACCGTCCCATCCGAGACGAAGTACTTCTTAGCGATTAGTTTACGTGATTGATTTTCGTACAGTTCCATGAGAAT
>NZ_JBQASY010000062.1:0-907 GCF_051909435.1 Enterococcus sp. 125944 | reverse complement strand
GAATTATCATAGAAAGGAGCAAATGAAGATGGCAGATACATTTCGAATTTACAAAGGTGATACTAAAATTGTTGAGGGAGCAAGTCCTTTATCGATTACAGGTATAGAGCCTGCTACAGAAGTGGCAGCTGGCGAATACAAAGCAACGAGGGTACAAAATGGTAAAGAATCGGCAAAGGTCGATATTCCAGCATTTACAGTCAAGACTGCTGAAACATTCAGCGCTGATGTTGATGTGAAACCAACATCAGCAAATAAGGTAGAAGAAATCAAAGCGTGGTTAACAGCAAACGACATTGATTATGCCGGAAAGACCACGAAGACTGATTTGTTAGCTTTAGTATCGAAAGACTAGTCACATCGACTAGTCTTTTTATATTGATTTTAGGAGGATTTATTGATGACTGAAAGAACAATCAAATTACGCTTACGAAATGCTAAAGGTGACGTTGAAGAATTTTTTCAAGACTTCGTACCTTTTTCGAAACGATTAGATTATATCCGACTAGAAAAGGAATTGGAAAACCGCAAAGACGAAAGCGGAGAATTGATCAAGCCGACAGAGTCGGACTACATGGAACTACAAGCAGAGTTTGTCGCTAGCTTATTTAACGATAAGAAAGTCAATAAGAAAGCGATTCTGGAAGGATTGGATACGCAAGACCTTGACGTGATTTATGATATTGTCCGTTATCGTGTTCTTGGTTTTTCAAAGGAAGAGGACGAAGCGTTAAAAAAAGCTCTGGCAGCGGAAATGTCAGCTGGTCAGAATTCTACGACTTAGAAATTAGCTTTGTTCGTGATGTAATTTCCGCTATGCCGTCCATGACAATCAAAAATCTAATGGACACTGAGTGTTTGGACGTAGACGAGATTCTGCTGAGTTCAGAATCAAAAAAGAAAAAAA
>NZ_JBQASY010000061.1:0-920 GCF_051909435.1 Enterococcus sp. 125944 | reverse complement strand
TTTTTCCGCAAAAGCACCACGTGCTTCCAACGCCACCTCTTTAGATGAGGCTTGATACACCATTTTAAAATCATCACAGACTTCCTTACGATCATCGACACGCACTTTGTGACTGATATTACGGGAAACGTGTACACAACAATGTTGAAAACGAGCTTTGGGATAGAACCGACTAATCGCTCCTACCATCCCCTTTAAGCCATCCGTGATGAACAGGAGGACATTTTTCAAACCGCGCTCTTGAAGGTCCAATAAAATTTCCTCCCAAATCGTGATGGATTCAGTCGGTGCAATCGCATAGCTCAATACTTCCTTTGATCCGTCCGGGCGAATGCCAACTGCGATATGAATAGCTTCCTTGGCGACGGTTTTCCGCTTTAACGGAATATACGTTGCGTCCATATAAATAGCAGCATAACGGTCATGAAGCTCCCGCCCTTTAAACGCCGTTACCTCTTCTGTAAATGATTTTGTTATATTGGACATGGTTTGGGGCGTGTAGTAATGCCCATACATTTTCTCAATCAAGTCTGCGATTTCCGACATGGTAATACCTTTTCGGAAGAGGTGAATGACGGTCTCCTCTAACGTGTCATTCGTCCGTCTATAAGCAGGAACAGTCTGTTGCTTGAACTCACCATTGCGGTCGCGCGGAATCTGGAGATGAAGTTCCCCATACTCGGTCTTGACCGTACGGTCATAGGAGCCGTTACGAGAATTACCCGTGTTAAAACCAATGCGATCATACTTTTCGTAATCTAGGAAAGCCGTTAACTCCGTTTTGAGAAGCGTATTGACTGCTTTCTCCAAATGGACACGGAATAATTCATTCAAATCGCCTTTGTTCGCTAGAGTCTTTAGAATTTCTGTAGTAAAATCGTTCATAGGGAAGTCCTCTCTTCTGTGAATGTGTTGTGGTA
>NZ_JBQASY010000060.1:0-958 GCF_051909435.1 Enterococcus sp. 125944 | reverse complement strand
TCCTATCGAGAAGTTGCTAGCACTTTAGAAATGAACAACCCTGCGCTTATTGCCAATTGGATGCGTAATTTCAGAGAAGCAGGTATTGAGGGGCTCTCAAAAGAGAAAGGGCGACCACTTACTTTGACTAGAAAAAAAGAAAACAAAAAAGAAAATACAACAACTGAAGAACGCGATCGTATCAAGGCATTAGAAAAGCAAGTCCGATCCCTTCAAATTGAGAATGCCTTTTTAAAAGAGTTGAGGAAGCTGCGAAAACAGGAAGCCCAGCAAAGACGCAAGAATCAATCGCACGAATCATCGCCAGCCTCCGAGGATCATTCAAACTAGTTGAGCTTCTTGAAACATTGAAATTTCCTAAAGCAACCTATATGTATTGGCAGAAACGGTTTGACAGACCAAACCCAGACCAAGAAATTGAAGAAAAAATGCTTGAAATTCGCAAAGATCATAAAGATTACGGCTGTCTGCGACTAAAAAAAGAATTAGAGAATCAAGGGATTCATGTCAATAAAAAGAAGATTCAACGTCTGATAAAAAAACTAGGTATCGAAGTAAAGTCTTACACTCGAAAATCTCGACGGTACAATTCTTATCGTGGGAAGGTTGGCACTGTCGCCAAAAATCGTATTCATCGTCGGTTTTATACAAATATCTGTCACCAAAAAATTACAACTGATACCACAGAGTTTAAGTATTATGAAGTAGACACCACAGGTGTCGTTCGTCAGAAAAAGCTGTATTTAGATCCTTTCATGGATTTCTACAATAGTGAAATTCTATCTTATCGGATTTCTGAAAAACCAAACGCACTAGCCATAATGGAAGGATTAGAAGAAGCAATCCAGATGACAAATGATTGTCCATTTCGTAGAACCTTCCATTCAGATCAAGGATGGGCCTATCAAATGAATGCTTATAAGAATAAATTGAAGCAGCATAAAATCTTCCAGAGTAT
>NZ_JBQASY010000059.1:0-1062 GCF_051909435.1 Enterococcus sp. 125944 | reverse complement strand
TCTTAATTGTCAAATTAAGTTAGACAGATCATCAATACTTACGTAACTCAAAAATACTTCCAAAGGTGTTCGATAATCCAGTGATTTTCTAGGAATATTATTTCGTTTAGATGCGACAGATTGAATAAAAAATTCATCTACTGAATTGAAATCCATAGATTTCAATAAACCATCTCTACGTAACAATCCGTTAGAATTCTCGTTTAGGCCTCTTTGAGACGGCGTTCCTGGATCAGCGAAATAAATGGCAATATCATTGACATTACTGATCTGTTTCCAATTTGAAAATTCCTTTCCACAATCAAAAGTGATGGATTTGAATAGGTTTTTCGGTACAGATTCAAACCATTGATTTAATTTTTTTTCAATATCAATCGCTTGTCTACCACACGGTTTCAATGTGATGATAACTTTTGATAATCGTTCAACTAAGGTAATTACAGCACTTTTATGTTTCAGACCTACGATAGTGTCACCTTCAAGGTGACCAAACTCATTTGAGAATTGGCTATAATCCTTTTCACGTTCATGAATAGAGCGGCGGAAAGTTTGTTTTCCACGTCTTTCTTGATGTCCATTCGGTTTACGCTTGCCTTTCATCGGTAAGTCAGAAGAATCAAATAGCCCCTTTTTGAACATACGATAAATGGTACGAGCAGAACAACTAATAGGAAACGCTGCACGACCAACAATCACATCGGGTGTCCATCCTTGAACAACCTTTCTTTGAATATATTCTGATTGTTCCTCGGGTAAAACAAGCGGACGTCTACCACAGTTTGATTTGTTTTTCTTATACTGTTGATAATATTCTAAGGCTGATTTTCCTTGCTTGAAGAACAGATATACTTTATGGATCGTTTGTCTTGAACGATTCAAGCAATGGGCAGTTTTAGCAACAGATTGATTCATTTTGAAATAAGACTCTATTATTACAAGTTCATCCGTTGTAAGATGGGTATAGGTCATTTGTACTCACTCCTTATAATTCTTTGGTCGGAACTATTTTGAGTGTAGCACAAATGACTTTTTTAGTTGTCTAGCTTAATTTTACAATCGGCG
>NZ_JBQASY010000058.1:0-1157 GCF_051909435.1 Enterococcus sp. 125944 | reverse complement strand
TGCTACCTCATGACCCTCGTCGTGGACTTGTTTTGCAACATCTGGATTTTGATCCACCATCTGTCCTAACATGAAAAAAGTAGCTTTCACGTTATCTGTTTTTAGTATATTCAACAAATCAAGTGTTGAGCTATTATTTGGACCATCATCAAAAGTAAGAGCGACGTACTTTTTATTTTCATCTAATGCAGGTAATGTATCTTTTATACTTTCTTGCGAAACCAGATCTGTATCAATGAATGGAGCAATATCTTTGTATTTTAGAGTGACTTTAGAAGTTCCAGTTGAATTTTTTGGTAAGACGATAGTCAATTCATCAGGTGTATAAGTCATTTTACTATCATAAGAAATTCTATCCATTGTTAATACAGCATCAATGATTTTTTCAGGTTCTTTGGCTTGATCAAGTATGGATTGCTGAATCACCTGTTGAATACCTAAGAGACTTCCTTCATCTGGAATCAAATCCTTATTTGTGATTTCTTTGCCAGTTTTTTCGGAAACATAAATGGCTTTCTCAGAAATACTGTCTGGCTTTTTAAAATTTTCCTTACTGCGATCCCAGATAAAACTATCTGCTTCAATTCTATACTGACCAATTTTAGAAGATATTGCTGTTGCTTTTATTCTGGCAACTGTAAGCACTTCTTTTTCACGATGCTTTTTTTGTTGCTTTTGAGCAAGCTCGTCTAAGAGCTGGTTTGCATTTTTGAAAGGAACAGTATTTTCATCAACTGGACGGTAAACAAGGCACTTATTTTCTCCGTCATTTATAGTATCTATTTTCGTTGAAATTCCACTTTGGTCTTGCTCTTCTTGGATTGAAGCCATGAGATTTTTTGCAGCAGTTTCATATTTGGCTTGAGCTTCTGCTTCTTGCTGTTTTAATGTATAAACAATATAGCCGCCAGTAGCGACAATTACTAGAATAAGTGCGGTAAACAATGCGAATATATACTTGCTATAATTAGATTTTTTCTTCGGTATTTTTTGTTGTTTGTTTTCGTTTCCGGTTTTGGGCTTTACAGCTTCATTCAATTGATTTGTATTTTCACAGGTATCAGGTTCTTGTTTGTGACGTTGGCTACGACGTGCATAGGTATTTTTGTCAGACATATGACTTTATCCCTCCATTTATCATCATAAAGTAAAATAAA
>NZ_JBQASY010000057.1:0-1454 GCF_051909435.1 Enterococcus sp. 125944 | reverse complement strand
CTAAACGAAATAATATTCCTAGAAAATCACTGGATTATCGAACACCTTTGGAAGTATTTTTGAGTTACGTAAGTATTGATGATCTGTCTAACTTAATTTGACAATTAAGATCTATAGATTATTAAATGTATGGAAGAATTAAAATAAGATAATAAATTTTGGAAAAGAAATCATATTTCAAGTCCTAAGATTAACAACAAAGCTTATTATATATAAATAAAAACTGTTCAAGAATATTTTCTTATAAATAGTTTTATCTTATTTACAAATATAATAGAACTCAGTGGACTTATTCCCAGATAGTTTTTAGATAACACTGATAGTGAAATGTTGAAGCAAAATTAGCATTGATTACCTGTCTAATTTTAATGTTTTATAGTGAGTCTACCTGAAAATAAAAGTGCCTCATCATAATTGTTTCTTAAAAAATAAACGATCATTTTTATTGAAATTTCCGAAAAATTAATTTATACTTTTATCGAAAAACATTCTAATTTGAATGCTTTTTTTTTGTCTATAAAACATGATCGTTCATTTTGTGGTAAGGAGAGATGGGAATGTTTACTAGTTGTAAAGAAAAAAGATTGAAATTTGCAATTAGAAAGAAGAAAGGTGGTGGTGCTGCGTCCTTTATAATTGGCTGTTTAATTTTTGGAAACATATTTCTCAATGGCGCTATTGCTAATGCGTCTAGTATAGAAAATAGTTATGCAATAAGTGGTTTTGGTAATCAGACAAAAGGTGGGTATTTCTTATATAATAAGGGTATTAAAACTGAAAGTGTTATTGATAACCAAGTAGCTTTTTGTTTTGACAAAAACGTTATAGCTAAACTGAATGATCGTGGGTTTTCAAACCCTGGTTATCAATTATACAATGAAAAAGACGAACAACTCTTGAAAGTATATAGTAATGAAAAAATTGATAAAGTAAGAAATATCATGGCTTACGCTTGGGATAATTTTATTACTAAATATCCCTATTTAAATACTTATACAGCCGCTTCTAATGATGATCGTGCTTCTCTTGCCAGAGGAATTAGTCATGCTATTTGGGTAACCTTGGGACAAACAACAGAGAAAAAATCAAGAAGTGATTTAGGTGGCGTAAATACTAATGCTTATAAATTTTATAAAGAAGCTCTAAATTACAAGCCACTTGCAAAAGATATTAACAATTATGATATTAGTTTACTTATTCCAACTGACGACAATAATATTTTGCAGGTAAATGCTTCTCAATCATTAATAACGGTTAAAAAAATCGATCCAGATAAACCAGTAAATCCAGATCCAGAAACTCCGGTAACACCAGAGACTCCAGATCCAGAAACTCCGGTAACACCAGAGACTCCAGATCCAGAAACTCCGGTAACGCCAGAGACTCCAGATCCAGAAACTCCGGTAACGCCAGAGACTCCAGATCCAGAAACTCCGGTAACACCAGAGACTCCA
>NZ_JBQASY010000056.1:0-1520 GCF_051909435.1 Enterococcus sp. 125944 | reverse complement strand
ACCTCTCAAAACTGAACAAAGGCAAACGATGTGTAGTCTTCCGTACTATTCCTTAGAAAGGAGGTGATCCAGCCGCACCTTCCGATACGGCTACCTTGTTACGACTTCACCCCAATCATCTATCCCACCTTAGGCGGCTGGCTCCAAAAAGGTTACCTCACCGACTTCGGGTGTTACAAACTCTCGTGGTGTGACGGGCGGTGTGTACAAGGCCCGGGAACGTATTCACCGCGGCGTGCTGATCCGCGATTACTAGCGATTCCGGCTTCATGTAGGCGAGTTGCAGCCTACAATCCGAACTGAGAGAAGCTTTAAGAGATTAGCTTAGCCTCGCGACTTCGCAACTCGTTGTACTTCCCATTGTAGCACGTGTGTAGCCCAGGTCATAAGGGGCATGATGATTTGACGTCATCCCCACCTTCCTCCGGTTTGTCACCGGCAGTCTCGCTAGAGTGCCCAACTAAATGATGGCAACTAACAATAAGGGTTGCGCTCGTTGCGGGACTTAACCCAACATCTCACGACACGAGCTGACGACAACCATGCACCACCTGTCACTTTGCCCCCGAAGGGGAAGCTCTATCTCTAGAGTGGTCAAAGGATGTCAAGACCTGGTAAGGTTCTTCGCGTTGCTTCGAATTAAACCACATGCTCCACCGCTTGTGCGGGCCCCCGTCAATTCCTTTGAGTTTCAACCTTGCGGTCGTACTCCCCAGGCGGAGTGCTTAATGCGTTTGCTGCAGCACTGAAGGGCGGAAACCCTCCAACACTTAGCACTCATCGTTTACGGCGTGGACTACCAGGGTATCTAATCCTGTTCGCTCCCCACGCTTTCGAGCCTCAGCGTCAGTTACAGACCAGAGAGCCGCCTTCGCCACTGGTGTTCCTCCATATATCTACGCATTTCACCGCTACACATGGAATTCCACTCTCCTCTTCTGCACTCAAGTCTCCCAGTTTCCAATGACCCTCCCCGGTTGAGCCGGGGGCTTTCACATCAGACTTAAGAAACCGCCTGCGCTCGCTTTACGCCCAATAAATCCGGACAACGCTTGCCACCTACGTATTACCGCGGCTGCTGGCACGTAGTTAGCCGTGGCTTTCTGGTTAGATACCGTCAAGGGATGAACGTTCTACTCTCATCCTTGTTCTTCTCTAACAACAGAGTTTTACGATCCGAAAACCTTCTTCACTCACGCGGCGTTGCTCGGTCAGACTTTCGTCCATTGCCGAAGATTCCCTACTGCTGCCTCCCGTAGGAGTCTGGGCCGTGTCTCAGTCCCAGTGTGGCCGATCACCCTCTCAGGTCGGCTATGCATCGTGGCCTTGGTGAGCCGTTACCTCACCAACTAGCTAATGCACCGCGGGTCCATCCATCAGTGACGCAAAAGCGCCTTTCAACTTTCTTCCATGCGGAAAATAGTGTTATACGGTATTAGCACCTGTTTCCAAGTGTTATCCCCTTCTGATGGGCAGGTTACCCACGTGTTACTCACCCGTTCGCCACTCTTTTTCTTTCG
>NZ_JBQASY010000055.1:0-1961 GCF_051909435.1 Enterococcus sp. 125944 | reverse complement strand
AATAGTGTTTCTTCTTTGTAACCAACTTCTTTGTTGATTTCATTGAAGAATTTACGTTGTTCGGCAGCGAGTTTTGCATCTAATTTAGTTCCAGCAGCGTATGATTCAGCAGCAATTTCACCGGCTTTTTTCGCCTCTGAAATCATTTGATCCAACATTTCACCGTAAAGTTCCCCAACTTTTTCAGTTGATTCGTTATTTTGTACAGCTTGAATCCATGCTTTTTTTGCGTTCTCAAAATCTTGTGATAATTTAATAGTCATTTTATGTCCTCCTCATTTTTTGTATTAAAAAAGAAACCTAGCAAATGGAGATTCATTTGTTGGTTCCGCGTTTTTAGTATTTTGTTTTTCATCCATCCACTCTTGGATAGACTTTCCTTGAATAATTGTATTTGTTTTTAAATCTTCAATACTATCATCCACAATTTGTTTCATTTTTTCTTCATCAATCACAACTTGTGCAAAAGGTTTTTGGTTTCTAAGTTTATTCACTTCGTTGATAACGTTAGACGGAATCAATCCGCTACCTCCATCAGCGACAAGTTGTGGACGTTCTGTATTTTCGAACATAATTGAATCTGCGAAACCATACTCAACAGCTTCTTCAGCAGTGAGCCAAGTCTCTTTATCCATCAGTGACAAGATTTCATCTTTACTTTTACCAGTTTTAGCCACATATGCATTAGCTAGAGAAAGATTAGCCTTTTGTAGAATCTCGCTGGCTTTGTCCATTTCATGATAATCGCCTTGTGACCCCATAGAAACGTTATGGATCATGATTTGACCGACTGGGCTAATTTTTATTTGGGTTGCAGCCATTGCAATAATACTTGCCGCACTTCCAGCCATTACAACATTAGCAATCACTTTACCACTGTAAGCACGTAATCCAGTATAGATTTCATTTCCCATGTCAACTAAACCACCATATGAATTGATTGTAACTTCTACATCTTCTCCATTTGTGGGAAGTTTAGATAATACATCTTTTGGACAAGTTGCTTCCATGTCAAACCAGTCATAAAACCATTTGTCATCACTTGAAATGATTGGACCGTTAATTTTAATCTTCACCGTCATTTTCATTCTCACCTCCTTCTAATATTTTTTGATAGTTTTTAGTCATGATTAATTTCTGTCCTTCTCCATTCGGCAATGGGTCAAAACCGAGTGGCTCACGAACTTCATCTCGTAAGAACGTTCCAGATGAAACAATCTTGTCAATCTGAGTTGCGTATTCTAATATGTCTTTAGGTAAAACGTTGTTAATTTTGATGCGTTCACCTTTTGTATATTCTTGGCAACTGATGATCTTTGCGATCAATTCATCTTGTAGTTTTTTTACCAGCGGAACAATACATAATTGGCGGAACGCTTTGATATTGGAATTTAATTCAGCTTTCTCACCATAAATAAGCGCCGTGGGTACTCCTATGGCGTTGGCGATATCATCAATGAGAGAGGATTTCATTTTATTCAATTCTTCTAATGACTGATTAGACACACCCTGCTTGTTGGTATATTCTTCATATTCGAATCCCTTTAATTTTGGTACGATCGCTACTGAGTTGGTTCGAAAAGAGTTATAAACTTTATTGATAAACGCTTGTAATCTTTCACTTTTAGATTTCCCGTCTTTTCCTTTTTCATCACCAATACCACCTGTGGCATCTATGCCGACTGATGCACGAATTTGGTTGTTACGCATAGATATTTCCAGTATACGTCCAAAAAGTTCCGCGTAATCATCAAACAACCCTTTTGTAAATTTCTCTAACTTTTCGTTGTTGTATTCAAGGTATATAACTTCCGACATTTTATACGTTCTCTTAAATGTGTAGTTTTTGACTGTTACCATAGAAAAAGTATCTTCATATACCGCATACTCTTGTCTATAATAATCATCTGCAATTAGCATCTGGTTATCATCAGTAAAAATCACTAAGACTTCATTGTCAT
>NZ_JBQASY010000054.1:0-2032 GCF_051909435.1 Enterococcus sp. 125944 | reverse complement strand
TCTTCGGGTTTTCGGTCTGTACTGAAATCAAGGTATTATTGGGAATCCCAGCTTAAATCATAGATACCGTAAGGGATTTTATTCTTTATTTAAAACTTTGCAACAGAACCTAACAATCTAATTCCTTGAGTTCTTTGTAAAAATATTATGTCTGCTCAAAAATAGGTGCTAATTTATAATATTGAGATAATCAAGAACACTATTGGAATCGAAAAAACACTTACAATACTTGTGAGAACCGATGCTTGTGTTGCTAAACCAATATTTTTTTTGTATATACTTGCGTAAACAACTGCGTTTGATGGAATAGGCATTGCCATTAACAATACTAACATAGAAGTAATTATTTCGTTTATGTTTAAACTGTTCAAAATCTTCCAATAGATTAAGGGTAAGACAATCATTTTTACGATTAAAAAGACTAGCATCTCTTTATTTTTAAACATTTTCCAAATAGAGACATTGCCTAACGATACACCAATGATAACCATTGCTAATGGGGTAGTGATATTCCCAAGATATACTAATGTTTTAGTAATGATATATGGTGGTCGGTAATTTATCACACAAACAATTATTGCTAAGATCGAAGCGATAATTGCTGGATTAAAAAATTTTTTTAGTGAAAATTCTCTTGTGTCTCGCATCAAATTTTCACCATAAGAAAAGAGTACTAAATTACTTGGTAAAAGAAATAGCGTCGCATAAATCATTGCTCTATCTCCCAATACCGCCTGTACGACAGGCAAACCCATAAAAGCAATATTTGAAAACATGTACATGAATTCATATAGTTTCTTATCATTAGTAATTCCTAAAACTTTTACAACAAGTTTTGAAAAAAGAGCACAAAGAACATTGAATAAAAAGAATCCAGCTATATTTATGACTAACTCCTTGGGATTAAGTGACGTCCCGTTACTTACAGAAGATAAGATCGCGGCTGGAATCCCCAAATTCAAGACGACTTTTGAAAGAAAAGGAATATGCTCTTGTGTAATTAGATTGCATTTACTGCATATATAACCACAACCGATTAACAAAAAAAGAATGATCATTTGTGTAATCAAAATACTTATATTCAAACTTTACCTTCTTTCTTTAAATCATTATACGTGATGAAATCAATTTGTTCTTTTTCTGCAATCTCGTCTAGTTTTAATTTCATTAAAAATTCTACTTCTTTTACTCTTGGAAAGATGAGCGAAGAAGTACTTAATAATTCATCATCAATATAACCAGGATGAAGAATCATTACTTCACAGGCTCTTCTTTTACTCTGACACATTTCTTGAAATGTTTTATTTGGATCGTAATCATCATTCATGCTCTCCATCCAAAAATAAAGGTCAGTGCTGCCAATCGAACATTTTTCTTTAGTATCTGCTATCGAAGGGATATAAAGAAGACCATATTTTAAAGCGACTGCTTCAATTGCTTTAAAATATGTCGCATTAAATACTGCATGTGCATCAATATAATCAGGCTTCCTCCCAGTAAGCTTTTTGAAATATAGGTACTGTGCTTCAACCTCATTGTAAACGTCATTATAATTCACAAAATTGTGCATTGAATGATTGTACTCCTTAGAGGATTTGAAAGTTCCGTTGGCCGTTACAAGCGACGGGATTTCTTTTGAATTTAATATCGGATACCCATTTGAAATATTGCTATGCAGACCTAAACAAATGTTTTCCTTTTTCACGAGTTCGTATCCGTTTTTTGAATAGGTTAGATTAATTATCAGTCCAATAGTACGAAGTTTATTATTTGTTACTAACTTAGCTATTCCGAAGTTTATTCCCTCGGAATAGCCAAGATCATCCGCTCTTAACAAAATTTGCTTCATCGTTAAACACTCCAGTTCTTATTCTTCACTAACACCAATCAAGTAAGTACAAAAGGCGGATACGAAAAAGGCGGTTCTGTTGCAAAGTTTTAAATCTACTATCAAATAAGGTAGAATAATAGAAAAAGATAGCAGGAGGAATGACGATGAATCATTTTAAAGGAAAGCAATTTCAGCAGGATG
>NZ_JBQASY010000053.1:0-2800 GCF_051909435.1 Enterococcus sp. 125944 | reverse complement strand
AAGATGGGTATAGGTCATTTGTACTCACTCCTTATAATTCTTTGGTCGGAACTATTTTGAGTGTAGCACAAATGACTTTTTTAGTTGTCTAGCTTAATTTTACAATCGGCGCAATAAAAAAATCAGCTCATATTCTAAGTCGATATTTATTTTCTCTTATTATTATAGGGATAACAGCTATTGTGTCCTTTATTATCTTTACTGTACTTTCTATTCTTATTAAAGGAAATATTAATTGGTTATATGGCATTCAATATTTATCACTTTCAATATTTATAGCAATATTTTTTATCAGTATTCAATATCCGTTTTATTATAAATTTGATTATATTAAAGGTAGTGTTATGGCTATATTACCGTATATTGCTTGCTTTGCCATTGGTATTCCTCTTATAAATCAACTAATGAAAAATCTGGTTTTTTATGAGAATGTAATGGAAGTCATAAGTTATTTCCAATCAAATACAGTGGTTCTAATTTTAATGGTGCTTACGCTTTCTCTTGTCTTGATAATGAGTTCTTATCTGTTATCAAAAAAAATACAAAAAAAAGAATTTTGATTTATTTATGAAGATATAAAAAGAATTATTTATATAGTGAGAGGCGGTGGTATTTATGGGAAGTTATTAGTAGTTTCGTTTGATGATAATGAAGAACACTTGTTTCAGCAAACTGTTAAATGGCTATCTTCTAAATTTGAAAGTAACCCTATACTTATTGAGAAAAGAGTAACTGGTTTTGATATAGATGTGTATACACGTACTTTTACAAATGAACATGGAAAATCTATATATCTAACTTCAAAAGAATTTGACCTGTTATATTTTCTCTTTTGCCACAAAGGGCAGGTATTTACGAAAGACCAACTATATGAAAATTTCTGGGGCTTCCACAATGCCCCAGAGGGAAGCAATCTCACATCATTCATACGGAAACTAAGAAAGAAGATAGAGCCGTTTCCAGACAATCCGCAGTACATATTAACTGTCTGGGGTGTGGGCTATAAATTCAACGAAGAAAAACCGTAGCTGTAATTCACATTCATGTGATCTACACGCTACGGTTTTATTCGCTCTTGTTTATTATGTTTTCAAACAGCTTCACAGTTCGCATGGAAGCCTTTGTTGCTTTCATCACGTCCACCAGAACACGTATTTCATATTCGTTGCAATCGCTGAACAATTCTTTTGCTTCCTTTTCAAAGACTGGCTTTGACATTAAGGTTGTATCACATAGCAATTCATCAGCTGACACTTTCAGAAGATTTGCAATCGCAACAAGTGTTGTTAGACTGACACTGGAATTTCCAGTTTCGATATTACTGACGTGTTGTGGAGTGACACCTATTTTGTCAGCAACGGTTTCCTGTGTCATGTTCTGGTTTATTCTCGCTATTTTTATTCTTTTTCCTATGGCTTTAAAGTCAAGCTCCATAGCTGGCACACTCCTTTCATTAAAAGTATTCCTCTATATTGTAACCTTTGTAAAAATGTATTATAATGGTGTCATAAAATAAATCATTCCATGAGTTATAGTGACGAATGCTATAACTGAAATGTATATAAGAAATGAGGTATGTATATGATTGGCTTTAAGAAAAGAGATACAAAAGACCTGTTAAAAACTATTGCCCGTCAACATGGTATTTCCGTCAAGGAAGTAAGGGCACAAATGCAGAAAACCATTGATGAAGCACGGAGCAATCCAGACCCAGAAAAACAGGCAGAGTTCAGTAGATACTTTGGGGACAGGACACCTACCCCAGAAGAATTTATTTATGTGGTGACAAAGAAACTAAAAAGCAAAGTATAATATTGCGGAGGTCAATATATGGAGTTGTTGGAAAAAGAGGAAAGCACGTTTTTATCGTTATGTAGTCCGCATGACCGTGATTTGCTGACAGGACGTGCGGAAATGACATTGCAGGATTTTGAGCGGATAACCTATCTTATTATGACACTGGGTTTTTCCGTATATGCACACAACCTGCACAAGCAGTATATGGATTTTACAATCCAACTGACAGAGCAGATTGACAGGGAGCATGAAATACTGGCAGACTACCCCAATTACTACCTTGACGAACAGGTATTTGAGAAGTGCCAGAGATGGATTGATGACTTCTGCAACCATATCCCTGCTGACAAACAAAAGTATTATCGGGATAAATTAAACGCACAAACAGATTTGAGATAACAAAGGGTTATTGCTCCAGCGTATGCTGACCTGCAATAACCTTTTTCTATATCCTGCTAAAAAACAATATTATTGACGGAATTAAGACGGATTTTTCCTTTATGATTTTGAAGTGGAAAATTGCCTTTTCATATCTGGCATTTTCTACATGGGAGGTCATATCATGGGAAGAAATTACAAAAGACAAACATTGCTACATAACAGTTAAAAAAATCATTCCACACAGAAAGGGGCTTTGCACTAAAAACCGTGTAGAATTTTATCGGAAAGATTCAAAAAAAATACTCTCTTCTAATCAAAGTTTTAATCTGATTTTTGAGATGTACATCGCTTTCATGTAAACGTAAATGTGATAAAAATCAGAAAGTTATAGCTGTTTTTCTTATAAAAAATCCAAAAGAAAAGAACGAAGTTGAACTTCGTTACAGACTGTAGACAAAATCCAATTTATGGATAAGGTCTACAGTCTTTTCTTTTTTATAGTAACTTATTGGGCTCTTCGTCAAATCGTGTTGGTGAAGACAAATTTGAATAAAACTTAGTCCGATATGCGGCGCGTTCTGTGCGCCGCATATTTTTTTAGTTTTCAAAGATCAGACCTTGT
>NZ_JBQASY010000052.1:0-3134 GCF_051909435.1 Enterococcus sp. 125944 | reverse complement strand
TTGCTCACTCAAAACTGGATCGAAGAATCAAAACTCTTCCGAGTTTCCTTGCTTTTTTCAATCGTGGTTAAGTCCTCGATCGATTAGTATCAGTCCGCTCCAACCATCACTGGCCTTCCACTTCTGACCTATCTACCTGATCATCTCTCAGGGATCTTACTTTCTTAAAGAAATGGGAAATCTCATCTTGAGGTGGGCTTCACACTTAGATGCTTTCAGCGTTTATCCCTTCCCTACATAGCTACCCAGCGATGCCTCTGGCGAGACAACTGGTACACCAGCGGTAAGTCCATCCCGGTCCTCTCGTACTAAGGACAGCTCCTCTCAAATTTCCAACGCCCGCGACGGATAGGGACCGAACTGTCTCACGACGTTCTGAACCCAGCTCGCGTGCCGCTTTAATGGGCGAACAGCCCAACCCTTGGGACCGACTACAGCCCCAGGATGCGACGAGCCGACATCGAGGTGCCAAACCTCCCCGTCGATGTGGACTCTTGGGGGAGATAAGCCTGTTATCCCCAGGGTAGCTTTTATCCGTTGAGCGATGGCCCTTCCATGCGGAACCACCGGATCACTAAGCCCGACTTTCGTCCCTGCTCGAGTTGTAGCTCTCGCAGTCAAGCTCCCTTCTGCCTTTACACTCTTCGAATGATTTCCAACCATTCTGAGGGAACCTTTGGGCGCCTCCGTTACCTTTTAGGAGGCGACCGCCCCAGTCAAACTGCCCATCTGACACTGTCTCCCAGCCCGATAAGGGCTGCGGGTTAGAGTGGCCATAACGCAAGGGTAGTATCCCACCATTGCCTCCATCGAAACTGGCGTCCCGATCTCTACGGCTCCTACCTATCCTGTACATGCGGTACAGACACTCAATATCAAACTACAGTAAAGCTCCATGGGGTCTTTCCGTCCTGTCGCGGGTAACCTGCATCTTCACAGGTACTAAAATTTCACCGAGTCTCTCGTTGAGACAGTGCCCAAATCGTTACGCCTTTCGTGCGGGTCGGAACTTACCCGACAAGGAATTTCGCTACCTTAGGACCGTTATAGTTACGGCCGCCGTTTACTGGGGCTTCAATTCGTACCTTCGCTTACGCTAAGCACTCCTCTTAACCTTCCAGCACCGGGCAGGCGTCAGCCCCTATACGTCATCTTTCGATTTTGCAGAGACCTGTGTTTTTGATAAACAGTCGCTTGGGCCTATTCACTGCGGCTGCTCGTTAGAGCAGCACCCCTTCTCCCGAAGTTACGGGGTCATTTTGCCGAGTTCCTTAACGAGAGTTCTCTCGCTCACCTTAGGATGCTCTCCTCGACTACCTGTGTCGGTTTGCGGTACGGGCCATTGTTTTCTCACTAGAAGCTTTTCTTGGCAGTGTGACATCAGAAGCTTCGGTACTATTATTTCCCTCCTCATCACAGCTTGTCCTTGAAAGTAGAAGCATTTGACTCCCACTAAGACTCACTGCTTGAACAGACATATCCATCAGTCTGCACTTCTTAGCCTCCTGCGTCCCTCCATTGCTCAAACAAAAACAACGGGTACAGGAATATCAACCTGTTGTCCATCGCCTACGCCTGTCGGCCTCGGCTTAGGTCCCGACTAACCCTGGGCGGACGAGCCTTCCCCAGGAAACCTTAGTCATACGGTGGACAGGATTCTCACCTGTCTTTCGCTACTCATACCGGCATTCTCACTTCTAAGCGCTCCAGTAGTCCTCACGATCTACCTTCAACGCCCTTAGAACGCTCTCCTACCAATGCACCTTATGGTGCACTCCACAGCTTCGGTAAACTATTTAGCCCCGGTACATTTTCGGCGCAGGGTCACTCGACTAGTGAGCTATTACGCACTCTTTAAATGGTGGCTGCTTCTAAGCCAACATCCTAGTTGTCTGTGCAACCCCACATCCTTTTCCACTTAATAGTTATTTGGGGACCTTAGCTGGTGGTCTGGGCTGTTTCCCTTTCGACTATGGATCTTATCACTCACAGTCTGACTCCCGGATATGAATGAATGGCATTCGGAGTTTATCTGAATTCGGTAACCCGAGATGGGCCCCTAGTCCAAACAGTGCTCTACCTCCATCATTCTCAATTCCGAGGCTAGCCCTAAAGCTATTTCGGAGAGAACCAGCTATCTCCAAGTTCGTTTGGAATTTCTCCGCTACCCACACCTCATCCCCGCACTTTTCAACGTACGTGGGTTCGGTCCTCCAGTGCGTTTTACCGCACCTTCAACCTGGACATGGGTAGATCACATGGTTTCGGGTCTACGACAACATACTCATTCGCCCTATTCAGACTCGCTTTCGCTGCGGCTCCGTCTCTTCAACTTAACCTCGCATGCTATCGTAACTCGCCGGTTCATTCTACAAAAGGCACGCTATCACCCATTAACGGGCTCTAACTTGTTGTAGGCACACGGTTTCAGGATCTATTTCACTCCCCTTCCGGGGTGCTTTTCACCTTTCCCTCACGGTACTGGTTCACTATCGGTCACTAGGGAGTATTTAGCCTTGGGAGATGGTCCTCCCGGATTCCGACGGAATTCCTCGTGTTCCGCCGTACTCAGGATCCTCCTAGGTGTGAGCCAGATTTCATCTACGGGGTTTTTACCCTCTTTGACATACTTTTCCAAGTATTTCGACTATCTGTTTCAACTACCATATCGGAGTCCTACAACCCCAACAAGCAAGCTTGTTGGTTTGGGCTTTTCCCGTTTCGCTCGCCGCTACTCAGGGAATCGAATTTTCTTTCTCTTCCTGCAGGTACTTAGATGTTTCAGTTCTCTGCGTCTACCTCACAGCTGCTATGTATTCACAACTGTGTAACATCCTATAAAAGATGCTGGGTTCCCCCATTCGGAAATCTCTGGATCATAGCTTACTTACAGCTCCCCAAAGCATATCGGTGTTAGTCCCGTCCTTCATCGGCTCCTAGTGCCAAGGCATCCACCGTGCGCCCTTATTCACTTAACCTTTGACCTTACGGTCGGTGTTGAGTACTTCTTCTAGCGATAGAAGGTTGCTCAAGAAAATAAGCGTTGAACTTATTAAAAAACTCTTTAACTTGTCAACTCGGTGTGTGTTACTTGTTTTGATTTTCTTCGATATCCAGTTTTCAATGAACAAACT
>NZ_JBQASY010000051.1:0-3166 GCF_051909435.1 Enterococcus sp. 125944 | reverse complement strand
GGCTCTATACCTGTAATCGATAAAGGACTTGCTCCCTCAACAATTTTAGTATCACCTTTGTAAATTCGAAATGTATCTGCCATCTTCATTTGCTCCTTTCTATGATAATTCGACTGTGGCCCCATCATTGGTTGGTGTAATTGTTCCAACGACAGGGACCGTTACTCCCCCGGCGTTGTTTCTCCAAACAATAAGCTTTTAAGCTCTGTCATTTCGGTATCGCCTTGTGCAAAGCCAACGATTTGTGGTTTGTCGATGCCATCTAATTTTTTAGCAACTGGTGTACAAACGTACTCGTCAGGCTCTGGCGTAAAGTCCTCGTCTGTGATTGTCGCAGCTTTATAAGCATCACGTCCAAAAGTTGCCGCAAAAATACCAGTACCCAAAATTTCACCAGTTGAGGCATCTTCTGATTCCAATAGAATTGCATAGTACGGTGGCTCAGTGTCGTTACCAACTAAATGAATTCCGCCTTCTTCTTTAGTCCTCTTATGACCTGCCATTTCGTGGTCCAGTTCGTATGGTACATCCAACAAGCCTAAGTTTGCTGCAACATCGCCATATCCTTTTCGTGCCAAGAAATAAGCGATATTTGATCCAAACACTTTAACTGGTGTTTTTGTTAGGCCGGTAATCTCAAAACTAGATGTCGCTCCTTCACGAGGAACGCCTTTAATTTCAACTTTTTCAGCACTCGTTGCTGGTTTCAAATCATCACCTAAACGTAAAATTGTTGCTTTTGAAAATCCGTATGGAACTGCCATTGTTAATTCCTCCTAATAAAATAGACACCGATCAATAATCAGTGTCATAAATTTTTGTATTTTTTTGATATCGTCTTGCATCAACAAAACGTTTTGTTTCCGGGAAATACTCGTCTAATCCACCTGATAACTGAGAAAAGCCAAATTCCCACATTGTGTCTTTGACAGCTTTTGCAATTTCTTTAGTCAGTATACGACTAGCTGATTCAACATTGATCTGATAGCTGAACTTTTGCGACAATTCTTTATTCGCAGCGAAGTAAGCAGGTATCGGCGGACCGCTAAAAGTATCAATAATAATAAACGCTTTTGATCTGTCAAATGATTCGGGCGCTTCATAAAACTTGATTTGTTCAGCTGTGACTTTTTCTGCAATCAGAGGATTAGCGATCAAAGCATTGTAGACTTCCATCATCATATCTTTCATCGTGCTAATTCCTCCAATTCTGATTGTAATTCTTTCAAAGCAGTTGATTCTGTTTTATCTGCCACAGCTTGTAGTTTTCCTTTCCCACGAGGACTGATATATCTACCAAAACGAGTATATCCGAACTCGCTCAAATGGACTAAACGCCATCTTGAGCCTTGCCCCCAACCGACTTGAACTTGTTTTGGAGGACCTTTTTTCACATTTGAAACGATGACTGTATCGTGTGTTTCTCCTGTGTCCATATAAGATGCTGTTGCTTCCTCAACATCCTTCTTGAGTGTTTCACCGTATTTTCTTAGAGCCTTATTCACGACTCTTGTAGTACGTTTTTCCCCTAATTTAGATTCTAGATTTTTTAAAATATCATTTACACCATTGATAGAAAACGTCATGAGGTCACCCCCAAGATGATTTTAAGGAAATCGTTATTCTCAATATCTGGCGCAAAATCTACAATATCCCAGACATCATCTTTATATCGATAATCATCCAAGACTACTTTATGGCCATTGTCTGGCAAATAGTCTGTGAATGGGTCTCGAATCTTGATTGTGACAGCTTTCTTCGTACCTTTTCCACTAAGAATATCTCTATCCTTAGAAGAAGGACTGTAGACTAAACAAGTACAGTTGAACAATTTCTTACTTTCTTGTTCGCCTGGTTCGGGTCCTTTGTTTGGCATGACTTCAAAAAAGGTAACCGGCGTATTTAAATCACCGGCCACAATTTCAGGTCGTGTATATTTTGATTTAATCGGCAACTCTATCACCTGCCAAGTCAATTGACGCGTCCATGATCATAGTTTGAAAATTGTCATAAAAGTATTCAAGCGCCTCGTTCCTCAAATAACGAGTTCGTTCATAAACTAACTCTTTCCCTTTTTGGTAATTACTAGGATCAAAAGTACCAATCAGTGATTTAATATCAGAAAAGCCACTTTCAAGCTGTTCGCCGATGTCTGCATCTTCTGATGAGTGGAAAATACGAAACCGAGCTTTATACTCATCGATATATTTTTTATCGTTCATAGTCCCACTCCTTTATGAAAGATTAATGACTGCCCCATCAGTCGTTGGCGTTACTTCGCCAATTGTTGGGGGAATTACTTCCCCGATCCACCACCGGTAATAGTAAGTGTCCAAACAGCCGCCACTTTATTATCTTTTGCTTTACCATATGCAAATGTCTTAGCAGCATATAAGTCTAGATCTTCCAATGCGAGTGTTTGATCAAATTTCTTGATTGACACACCACCACCAACATAGCCATCATAACGCCCGTTTACAAAGCTCAAACACTTACCAGTTGCTTGCGCCTCTGACTCGATAATTTGAATATTGAATGGTGTGTTCTTAACATACAATCCAGCATTAGTGACAATTGTAAAAGCGACATCTAAATCTGTGGCATCTTCTGGCGAGATTACCAAACAAAGTTTTCCAGCAGTGTTTAATCGTTTCCCATTTTCTTTTACGGAATGAAATTTCTTAATTTTACCCATTTCCAAAAGGTTTTCTTTTCCATTTGCTAAAGGATCAATTGTCAAAGTCCCTTCTGGTGTTTTTTCTGGATACACACCACCGGTGATCGATACATCTTTTTGAACTTGTCGATTTAACCCGACTGGCTGATCTTTACCAGTTCCTGATAAGAAAGCTAATTCCATAGCTACAGCAAACGCTTCTTGAATTTGTAAACGTACAAATGATTCAACCCACGCTGGACCAAATTGCGTTAAATCTTTTGGTAAGACTACAAATGCGGTCAATTTGTTTTGAATTGACTCTTCTTCACTGAACGCAGCATCTAGCTGACCTTTAATTTCATCAAAAATCTTACCCCAAACAGCTACACCGCTTGTCTCAGATTTCAAGAATTTCAAGCGTAATCCAGCATTTTTCACACCGATTGCAGCTAACAACGGATGTTCAGAAACAACATCTTCAAAAATAGTGTCAATTGTTTCTTGTGG
>NZ_JBQASY010000050.1:0-3199 GCF_051909435.1 Enterococcus sp. 125944 | reverse complement strand
CTTCAGAAGCAGTCCAAGCCATCTTCTCAGCATTTGCCTCAGCATTCTTTGCCAATTCAGATGATAATGTTCTTGCGTTCTCAACAATACGTTTATTGCTTTCAATTAATGCTTGTGCCGCATTGTCTGTACCATTAATCAATTGCCCATTTGCAAGAGCTACTTCATTTTGTAATTCAGGATATTTCTCTAATATAGTTGCCATTTGCTGGTCAAAACCTTGTGTTGTAGTGGCGTTTATCTCATCCCAAGCTTTCAGGTACTTTTGAGCAAACTCTCCGTCAAGATTATAACCAAGCTCTTCTAAATACTTCTCTTTTTCTTCGCGACTAGCTTTTGCATTTTGTTGCGCGGCTTGTCTTTGCTTACCGAGTGACTGTAACCATAATTTCGCTTCTTCCTCAGTCGCATTTGCTACATCACCAGTCATGGCAGAAAGAATTTTTTGTTTTTCTTTCGCTGAAACATCAAGTGTTTCGACATAAGCTTGTGTCGTATTTTTTGCGAGATCACGAATGATTTTGGCTTCACTGGCACTTATTTCTCGATTATTTTTTGAAGCATTCTTCTTAATCTCGGTGATTCTTTCAGTATTCTCTTGAACCGTCTTAAGAGCGCCCTCAGCACTTTCTTTTTCATCTGTGACCATCTGCTTTAAAGAATCACTAACGCTTTCTGGCAACTCTTTTAAAAGACTGTCCAGCCCAGTTATTTTCTTAACCAAACTATCTTCAATCGTTTGACCAATCTTTTCAAAGTTTGAAACCATCGCTTCAGAATCTGTAGAAAACCCGTCAGCCATTAAACCAAATTGTCCGGATGCTTTTTGTGTGTTCGTTTGGATTTTTGTTAATGTTTCGTCTGTGGCTGAACCCACATCTGATCCCCAACGTTTCACACGTTGACTAGAATTCCAAGCCTCTTCCCCAAACAACTTCCATGCACCATAGCCTACAGCCAACGCTCCACCTACACCGACAATGCCAAGTATTGCTGGTCCCAAAGGTCCTAAAGCAGCTGTCATTGCACCTAAACCGCCTGTTCCACTAGCAGTTGCAGCAGCACCACCGAATAACTTGAACTTAGAAGCTCCTCCGCCTAACGCAACTGATAAAGTATCCACATCTACTGCGCCGTCAGCAAACTGTTTTGTAAATTCTGCAATGGCCTTTTTCTTAGCCATTTTTGCTGAAAGATCAACAAAAGAGCCACCGAGCTTGCCAATTCCAGATGTAACTTTACCTGTAATTGATAGCAACGGACCAGCGGCAGCTGTTAAGCCTATCCATTTGATAATAGTTCGCTGAGCTTTAGGATCCATATCGCTAAATTTCTTAGCCAAATCTCCTAGGCCTTTGATTAGCGGTTTAGATGATTCTAAACCGTCACGCAATGCGTCAACAAAAGGTCCACCTAAATCAATTGCAGCATTGGTTGCTTCATTTCTCAGCATTTTCAATTTAGATTCGGTTGTTTCATATCTTTTACCTGCTTCTTCAGCAAGAGCGTTATTTTTGCCAAACGCTTTGTTACCCATTTCGACTGCGCCAGAGAAAACATCAGAAGCATTCGCCGCACGTAATAGACTGTCACGAAGTCGCACTTCTTTAATATCCATGTCGTCTAAGACTTTGATAGCAGAAGTACCATTTTTTTCAGCCTTACCAAGTCCCTCAACAAATTTCATGATTGCCGTGCTGGGATCATCTTTGAACATCTTCGAAAACTGCTCACTTGTTAACCCAGCAACATCAGCAAATTGTTCCAATGAAGTTTTGGATTTATCAGCTTCTTTGTACATCTTCTTCAATTCAGACGATGTGAAGCCCATCTCTTTAGAAACACCAGTTAATTCTTTGCCACCATTACGAACAGCAGAAACTAGACGTTCCCATGAAACACCTTGGTCCTCAGCGTGACCTTTTAGCTCTTCAAAAGCTCCGGATCCTTTTTCTACAGCTAACTGCATTTGAACCATTACTTTAGAAAAAGCGGATCCACCTGCTTCTGCTTCAACACCAACGGAACTCAAGGCTGCCGCAAAGCCTAAGATGTCACCTTCTGACATCCCAATCTGTGCTCCAGCACCAGCTAAACGTAATGCCATTGCAGATATCTCTGATTCAGTTGTAGCAAAGTTATTACCCAAATCTACTAATGCAGATCCTAAATTAGAGAACTTGTCCTGTGACATTTGAGTAATATTTGCAAAACGAGCCAACTCAGTAGCAGCTGTTTCAGCACTCATGTTTGTTGACTCACCTAAATCGATC
The DNA here is from genome assembly GCF_051909435.1 of Enterococcus sp. 125944. Lineage (NCBI taxonomy): Bacteria > Bacillati > Bacillota > Bacilli > Lactobacillales > Enterococcaceae > Enterococcus > Enterococcus sp. 125944. The sequence continues at coordinate 926 of NZ_JBQASY010000050.1, read as the reverse complement.
ATTACTTTAGTAAATGCCGAAACATTTTCTGTTTGAATCCCCAATTGCCCTGCTGCTTCAGCAACATTTGCAATCTCAGTATGTGTTGCTGGTAATTCATTTGCCATACTGCGTAAACTAGATTCTAAATCGTCATAACTGTAAACAACCTTACCGTTAGAATCCACAACCTCATCGGTTGTTTTCTTTACACCAGCAAATGCGGATTCCCAATCAATAGCTGCTTTTGTTACCACCGTTGCCAATCCTGCAATCGGTACAGTCAATCCTTTAGTCATTGCTGATCCAACCGACTGCATACGATCACCATGCTTGACCATTTCAGCACTAACTTTGGCTATTTGACCAGTGACACCAGTAGTTCGCACTTGTAGTTCAGCCATCTGCCCGGCAGTATTAATCAATTGCTGTTTATAGTTAGCTAGTTTTCCATTTGCATCTTGCAATTGGGCTGCTAACCGCTTTGTGGAATCGGTGGCTTTCCCATCGACAAAAGACTCATCATAAGCTTTCTTGAGTGAGGCAACTTGTTTTTCTTGTGCGCCAATTATTTTCGTCAAACCATCGTAACGAGTCCCTAGTTTCCCTAGCTGATTTCCAGCCATATCAGCGATCTTCATGTTTGCTTGCATTTCTTTTGCAAGATAGGTGACTTGTTTCTTTGCATTCTGGACTCCACGTCCAAAGTCCGCATCGTCAAGTCCTAGCTTAATGACCATATTACCTAATGGTGTAGCAGCACCGCTCAAATTAGTTACCTCCTCTCATATTTTTGATCAATTCGCTCATCGGACGTATCTCTTTTCGTTTTTTCGTTTTTTTCTTTTTTGATTCTGAACTCAGCAGAATCTCGTCTACGTCCAAACACTCAGTGTCCATTAGATTTTTGATTGTCATGGACGGCATAGCGGAAATTACATCACGAA
>NZ_JBQASY010000049.1:0-3350 GCF_051909435.1 Enterococcus sp. 125944 | reverse complement strand
CAATCGATACGGCGTGAGCATGGATGATCTAGTGAAATGGAACAAGATCAAAAATTATACGATCCATCCGGGTCAAGTCTTAACGATTCAAACAATTGTTTCTACACCAGCAAAACCTGCGATCACGACAACACCAAAAGTAAAAGCAAAACCGGCGATTACCACGATACCAAAAGCGGAATCAAAATCTGGAGTGACTACCACGCCAAAAGTGGTCGACAAACCAGCGATTACAACCACACCAAAAGTAGAAGACCAACCTGTGGTCACAACCGTTCCTAAGACTGAATCAGAAGTATTGGTTGAGAAAGCCAGTGGAGCTAAAGGTAAATTAGATGTATCATCGAAATCTTTTGAATCACTTACTGCGGATGAGAAAAAAGTAGTAGAATCACTTTTGGAACAAGGGAAAGATGTTAAACTTATTCCAGAAGCTCCGAATGTAAGTAAGACTCCTGATCTTTTAGTTAATGGAATAGAAACTGAAATTAAAACACTTAATGGAAATAATATCAATACTTTAGTTACGAAAGTAGGTAAAGCATTAAAACAAATAGATGGGAAAGGTAAAATTGTTTATGATATATCAAAAGCAAACTTTACACCGCAACAAATGGATGAAATAATTTCTAGATTAATTGGTAAGTATGGAAAGGATATAGTTGATAGAATTACTTTTATAAAATAGGAGAGTGATTTAATCGTGAAAATAAAATGTTTATGTGGAAATGTGCTTAATGATGAGAATTTGGAAACAACGAATCCTCTAATTATTTTTCCAGAGAACGAGTATTATGATGTGTTAGAGTCAAATCCGAAAACCGTAGAAGAGCTTGTGGATAATATGCCTTTAGGGTCAATGTGGGAGTGCAGGGTTTGTGGAAGACTTTTCTATTTTAAAGAAGGAAAATTTGATATATATAGTTTAGAAAAAGAAGCGTTTGACAGTAATTAAAGATTACTAGATAAATTAAAAAGGCACTCTATCATTCGACGGGAATCGAAAAGATAGAGCCTTGACTAGTAAGGATGAACTCACTAATCAAGTTGCCAATAGCTAACAAAACCTAGCTGTATTTATTGTACAAAAGTTCATTATTGGAAAAAGAAGTGATTCAATATTGTCGCTTCTTTTTCTTTCTACATCTAAAATTAATTTATAGCCCAGAGAAAGCCAGTGGGGCTGATGTTCCTAAGATAGATGTTTCAAAATTAAAAGAGAGTGCAATTTTATCCAAAAAAGGTGGAGAAACTGTAGTTGGGCATGCTTTACAGAAGCATGCAGGCAGAAATCCGGATATATGGGGGAAAATAAACGAGAATGCACAAGAAATAAATAAAACTGCTATGAGGCATTTAGAAGAAATTTTAAATGCACCTAGAGATTTTAAAGTTGTCAAAACTAAAAATGGTGTATCATTTTTAGAAAAACAGTTACAAGTCCTATGCCTCCTTGATTTTTTAATTTATCCACATTTTTCATGGTGGTTCGTTCTAAAATTATTTTAATAGTGGATTCATGTCGATACGGTGTGAGCATGGATGATCTAGTGAAATGGAACAAGATCAAAAATTACACGATCCATCCGGGTCAAGTCTTAACGATTCAAATAATTGTTTCTACACCAGCAAAACCTGCGATCACGACAACACCAAAAGTAGAAGCAAAACCAGCGATCACGACGACACCAAAAGTGGAATCAAAACCTGGAGTGACTACCACACCAAAAGTGGACGAGAAACCAGTGATTACAACAATACCGAAAGTAAAAGAACAACCGGTGGTCACAACCGTTCCTAAGACTGAATCAGAAGTATTGGTTGAGAAAGCCAGTGGGTCTACAGGTACAGTCTGGGATGATATTAAAGGTACACAACCTCCAAGAGAAGGAACTACTATTCCTAAATCGTTTGAAATAATTGTTAATGGGGAAAAGTTGTGGGTAAATCCAAATGGAACCAAGCACATGGTAGAATATTCAACTCGAAATCTATCTCATGGACAAAAACTTACCGAACAACAATTGTTAAGGAGTTTTCAAGGTGCTGTAGAACAAGCTACTTCTACAGGAATAAAATTTGAAACTAAAATAATAATAGATAATTGGGAATTAATGTTTAGTCCAGCTAGAGAAGCAGGACAATTACCAGTTATTAAACATGCTGTATATCTACCATAACTATGAAAGGAGCAAATTATGAAAATTAAAAGTTATGAGGATAAATTAGTCAAAGATGATATAAAAGTTGACTATTATGTCCCAATCACAGTATCATTTCCAGAAAATGATGATAAGTATAACCTAGGAGAATTTTATTATTATAGATTCGTTAATGAATATGAATCATTTGTTGAGATTAAAATCAATTCTGTTACACAGAAAATTGTAGAAGTAGTATTCACATCCATCAATGATATTGAAGATTCCAATTTATTTATTGGAGAGTATGCAGAAAAAAATCCAGTGATCCAAACAGATATTTTTGATGGAAATTCGATTATAACTAAAGAATCTGGGTTTAAAATATCTAGAGAACATAAAAAATTATGTTTTAAATTAGATAAAGAAAAGATGGATTCTGTTGTAAAGATGTCTAATCATGTATCTTTATTTCTAAATGAAGACAGTGAGATTATTGGTTTAGAGTTTTCTAGCTTTTCAGATAATGAATGGGCAGAACTCAATGAAAGTATAAAATCTACCAATTGATTTAATTTTAAATGAGAAGAAGATAGGATTTTCAACAGCTATTTTGCTAGATTCTGAGGATGAAACAAAAGAATTTTGAAAGAACAAATTCAAATGATAAAATAAACGGTGGCATGTTATGCTGAAAAGGTTCGAGGGATAATCCAAGGTACTAGGTATTTTGTGAGTTCCTCGGGTACTATCAAAAGCACATGCCCAATAAAGAAAGTCAATAGCAATATTAGGAGAGACTAATGATCTATTGACTTTCTTTATAGTGTTTTACGGATCAGAAGAATCATTTTTCTCATTGCCTTCCGCTCCTTTTAGAAATTGTTTTATAACAAGTACCTTCACAACTTCTATTTAGTAATTTGTCATATTAATTTTCTCTTTTCCAGATTCAAAAATAGTGTTCATATTTACTATTAGTGACCTTTGCTTCTTCAGTATTCTGATTAGTAAAGAGTCAGTAAGAGAAAAATATGAGTCGTATTCGTTAAGAAATCATATGATGTTCCAAGTATATGGCTATACGTATAATCCGTTTGATCCGATCAACTATACAATCAAACTTTCTCTAAGAAAAATGACATTGACGATAAGTAAAAAGTAGAGTTTATACAAGAAAAAGAAATGATGTGATTACAGTAATACCTA
>NZ_JBQASY010000048.1:0-3421 GCF_051909435.1 Enterococcus sp. 125944 | reverse complement strand
AAGATGGGTATAGGTCATTTGTACTCACTCCTTATAATTCTTTGGTCGGAACTATTTTGAGTGTAGCACAAATGACTTTTTTAGTTGTCTAGCTTAATTTTACAATCGGCGATTTGAAAAAATTTAATCATCCCTTAGTTTTTGAAAGTGATTCATCAGAAAATCACTATAATGGCAAACACTATCATCAACACCATCAAGTACATGAGTTTAAATCAATTCTCTTAACTTCAGATCAAGACATAAAAAAAGATTTTTTACTCCAATGGATTGACTGGTTGATTTTAACCAACCAAGGGAGCCTGTATCGTTTTAAAGGATTGATTGCTTTACAAGAGCAGGATTTTATAGTTGCCATGCAAGGGGTAAACGAACAGGTTAATTTTCAATACACCACTCGACAAAAAGACCAAACCACTATTATTCTAATCGGAAAAATGTTGGATGAAGAAAGGATCAAACAGAGTTTTGATAAATTACTGGCGGAAAGCAAATAATGATAAGTATTGATTGGGGGTAATTTCTAATGGAGAAAACGGATATATCTAGTGCATATCGATGACTTAAAAGCCCGAATATTAAAACTAGAAAAAGGGCATTAAAAATTATCAAAGAACATAAACGAAATAAAATGAAGAAATTAGCATAATTAAGGAAGGAAAAAGAATGAAGAAAATCAGTGTAGGACTTGTTGGGATAGCAGCTCTAGGATTATTGGGAGCTTGCTCCAGCACTAATGATGCAAAAGTATCGAATGATAAAGATGGAAAATTAGAAATTGTAACAACATTCTATCCAATGTATGATTTCACCAAAAACATCGTAGGCGATGAAGCGAACGTGGATTTAATGGTTCCAGCGGGATCAGAACCTCATGACTATGAGCCCTCAGCTAAGGATATGGCAAAAGCTCATGATGCTGATGTTTTTGTATATCATAACGAAAACATGGAATCATGGGTACCAAAAGCTAAAGAAAGTTGGAAGAAAGCTGGGCCTAATGTAGTAGAAGGAACAAAAGACATGATTTTATTGCCAGGTAGTGAAGAAGAAGATCATGATCACGGAGAAGAAGATCACCATCATGAACTAGATCCTCATACGTGGGTTTCACCCAAAATGGCAATTAAGGAAGTTTCAAATATCAAGGATCAGTTAGTTAAATTGTATCCGGAAAAAGCAAAAGTATTTGAGGCAAATGCTGAAAAGTATTTGACTAAACTGAAACGGTTGGATGCTGACTATACCACTAGTCTTAAAGAAGCGAAACAAAAAAGTTTTGTGACACAACATGCAGCCTTTGGATATTTAGCTTTGGATTATGGATTGATACAAGTTCCTATTGCTGGACTAAGTCCTGAAGAAGAGCCATCTTCTGGTCGATTAGCTGAATTAAAAGAGTATGTTAAAAAAAATAAGATCAATTATATTTATTTTGAAAAGAATGCTAATGATAAAATCGCAAAAACTTTGGCCAATGAAGCTGGGATAAAATTGGAAGTATTGAATCCTCTTGAAAGTCTTACAAAAGAACAAATGGATAATGGTGAAGATTATGTTTCAGTAATGGAAGACAATCTAAAAGCGTTAGAGAAAACAACTATGGTTGCTGGTGAAGAGGTAGTTCCAGAAAAAGAAGCGAAGGATGAAAAGACAGTTGCTAATGGGTACTTTAAAGATGCCGATGTGAAGGATCGCGAATTGAGTGATTATACAGGCGAATGGCAATCTGTTTATCCGTTGTTAAAAGATGGAATTTTGGATGAAGTTTTCGATTACAAAGCAAAACTCAATAAAGACATGACAGCTGCCGAGTACAAAGATTATTATACTACTGGCTATAAGACAGATATTGATACTATCAACATTAAAGACAACACCATTGATTTTGTAGTCAACGGTGAACATCATCAATACACATACAAATATGTTGGATACAAAATTTTGAATTATGAAAAAGGAAACCGTGGTGTTCGTTTTAATTTTGAAACTGATGATGCAGGTGCTGGTCGTTTTAAATATATTCAATTTAGTGATCATGGAATTGCACCAAGTAAGGCAGAGCATTTCCATATTTTCTTTGGTGGACAAAGTCAAGAAAAACTTTATAATGAAATGCATAATTGGCCTACTTTCTATCCAGCTTCATTATCTGAGCATGAGATTGCTCAAGAAATGATGGCCCATTAAAATCCAATCTTTGGAGAAAATACATGGTAAGAAAAGTATTATTGTCTATGGATTCCAAGAATATTGATGCTTAACGGCGTTATCGATTTGCAAAGCAAATGAGATTAAATGGGAGTACATTAGCTGATATTGCTGCAACTTTACATGTTAGTGTTGATACAGTTCGTAGAGTGTTAAAACAAGACCGGGATTGTTGTTTTATCAAGGTCAATACTGGAAGAAGTAGACGTTTAGCAAAACGATATAATAGTTTGATTAATTAGTTGTAACAGTAGAGCAGATTAATTTTCTTTTATTAGGATTTGATCTGCTCTTTATTATGTATAGGAATTAACATATTCGAAAAAATATTACAAAATTGTAATGCTATTATTTATAATTAATTATTTTACAATGCTAAAATTGATGATAATATTTTATTGTATCTGTTAATAAAAGTTTTTGTACTATTAATTGTGATTTTTAAATGATTGAAAAATAGAGAGGAGGAAGCAATACGTAGAAAAAATATTTTAAATTGGTGTAAGTACAAATATGTTATTTACAGTATTTTAGTTTCTCGTATTAAGTGTTACTACTATGGTGAATTCTTTAGAGAATTAATAAATAGTCTTCTTTGATAGATTGTTAAAGGGAACTTAACAAAGTAATAAGATGCATAATCAAATGCACAAAAAACAAAAAAAGAAGTTTCTTCGAATAGAAATTCTGAAATAACATCCTTTCGCCTAATAGTGAATAATTTAAATAAAGAGAAACTGGCTACACTATCAAAGCAAGTGATTCTGTTTAGCTAATTACTAATAATTAAAGTATTAAAATAGTATGTTTAATCAAATAGAACAAGATTGGATAATAGTTTATATTTTTAATCCTAGACCATTATTGGTATTTCAAAGACTACAACCATACTAATTAATCTATCGAATGGTACAATTTCAAAAACTAAAATCAAAACTAGTGATTCTAATGTTATCAAAACTGAGTTGAAAATTAAGTAGCCACAATATCTAAAGTGGTGAGGAATTAGCGATAATTACTACGCCGAAAGTAAAAGAATAATAGAAAAAACTTTCCTTAAAAATTATCTATGAATTCGTTTTTATTACAATTGCGCTGTTTTATTTTACTTTATGATGATAAATGGAGGGATAAAGTCATATGTCTGACAAAAATACCTATGCACGTCGTAGCCAACGTCACAAACAAGAACCTGATACCTGTGAAAATA
>NZ_JBQASY010000047.1:0-3849 GCF_051909435.1 Enterococcus sp. 125944 | reverse complement strand
ATACAGGTTTTACTATTTTTGAAATAAGTACCTTCCACTTCAAATACATGTATTCAAAGTGAAAGTATTGATTTAAATGATTCTTTTGTAATTTACTCTTGATAAAGTCCCCAACCTTCGCAGGCGGATATTACCTTTACCAAACGATTGATGAAGTGTGGGGAATTGATGGGTATCGACTTGCTGGACCACTTGATTATCGGTAATAATTCATATATCAGCTTGCGAGAAGAAGGACTCTGGGAAGGCTGATCGTCTACCTTGCAAAAAAATAGTAGCAAGTGTAAAATATTAGTGTAATTTTGTTTGCTGAATAGATGTTGAAACGCTTGTTACACCTCTATCGGACACGAGCAATGTTACACATAATTAAGTGCTTATGCACGAGGAGGTTTTTTATAATGGAACAAGGTACAGTTAAATGGTTCAATGCTGAAAAAGGATTTGGCTTCATTTCACGTGAAGACGGTACAGACGTATTTGTACATTTCTCAGCAATCCAAGGTGAAGGCTTCAAGACTTTAGAAGAAGGCCAAGCAGTGACTTTTGATGTTGAAGAATCAGATCGTGGACCTCAAGCAGTAAACGTAAACAAAGCGTAAGCTTATTTACAAGACTGCATTCATGGGATTAGTGAAGGCACAGTCAAAAAAGACCATCATTCAGATGGTCTTTTTTTTTGCTCGCGTTCTTTGACAAAATCAATGAACGTGAGGATTTCTTTGATTCCTTCTTCTGAGATTGATTCATCGATATGGGAACTGATCAAGTCACTTTCTACTTTAGGATAGAGGTGTCTCTTATCAGATCGGCCTAAGAGATAGTCGGTCGACACACCAAATAGATCGGCTAACACTTGCAGCATGCTAAAGTCGGGCTCTCTTTTTCCTGATTCATAGGCAGTATAAGCTGGACGTGTGATCCCGATTTTGTCTGCCACTTCTTGCTGAGTTAACTTCTTTTCCAGACGTAATTTTTTTATGATTTGCGGAAACATAATGACACCTGCCTCTCTCGTGATAGTAACACACCGTTACTTAGAAAAAAAGAGTCGGTTGGTGTCTATTTGTTACTAAATGTCGTTGACAAGTGTCATAAGGAAACATATAATGAGTGTGTGTCGAAACGTTACATTCCGAAGAAGGAGGGAACTGTATGCGGGAGTGGCTCATTAGGCAACGTGAAAAAAATGGACTCACTCAGGATCAAGTAGCTAAGGAATCCGAAATTGAGCGAACATATTACAATATGATTGAACGAGGAAAACGCCGACCAAGTGTAGAAGTAGCGAAGCGGATCGGTAAAGTGCTCCAATTTGATTGGACGTATTTTTTTAGCATTGAAGGTAACATAACGACACAAAAAGACAAACCTAGTTAAATGGAGGAGGGGACTCAAGATGCCTGTAAAAGGTACAGTTGCAAAAATCGGCTATCTGGGTAAAAACAAAAGAAATTTCCAGGATCTAAAAAAAGATTTAAAGAAACACAAGTGGCTCTACGTCATGCTGATCATTCCAGTTATTTTTGTCGTGATCTGGAATTATTGGCCAATGTATGGCGTGATTATCGCATTCAAAGATTATTCTCCCGCATTTGGGATCTTAGGTAGCCCTTGGGTGGGATTGAAGCACTTTGAGCGTTTTTTTGCTTCCTATTTTTTTCTCGAGATCATTGTTAATACCTTGCGCTTGAGTCTTTACAGTTTGTTGGTCAGTGTACCATTACCGATCATTTTGGCGTTATTATTCAATGAATTGAATCGGAAATGGTTCAAATCAACCGCTCAGACGATTTCATACATCCCAAATTTTATTTCGGTGGTTGTCGTGATCGGGATGGTTCAATTCTTTTTTTCAAGTCAAGATGGCATGATTAATATGTTGCTGAATACATTTGGGTTTCCATCGATCGATTTTCTCGGAAGTCCTAAATGGTTTCCGCATATCTATGTGTGGTCGGGTGTCTGGCAAGGTGTGGGGTGGGGAACGTTGATTTATACGGCAGCGATGTCCGGGATCTCTCCCGATCAATATGAAGCCGCTTACTTGGATGGTGCCTCTCGCTTGCAATGTATTCGTCATATCACGATTCCTTCCATCATGCCGACCATCGTGATCTCCACGATATTGGCGACAGGAAGCATTTTATCCGTGGGCTTTGAGAAGACTTTTCTCTTACAGAACGCTGCGAATCTCGCTTCCTCTGAGGTGCTTTCGACATATACCTATAAAATGGGGATCATAAATGGGGAGTATAGTTTCTCTGCTGCAGTCGGTCTTTTTAATAACGTGATTAATTTTATTGTTTTATTTATTGTTAATAAACTAGCACAAAAGACAAATGAATCGAGTCTTTGGTAGGAGGAAAACGAATGAAAGTATCAGCAACGAAAGGGGATAAACTGTTTAATACTATCAATATCTTACTGGTCAGTCTGATTGCCCTGATTATCTTATATCCGCTTATCTTTGTGGTCAATGCTTCCTTCAGTGATCCCACTAGGATCTATGAGGTCCCGTTGCTTTTGTATCCCCGTGGATTAAATGTTGAAGGGTACAAGGAAGTGCTCAAGAGCAGTGATATCTGGACGGGTTTTCGCAACGCAGTGATCTACACGGGTTTAGGGACAGTGATCAACTTAATCGTCACGACGATTGCTGCCTACCCATTGTCTCGTTCCGGCTTACGAGGCAAGCGTTTCTTTACTTTATTTTTTACGATTACGATGTTTTTTAGCGGAGGGTTGATCCCCACTTATTTAGTCAATCAGCAGTTAGGGATCGTTAACACACTTTGGGTCATGATCTTGCCTGGAGCGTTGGGTGTTTATAATATGATTTTGATGCGTACGTATTTCAGTCAAAATATTCCTAATGATTTGATTGAAAGCGCTTATATCGATGGTGCCAACGATTTATGGTTATTATGGAAAGTCGTCTTGCCTCTGGCTACCCCGATCATCGCAGTGATGGCAATGTTCTATGGTGTCGGTCGCTGGAATGCCTACTTTGACGCGTTGATTTATTTACAGGATCGTGCCAAGTATCCTCTGCAGATTATTCTGCGAGAAATACTGGTTCAGGGACAGTTTGGCCAAGATATGAACCAAATCATTGCCGGTAGTGCGGAATCCGAACTGCTTATGCTGAAAATGACCCTCAAATACAGCGTAGTGATCGTTTCAAGTCTGCCTGTGCTCCTATTTTATCCTGTGGTAGCCAAATACTTTGAAAAAGGCATCCTAGTAGGATCCATCAAGGGATGAGGAGGTGTTTCGATGCTAAAAGCGATCGCTGCATTTTGTGAATTAGTGTACGATATGATGCTTTTGAATGTGTATTGGTGGCGCTACATGCTTCTGGGCGGTGTGCTGTTTAGTCTGATACCGGCAACGATTACTGTCTACGATTGCATTCGAAAAAGGATTCTGCAGAAAAATGAAGCTCCTCTCAAAGAAATTTTTTCAGATCAATATCGGCACAACAAACAAAAAAATCGCTGGTTCCATGTTGCGGCTATTGTTCTGACTGGTTTTGTTATTGGGGTTCATCACACATTAGCGAGTGATTACCCCACCAATTTCTTGTTTGAGTTTACGATGCGGACGAATCTCCTGATTATTTTATTGCTGGCGATCACATTTTTCCCTGTGCATGCTTATTTTTCATTAGACAAAGTCCATCGTTGGTTACAGCCGTTACTGTTTGTGTTTATTTGTCCCGTTCAGCTGTTAATAAGGGTTCTGTTGCAAAGTTTTAAATAAAGAATAAAATCCCTTACGGTATCTATGATTTAAGCTGGGATTCCCAATAATACCTTGATTTCAGTACAGACCGAAAACCCGAAG
>NZ_JBQASY010000046.1:0-4013 GCF_051909435.1 Enterococcus sp. 125944 | reverse complement strand
TATTTTCACAGGTATCAGGTTCTTGTTTGTGACGTTGGCTACGACGTGCATAGGTATTTTTGTCAGACATATGACTTTATCCCTCCATTTATCATCATAAAGTAAAATAAACGTAACATAACTGTAATATATTTTCAACAATAGGGGGGTATTTCTTAGAATATTTAAAGAAAAAAGGTAGGAATTCTCATCCTACCTTGTTCTTCAATTTTTTTCAATTCGGGTAACTCCACCCATATAAGGAACTAGTACTTCTGGTATAGTCACACTACCATCTTCATTTTGATAGTTTTCTAATACGGCAGCAACAGTTCTACCGACTGCTAGTCCTGAACCATTTAATGTATGCATGTAATGAATCTTGCCATCGTTATCTCTATAACGGATCATTGCTCGACGTGCTTGAAAATCTTCACAATTAGAACATGAACTGATTTCTCGATATGTTTCTTGTGCTGGAATCCATACTTCCAAATCATACGTTTTAGCAGCAGAGAAGCCCATGTCACCTGTAGACAATGCCATTACTCGATAAGGAAGTTGTAATTTTTGTAAAATGTCTTCTGCATTTGCAGTCATTTTTTCTAATTCTTCATAAGAGTGTGCTGCTTCACTTAGTTTGACCATTTCAACTTTGTTGAATTGATGTAATCGAATTAATCCGCGAGTATCACGACCAGCACTTCCAGCTTCTGAGCGGAAAGAAGGACTTAATGCTGTGAAGTAAACCGGTAGTTGGTCAAGATCCAATATTTCTCCATTATAATAATTCGTTAAAGGAACCTCAGCAGTAGGAATCAAGGTAAGATCTGTTTCCGCTAATTGGAAAACATCTTCTTTGAATTTAGGAAACTGTCCAGTTCCAAACATTGCATCGCTATTAACAATATATGGAGTAATCATCTCAGTGTACCCATGTTCATAAACATGTTGGTCTAGCATAAAGTTATATAAAGCTCGTTCAAGACGGGCACCTAATCCTTTATAGTAGACAAACCGGCTACCGGCTACCTTTGCACCTCGTTCAAAATCTAATATTCCTAGGTTTTCGGCAATATCCCAATGAGGCTTTGCTTCGAAATCAAATTCTTTTGGTGTAGCCCAGCGTCTTACTTCAACATTGTCATCTTCATCTTTTCCAACTGGGACAGAGTCATGAGGCAGATTAGGTAATGTCGTTGCGATCAATTTGATTTCTGAATCAATTTTTGCAATCTCGTCATCAAGAGACTTGATTTTAGTACCGACTTCTTTCATCTCAGTAATTTTATCATCTGCTGCTTTTTTTGCTCGTTTTAGTTGAGCTATTTCTGCAGAAACTTCATTTCGAACTTTTTTTAATTCTTCTGTCTCTACTAGGAGTTGTCGTCTCCTTTCATCTAACTTTAAGAATTCTTCTAATACTTCTTTTTTTACTCCGCGAGTCTGTAATTTTGTTTGGACTTTGTCAAAATTTTGCCGAATCATTTTAATATCTAACATAATTCTTCCCCCTTGTTTTTCATATAAAAAAAGACCTTTTCATCCCTATTCTTGGGACGAAAAGATCTTTCGCGGTACCACCCGAGTTCAGCATAACGCTGCCCTTGTTGCCCGTAACGTGGGCACACGATCTTTCTTTCAAAAGATACACTTTTAATGAACTGGATTCCATTCTTTCCATTACTGATTCTCACCAACCATCAGTTCTCTGAAAAAGTAAAAAATGTACTAGGTTCTATGCTTTATTAGTAAGTATTTTCTCTAGAATAGCGAAAAAGCGTTAGTTCGTCAACCATAGTTTTGGGTATTTGATAAATCATTTCTCTTTAATGGGAGATGGATAATAAAGGAGGTCCAATCCGGAGTAGATTTTGCAAAAATGTAGCCACCATGCAAGGCAACGATGCTTTGAGCAATGGCAAGACCAAGTCCAGTTCCTCCAGTTTCCTGCGAACGTGATTCCTCCACTCGATAGAAGCGGTCAAATAAGGAGTCTAATGAATGTTTGGGAATCATTTGTCCATTGTTCTTAACTGTTAGAATGGCTTCTGTTCCTACTTTTTCCACTTCCATTACGATTTTGTCAGCGCCTTTTCCATACTTTAAAGCATTAGACAATAAATTATTGAAAACTCGTACAAGCTTCTCAGTATCACCGTCCATAATAATGTGCTCTGGGCGAGTGTGAGTCTCAATCTTTATTCCTTTACGAGATGCTTCTAATTCAAAATCTGCAGCTAGTTGTTCGACTAATTGCGCCATATCAAAAGAAATGACATTTATTGGGACGCTAGGCTGTCTTACTTTTGTGTATTCGAAAAGATCGTCTACTAAAGATTTCATTTGCTTTGCTTTGACATAAGCGGTATGAGTATATTTCAATAACTCTTCTTCAGAATGATACTGACGATCTTCAATCAGGCCTAGATAACCAATAATAGAAGTTAAAGGGGTTCGGATATCGTGACTAACATTTGTAATTAATTCATCCTTCGACTGTTCGATCCTTCGTTCATCTTCAATGGCGGCGACGGTACTATCTACCAAGCCGTTAATATTTGAAACAATCCGATTGAGGTCACCACGCAGTTCAAATGGAATACGATGATCATAGTTTCCCTCTGCAATATAATGAAGCTCACTAATAATATGCCGTAGCTGCATTTGACGGTATCGACGAATCAAACGCCAATATAAAACAATCACATCTAATAAAAAGAACAAAGGGATAATGAAATTGCGGCCACTTTGAAAAATATCCGTGTCAAAAGCAGAAGTAAAAGCGTTTTTTGACTCATAGATCGCCTCCACTAACAACGGTGAATTCTCTCTTATAGAAGTCAAGATGACTAAAATCGCGACATTTAATAGAAGTAAAAGGATTACAGTAACGATTCCTTCTGCAAATAATTCACTGATTTCTTTAGAAGTGAGGGTGATACGTTTCTTTTTTTCTATTGGATTACTTCGCATCTATTTTATAGCCAACTCCCCACACTGTTTGAATGACTTTCTCGCCATCAGTTGCTTCTTCTATCTTATCACGCAGATGACTCACATGAACCATTACGGTTTTGGCTGACACGACACTCTCTTGCTTCCACACACGCTCAAAAATTTCATCAGCACTAAATACACGATTCGGATGGGATGCTAATAGGTAGAGAATACCAAATTCAAGAGCGGTCAATTGGATCTCATTTCCGGTGATTGTTTTTACTTCATGAGAATCACGATTAATGATCAATGAGCTAACTTCTAAGATATCTGGCTGATTAGAGGGAGCTTGCATTTTTGTTCGACGGAGCAGAGACTTGACGCGAGCCATCACTTCCAAAGGATTGAATGGTTTTGTTACATAGTCGTCTGCACCAGCAACTAGACCTCGTATTTTATCCATATCAGTAGTCTTAGCAGTTAGCATGATGATTGGAATTTGTGATTCTTTTCGCAACTCTTTTACAACCTGCATGCCATCCATTTCAGGCATCATGATATCCAATATCAGTAATTCAATATCTGGAGTAGTTCTAATTTTTGTTAAAGCTTCTTTACCATCATAAGCTTTGACGGCTTCATAACCTTCATTATGAAGATAGATACTTAATAGTTCAACAATCTCTTTATCATCATCAGCAACAAGTATTTTCATATAAATCCTCCTAGGAACAATATTCTTTTCTCCTATTTTAGCAAATATTCTAGGAAATTGATAAAATCATACTTAAATTTATAAGAATGATAGGAAATAATACTTACAACAAGAATAAAAACCGAACATTGAGAATTCAAATAATCATCATAGTTTCCAAATGGAGAGATTATTCCATAGAATTAACTAAAATATATGATGGAACCGCAGTATTTAGAAACGTTGAAATATCAATGATTTTACTGTTGACGAATGGCAAGATAGTTGCTATATTATTACATGTGCCAAATGACAAAAATCATTTCTAAAAGAAAATGAAAAAAGTTGTTGACGCCAGAACCAACAGATGATATTATAACGAAGTCGCAAATTTAAGAAA
>NZ_JBQASY010000045.1:0-4675 GCF_051909435.1 Enterococcus sp. 125944 | reverse complement strand
AATATACTAAAAACAGATAACGTGAAAGCTACTTTTTTCATGTTAGGACAGATGGTGGATCAAAATCCAGATGTTGCAAAACAAGTCCACGACGAGGGTCATGAGGTAGCATGTCACTCGTATTCTCATCCACAATTGAATACACTTTCGACAGATGAATTACAAAGTGAAATAAATAAAGCTAATAAAGCAATTTTCAAGGCTACAGGCGTCTTGCCTCGCAATATCCGTCCCCCTTATGGCGCTATTGACAAAAAAAGTGCTGAAACAATTGGCATGCCAATTATTCAATGGGATATTGACTCACAGGATTGGAAATCAAAAAATCCTAGAGCAATCAATAATGTTGTCAAACAGAATGTTTATAATGGTGCAATCATCTTAATCCACGATATCCATCCTGAATCAGTTAAAGCCATACCAAATATGATCTCCATGTTAAAAAATAAAGGGTACGAATTTGTGACGATCGATCAACTATTGTCAGGAAAACAAAAACCATTGCATCAATATTTTGGTATGAATGATGAGCGACTAGTAGACTAACTGTAATTAGATTGAGTGGTATTTGAAGAAATTATATTTGTAGTTTCCTTATTTGATGAAAAGTCATGTAAAACAAATTAATAAAGAGTATTAAGTATACTAACTGTTGTAAGTATACTTAATACTCTTTTAGTTATTAACTTTAGTTAGTCTCGTTTGCGTAGCGTACGAAACAAAAAAACACGCTTTTCTGTGCGTGGACGAAATAGCTTTAGCGATAAAAAACTCCTTTCGATATACTAATAATGGCTACTAACCGCATATCAGATCGAAAGGAGTTTCTAATGTTTACCGATGATAAAAGTGTAGCACATACGAGATGTCATATTTTCTTTACCCAAAGTATCGACGAAAAGTGATTTATGGAAAGTTAAGAGTAGGTATTGGTCAGATATTAAGAAAATTGTGTGAGATGAAAGATATTGAAATCATTAAAGCTCATGTTATATTCATTTGTTAGTAAGAATAACGTCAAAAATTAGTATTTCCAGTTTTATGGGTTACTAAAAAGACGTCACTGATCAATTTAGAAAGGTAAATATATTCTGGTAATAAAGATAGACTGAACCCCGTAAAAACCTCATTGCAACGAATCAAGGAAAGACGCTTTTGCTTCTCCCTTGATTGGGCACATTCTTTGATTTTGATTTTTGATATTGATTATATCTTTTAATTCGCCATAGTTATTTATACAATAAAGAACTAAATTTTCTAAGAATAGACTTTCTAGATTCTTTATTTTCAGCTTTTACTAAAATGAAGTTATCCTATCCATTTTATTCAAAACAAATTTTTTAATAAGAAAGATCTGTTCTTTTTCTTTGAAGGAAAAGAAAAAGAAAACGTGAAAAGAAACTTATGCAATCTATACTGCTAATACCCTCTATAAGATCGTTGTATATTGATATTATTATCATGTTTATTTTAGGAAGAATACTATGAGTTAAGTTTTTAATAAGAAATGTCGAGTTTATGAACCTTTTTTCAAAGTTGAAAAAATTTCTTTATTTGATAATGGCGATCAGCATCTTTTAGAATGGATGCAATGGTTAAACTGATTGTTGAGTATATAATCACTTGTTTGTTTTTATTTATCTTTTCCCCACTATATGGTTAGTAGTCAGCCACTTTAGAAAGAGTTTTAGCTGTTTTTTACTTGAGGAACATCATTTTATTGGCAGTCTTATTTGACTTATTAAGTGAATTTATATTAAAAAAATTCGTTTTTACTCATAATAATCTCTACTAAGATTCCTCCTTTATTTGAGTATCATTCTCATTTGATTATAAATTAAATCCTTCCCTTTATTATTATCAACGAGAAAAAAGGTTAAATGAATACAAAAGAAATAGATCTTTTGTGACTAATAAAAAGTGAACGTTCATATTGAAAATATTATAAATTTAATTTAACATATAAATTGAGAAAGGGAATCTATTCTAACCTTTCTTATAAAATGAACGTTCGTTTTTTAGGTTTTCTTTTTGATAACTTTTTATGTTAGGAGGATAAAGTATGTTTTATCAAAGAAGCGAGAAGAAGTTTAAGTACGCAATTAAAAAGAAAAAAGGAGGAGGTGGAGCGGCTTCTTTCATTATCGGTGCAATGTTTTTAGGAATAGGATTAATTTCTTGTCCTACAGTTTCTTTTGCTAGTGAAACAACGGAGATAAATCAATCAACTGAAATCCAATCTACTTTGAATAATTCTATTCTAAAAGAAAGTAATTCAGAAGAAAAACAAAATATTGATGTGTCGGAAGATAGTGCTATAAATAAAGATCTAGAACTAGCTTCGAAAGCAACCATTTCTGAATCAGAAAATTCATTTGGTGAAACTACTAACAATCAAGAAAATACAAATTTATCTGAAGATAGTATTGAAGTTCAGTCAGAGAGTATTATTCAAAAGGAAGTCTTGACTGATAATGATGCTATTCAACAATTAGAAGTACATCCTCATGAAGATAGCGATGATGCTGCTTTAGTTGAGAATCAGATGACAAGAGTTACAGAAGAAAGTATAAAAAGCAATACTTCACAAGTAGATAAAGATACGACAGTTTTATCTAATACAACAAGGGACTTAGTTAATTTAGAAGATACTGCTATAGAAAATGTTACTCCACAAAAAACGATCAAAAAAGATAGTATTTCTTTATTAGAGGAAAATAATTCATCATCAGCATCAAGAACTTTACGTAGAAGTGTTAGGAGTCTTGATGTTCAAACTGGAGAAAACTTTTTAGAAGATTGGGCACTACCAGACAATTCTAACATTTCTGGAAGTTTGATTACTCAGACTGGAATTACTTATGTGGGTGTAAAAACTGATGATCCCACTCAATTACATTTGAAAATGGCTTACAGAGCTGCAGCAACGCCTGCTTCAATTGATTGGATTTATCTTCGTGTGGATCCAGAGCTTACGAAATATATTGAAGAAATTAACATAAAAAATACCGTAAACATCGGTGCACAAGTTGGGTACCAACGATATTTTGAAAAAGTAGATACTAATACATTGAGCAATGTAAATACTTTTGGAACTCCGACAGGTGTAAGTGATGCTTATGCACAAGTAGATCAAAAAACTGGCGGAATCTATCGTGTGTTATTAGATAAATTTTTCATACGTATTCCGGGCACGAATCCTAAGAGTCGAGGCGCGCTATCTGGAAACTGGGGTGTATTTCCATCTGTTCCTCTCGAGGCTGAAAGATATGAAGCGAATATCTATATAAAATTATCGAAAGATGTCGCAGAGTTACAGCAAGAGCTTGGAAGGGATAAGTTTGGTGTTCAACTTCGTTTACAAGGTCAATCAAGTTCTGGTGTTGCAACTATTGCTAAAGAAAGTTTAAATAAGAATACTATTGTTGATCTTTCACAAGAGGAGCCAGATGAAAATAATTCAAATTGGTTAAACTCACCATCTGTCCATACAATTACTACCACTTATGAAGGAAAGCAAATGGGAAGCGATGGTCAGTTCAGTAGTATTCTCGAAGGAACTGATAAAAGTCTGATTAGAGTTCAGAATACGATCATGAATAACCTTTTATATGGAACGGCACTTGATTTAGGTCGACCTGTTTCATTTAATATTGAGATTGATCCACAAATATTAAATTTAGTTTCAGATGATGATTATATTACGATTTGGCAAGTATACAGAGAAAATAGTATCAACCATCATGACGGTGGATCAAATGCACCTGTCATGTTGAAAAAGAATATGTTTGTAGATAATAAAATAAAAATTGAAGTCAACAAGGATAAAGCTGGTCAGTATGAAAACGGAGTTTACTACGTTAATGCTGTTGAGAGCTTTATGAATACTTTGAGTTCTTCACCATTTGTTGGTGCAAACTTTATTGATATTCCTGTTATGCCTAAACCTCTAATTGAAGATGAAGATCAATTGATATCAGCAGAAATTAAAACATGGTTTACAGATAAAAAAAATGATCAAGAGAGAATAGTAAGAAACTCACTTGCTTCAAGTTACATTAATTTATTCCCTACTACCATTAATTTCTATGATTATTCAACCAAGGATACAGAACAATTATTGAAGTTACGTGAATCAACCTACTTAGTTTCTACGTTTGGTCAAGAAATTAATGGAATGGATATGGGGGAAACATACGAAATTAGTAATTATGAGTTTGTGACTGCCGATCCTGAAAGTTTAATAATCACACAAAAAGATGGAAATATCATTAATTTGTATTATAAGAAACTTTCTAGTGATGCTGAATTTTATGAACCAGAAGTAGAAAAAGAAGAAGTCAACTACGGAGGAACGATTGATCTGACGGATAATGTAACTAACTTGGAAGAGTTGCCGGAAGGCACGAAAGTGAACGATGTTACACCAGAAGGTGTCATTGATACAACCCAGCCAGGTGAGTATGAAGGAACGATAGAAGTTACGTATCCAGATGGAACAAAAGATACAGTGAAAGTTCCAGTGGAAGTAGTGGACAATCGAAATGATGCTGAAAAATATACTCCAGAAGTAGAAAAAGAAGAAGTCAACTACGGAGGAACGATTGATCTGACGGATAATGTAACTAACTTGGAAGAGTTGCCGGAAGGCACGAAAGTGAACGATGTTACACCA
>NZ_JBQASY010000044.1:0-4721 GCF_051909435.1 Enterococcus sp. 125944 | reverse complement strand
CTGGTAATGCTTCGTTGCTTCACGCAAGATCCGTGTCACCGTCCCATCCGAGACGAAGTACTTCTTAGCGATTAGTTTACGTGATTGATTTTCGTACAGTTCCATGAGAATTGCCTGCTTCAGTTCCTTTGTTAGTTGATGATGTTCATCAACTAAGTCCGTTTTCGCAGAAAAGGTCCTTCCACAATCATGGCAGAGAAAACGGGTACGTTTTAATTCTAAAATAGTCAACTTTTCTTTGACTTTCAACATCTGAGTGCGTGTCGTATAGGAACCGTTGCGGATAATACGAACCGATCGACAGTGTTCACAATAGGAAGGAGAGTCATCCAATTTTCCTTTAATAAACTGCGCTTGAACGCCTTTATATTCTTTTTCAATCAGCCATTCTTCATCAAAAAATAAATGTTTATCTGTTAATCCGAGTAATTTTCTAGTATGATTATCCATTGAGAGACTCCTTTGGTAGGATGACGTTTTGGTCGACTAAATTTTACCAAAAGTGAGTCTCTTTTTGAGTTGAAACGAAGAAAAAGTGTTAGTAGAAAATCGCCTTCGATTTTCCACCAACACAAAATATTATAGAACCACTTATTGTAAAGCTTTGAGTAAGCTCCTAATATTTGAATGATTTTCAAGCTATGAATAGGATCAAGGTATTCTGTTGTCAAAGAAGTGAAAAGTCAGAAGATTTTCTAATTCATGCATCAGTCATTTGGCTAGTATAACCTAAACCATAACCTGTCAATCGCCAAGGGTAAAATGCACGCTGCGCGCCCTTGGCAATCGTCAGAACATGGTTTCGAGCCGGTTATGCCAAACGACCGACGCACGAAAAGAAAATCTAATCAGAATTTTCACTTTTGATCTTTGACAACAGAATACCTTTTCTTAATCTTTCAGCTGACTATGAAAGTCACTCAAATCAAAACCTTAGGGGCTTTGCCCCTAACACCCTAGCCAACTCCCTCCACCGAAAAGGTTGGAGGGAAGAACAACTTTCAAAAAAATAAAAAACTTTATTTTTAGGAGGAGTCAACTATGATCACACAAACAAAAAACACACCATATCAAGTCGGAGACATCTTTTATAGCTCCTGGGGCTATGAACAAACCAATGTTACTTTCTGGCAGATCGTGAAATTAACGGAAAAAACCGCCTGGTTTCGACCATTAAAAAAGCAGACTGTCAAAACATATACCTCAATGAGTGGAACGACTGCGCCCATACCAAATGAGTTTATTGATTATCCGCTCGCAAGAACAAAAGACAGCATTGTTAGAAAACGAATCAATTCAGCACTATACCCTAATGAGTTATATGGTAATCGCAGTTGGGACACTTTCTATCGCTATGATGGTCAACCAGTATATGAAAGTAGCTATTATTAAGGGGGATTTCCCCCTTTCAAAGATTTTAACGGTAGCCTTCAAATAGTAGAGATGATTTTGTTTACTGATGATGAAGTATTGAACCCAAAGAACATTAATACGCGAATCGTTCTATAAAAGGATGGGAGGGAAAAAGATGGGTTTGATAGATATTTACCACGAGTTTACCTATATTGGATCTTTTGAGAATACAAATGAAAATATCATTAATTATGTTGCGAGTATTCCACCTTACAAAAATATTTTGCTCGTTGATTTTACAACAGATGATACAGTGCTTACTACGATCGGCAATTTCCCGGACTATGTGTCAGATCAAAAATGGTTAAAAACAATCTTGCCCAAACTGATCGAAAAACAAACTGGAAAACTACCGATCGAAAAAGTCCATATTTTTGATCGGTATGAAGATGCTATGAAGAAATGAGGGAGAAAGATGTATCAATTTTCAAATCGCGAGTGTTTTAATGGGAGATATTTGATTCCAGTCAATCAGTTTAATCAGCACCATCATTGGCCGCCAAGCCATATAAAATGTGATTGTTCCGAGTTGGCAGAACACCAAATAAGAAGAAGTAGAGGAAATTTCTATCCAACCTATATTTGGGAATGTCCCAGCTGTAAAAGTAAGTATCAATTAATACGAGGCACAAGGCAGTTTGAACGCCTTTCTTAGAAAAAAGTCTTTATTTAGAGGTGAAATGATGGAATTGGAGGAGTATGTTGATCGTTATATTGAAATCATTAAAACAGGTGTGACTCGTCTATATCCTGAATGTGATTTGACGAGTTGGCGCTCCTTGAATCTTTTGCATAATGAGTATTTGTTTGCGGTACAAGAATATGATTGTTACGTAGCCAAGCACAAACGTAAACCAGACTATCATGTGTTGATGGAGTATTTTGAAGAATGGGGAATCAATCGTTCAGAGTTGTTTCAGGAAAACGAACGAGTGATCTCAGAACAAGATTTTCTTGAATACTACTTAAATGATGTAAAAAGTAGCGGGTTATTGAAAGCTAGTGAATACACAGAAGAAGATTATCGGTTTATTTTGAAGCGTGAAAGGTACTTAGCAAGCCAAATGTTCAAAAATAATTGCCCTGGCATATATGGATATCAAGAGTTAAATATTCGTCAGTCGAAAAAAAGACAAGACTATTGTTTAAACGTATTAAAAAAACGATTTGAGATAGATTGTGCCGGTTTTTATGCAGGAATGAAAAGAAAATGACCCAAGGGAGGGAAATCGATGGAAAAGAAGTATCGAACAAAATTATCACCGAGTCTATCAAAGGAGTGAAATTTCAAGATGAATAAACGATTAATTGTTGCACTTATTTTAGTAGGGATGGTTACACGATTATTACCTGGCATGATTCAACTAGGACTGTTTGCTAGTTTATTCATTTATTTGTTTTTGTCCTGGGACGAGTATATGTATAAGTATGAAGTAGAAGAAAGAAGGGAGTTTTCTAAATGAAAAAAGATGATTCAAGTCCACATGTGAAGGTAAAAGCTCCACATGTGGAAGAAAAAGTAAGAATTGATTGCTTAGTCTCAAGAGAAGTGAAAGAAATGTGGAAGGAGATTGTCGCAAGAGATCGAGCAGAAAGTAACATGAGGTATTTTCCAGATCATACACTTGAACGAATGATTCGAGCAGAATATCAAGTGATGAAAACATTTGGTATTCAAGGAAGGAGGATAAAAAATGAGCGATAAACGATTTATGAAAATTCAAAAGCTTTTAGCTTTAGCGAATGATGCAAATGACGAAGAATCCATGAGTGCATTAGCTAAAGCACAAGAGTTAATGCTTGCTTACGGAGTATCTGAAGAACAACTATTTGATTGTGAACAATCTTCTTTTGAAGAGAAAGTGGTTGATTTTGTTGTCTATCAAGGAAAGCCGCAGAAATGGGTATATCTCTTAGCAGGAGTTATTTATTGGAATTTTCGCGTGAAATATTACTATGTAGCAGGTACACCAGTTGAATTGCATTTTTTAGGAACAAAATCAGATGTAGAAATTGCGGATATTACGTTTCATTTTGCGAAAGGTAGTATTGCTTATTGTGCAAGAACGTACATGCAACGGCCAGAAATCAAGCGAAAAAGAAAACGAAAATGGCAGTTAAAGCAAGATTATATTCAAGGATATCTTGCAGGATTGCAGGAACAGTTCTGGGAACAAGTAAAAACAAATGGGTATGAATTGGCATTGCAAGTACCAGAATATGTACAAAAAGAGTTTAACGAATTATCGCTAGTACCAGGAAAAGACATATCTCAGAAAATAAAAGATCTGGGAGCATTTCAGGAAGGCGTACGAGAAGGAAAACAATTAAGACAAAAGGAACGCCTAGAATATCAATAATAAAGAGAGGGAAAAACAATGACAAAGTATATTGCAGTAAACAATAAAAAAGGCGGTACAGGAAAAACAAGTGTATCTTGTATGTTAGCAGTATATCTTTCACGATTTGGCCAGACATGCTTGATTGATTCCGACGAAAGCGGAAATGCAACAAAACGGTTTACCGAAGAAATCGAGGAACAAGCAGAATTGACACGATTATTTAGACGTCAAGAAGTGGTCCCAATGGCAGTAAGAGAGCAGTTGGATTTAGTGGCAGGTACAGCTGAATTAGAGCTAGTAAATACGGAATTGATTCAGCGAATCAACAATACCTTGATCTTTAGTAGCTATTTACGCCAATTTGATACATTCAAGAAGTATGCGTATGTTGTAATCGATACACGAAACGATAGCAATATTATCACGAATAATATGTTAGCAGCTTCTGATCTCGTTTTAGGTGTGTCTGATCCAAGCGCAGACGGTTTCGAAGCACTCCTAAACTTAAATGGACATATCGAGTATCTAGCGAATGAATTAACAGATGTGTTTACTGGAAAAAGCTATGTTCATGCGGAGGTACGCTATATAGGAAACCAAATTGCGCATAATACCGATGTTTCTCGGCAATTCAAACAAATTATTTCAGGAAATGATATGTTTTTAGGTTATTTCCAGGATCGTACCGCATTCAACGAAGCTAGTTTACAGCGTATTTCTTTATTAGACTTATTTGAACAAGAAAAGTACCAACAAAAACAATACCAGGAGTTCAAGAAGCAAACGTATGAATTGTTAGATAAGATCAAAACTTGTATTGATGGTGATTAGGAGGCGAGCGAAGCAATGCCTCCTAAATCCCTATGGAAAATCCCTATGGAAAATCCCTATGGAAAATCCCTATGGAAAATCCCTATGGAAAATCCCTATGGAAAATCCCTATGGAAAATCCCTATGGAAAATCCC
>NZ_JBQASY010000043.1:0-5076 GCF_051909435.1 Enterococcus sp. 125944 | reverse complement strand
GCTGTTATTGTTGGATCCTACTTCCGTCACATACGCGGCGCTGACCCAGCCTTTGCCTTCCACCCGATACCAAGTACTGTTGCCATTAACACTGGTTCCTTGTTTTTGGGCTACTGCTTTGAAGGTCGTATTATTGGCTAATGACCCCACTACACTGGCACTGGTTGAAGCATCTGAACGAATATTCAGCGCTGCCATGGTCTTGAATTGCTTATTGATCGTTTGTTCTGAATTATTGGTGTTGTTGCCATTCCCGCTGCCGCCACCGGTCGCGGAATCAAATTGTGTCAAATTGTAGGTTTCGATCAAATTATTCAGCTTGCCGGCATAAGTCGTATCTGTCGCATACCTTCCTTGAAGCCATTGTGTGGCATCACGATAGGAAGAGGTATTGGATTTCCAAGCCCCACTGTAAAAATAAACGCCTGGTGAAAAAGAAGTCGTTTTTAAGACATGGGCATTATCTTCAAATGATTCCTTTAAAGACGGATATTTGCGGAATTTTGCAACGATCTCATAAAGATTGCCGTTGCCATCATCTTCCATTGTTCGCATCTCAACATATTGACCATTGTATGAACCTTTGATCCCAAACATATTGTTTGCTTGCGTCGTAAGTGTGGATTGTCCCCATCCTGATTCAAGGATCGCTTGTGCTATCATGACGGAGGCATAAAGATCGTTGACACTTGCTACTTGTTGCGCCATTGGTCCTACTTGCTGGATGAAGGCTTGTTGTGTATTAGATCTTGCCATCACACGATCGATATTAGGCATAATCTTTGTTTCTAATGCAATTCGCTCTGCCTCTGACAACATTGGGATCTCACTTGTCGATTCTGCAGAATCAGCGTCACTGGCAGGCTCCGTTCCTAGAGGTTCTTCTGAAGACTCGCTGGTTGCTGACTCACTTGATGATACTGTGGAATCTGTGTCCTCAGTCAACGATTTTTCGGTTCCAGTATCCTCGGTGGTTGTTGCTTGACTCGCTTGTGATTCATTTACTAAATCGTGTAAATCGGCTGTATCATCCGACGAAGCTACCGTAGGCTGTTCAACCACTTGTACACCTGTGTCATTCGATTCTTCAACAGAAGTTGCGAGCACACTAACCGGTACTAAATTCAGCGAACTAACGAGAGCGGTAGTGGTAGCAGCTCCTTTTCGGTACAATTGACTGCGTTTTTGCCGTTGCAACTCTTTGCGGATCTGTTTTCTGCTTTTCATTTTTCTCTCCTTCTACTAGCACTGATTCTTTCTGCCCATTGGGTTCAATGAGAATCAGTCCACTGGATCAAGTGTTTATAAAGATAAAATAATTAATTGACTCTAACTGCAAAGCTCGGAGTGTAGTACGCTGTATTCCCCACAGAAACTGTCTGTCCTGGACGAGGGGCATGAATGTACTGGTTGCCTCCTAAAGAGATGGCTACATGGTGGGTACTGCCGGCAGCACCCCAAAACAGTAAGTCACCAGCTTGCGCTTGACTAACAGAAATCATTGTACCAGGAGTTTCTTGCGGTACTGTCCAGCCACCGATATCTTTTCCGGTTACTTGTAAATAGACATAACGGGTAAATCCTGAACAGTCAAAACTATCTGGTCCTTTTGCTCCCCAGACATACGGCTTATTGAGATGATGGTAAGCTTCTGCTACGATCGCAGCTCCAACGTTCCCAATTGGCGCAGATGGTGTCGGCGGTGCAGGCTTAGAGCTAGGAGCAGGATTTCTGCTGCTTTCCGTACTTGCTGCCGTCGAAGAAGAATCTGGAGTAGTTACGGGGCTTATTTCATTATTTGTTGGTGTTTCTTGGATATCCCCTTGAACATCAGTGGATTCTCCTTGAGCAGAACGTTCGGTTTCAGAAGAATCAGCTTCAGAAATCGAAGAATTTTCAGAAGACTCGGTAGTCGTTGGTATGAGCTGATCTTCAGCTGCTGCCTGCTGTCTTGCTGCGACCCGCTCTGATTCTTCTCTTATTCGAGTTTGTTCTGCCTCATAGGCTTCTTTTTGAGCGAGCAATGCTTCCTTTTCACTTTCTTTATTTGCTTGCCGTAAAGAAAGGTTTGTCTGCAAGACATTCAGATCTGCTTGCTTGGACGCCAGCTTCCCTTTTTGGGCTTCCAGCTGGCCTTGCATTTGCTGCATTTCCGCCATTTTGGTTTCTGCTTCATTTTTCTTTGTCTTAACAGCTGCTTGGTCCGCTTGTTGCTGTTGGATCATCTGATTATTGGCATTGACGATCGTCGTCATTCCGTGGAACCGCTGAACAAAGTCACCGAAAGATTCGGAATCCAAAAGCACGGAAATAAAGCGATCACTTTTCCCATTGACTTGAGTGTCTCGTGCTTGATTCTGGATCGCTACTTGTCGTTTCTCGATCCGTGCTTCCAAATCAGTCACTTCTTTTTCTAAATCATTGATTTCATTCCCTAGTTTTTTCTGCTGAGCGATTAATTCAGCTGCTTGTTCATTGATGTCAGACACTTCATTTGTTAACTGATCTATTTGTGTCTGCACCGATTGATGCTGTTGTTTCAATTCAGCTACTTCGTTATTTTTTTGCTGAATCAATTGATCGTAATCATCGGCGAACACGGCGGTTGGGATGACAGGACTTGTCAGCGCTATTGCACAAATGCACAAAGATGATGCAAGTTTCTTTTTCATTTTCTCCTCCAATTCGTCAATTTTGATCATCAAATTACATTTATTTGACATTTATCATTTTAACATACTCCTATTCACAACCCAATTGATTTCCCGTTTACATTTTCATTACAAGTGAAATCAATTGTTTTTTAATTCTCGATAGTTTCTTAAAAAACACTCAACCTTCCATTATGATCACTTTTCGAAAAGACATCTAAGTTGGTGAGTTTATGAAATCAAGCAGTATCT
The DNA here is from genome assembly GCF_051909435.1 of Enterococcus sp. 125944. NCBI lineage: Bacteria > Bacillati > Bacillota > Bacilli > Lactobacillales > Enterococcaceae > Enterococcus > Enterococcus sp. 125944. Next base: position 2,173 of record NZ_JBQASY010000043.1, on the reverse strand, counting down.
GTAAGATACAAACCGTTCTTGATTTCAAAAAGATTACAAAGCCGTAGAAAAAAAGCCGTAGAAAAAAGCCGTAACAAAAGAATTCACTACAAAAAAGTCCAGAGATCGTTCGATCTCAATCGAACTTGAGAAAGGCTATTTCTCCATTTTTTGTATTATCTTCTATCACAGCTTCTAAAAACTTTTATTGATACGGCAACAGTGTTCGCATCACTTGAATTTGATGATCGATTTGTTCTTCTTGAATATGACCCGTCAAAGCTAAAATACCCAGACCTTCTATAACAAACATATAGTTCTCTGCGATTGCTTCCAGATTCCGATCGGCAATCACGCCTTGCGCAACTCCAACTTGAAAAATCTCTTGGATCGTGCGTTTCGTCTCAGTCAACTGCGTTTGCTGCAACGAACTCGTCTCAACTGACTTATGCGTATAATAATACTCATACGTCGCTCGCAGCATGCTGTCGGATATGCTATGAAGCAATCGGTATTTATGATCCTCAAAATATTTCGTCAAGATAGTCTCGAAAGAAGCATTCGCTTTGATCATTGCTCGAACTTCATTAAACCGTCGTTGCGAACGTTGTTGCAGCACTTCTAAGAAAATCGCATCCACCGATTGAAAGTACAGATAGATCCCGCCGCGACTAATGCCGCATTCTTCGATGATGTCTTGCATCGTTGCATCGATCAATCCTTTCTTGCTGAATACTACTTTGGCACTTTCCAAAATCGCTTCTCGTTTTTGCCGTTTTTTTTCTTCGATCGGCTTTTTCATGCTTCCACCTCACTTTATTAATGACACCTGTGTCATTTTATTGTATAATCATCCTAACATAAAAATGACACGAGTGTCATTCTATAAGAAAGGGTGTTTTCTCATGAACACAAAAAATAAAACGTATCGTTTAGTGATCCGTGCAATTCTAACCGCAATCATTATCTTACAAACTATGGTACCTTTCCTTGGCTTTATTCCTATCGGCATCACTAGTCTGACGATCATTCATATCACGGTCATTGTTGCTGCCATTGTTTTAGGAACGAGAGATGGGATGTTTATCGGCTTGGTTTGGGGGATTTTCACGATTATTCGGGCATTCACTTCCCCTACGACCCCTTTGGATATCACAGTATTCACTAATCCGATCATCTCAGTCCTGCCAAGGGTCTTAGTAGGTCTCGTCGCTGGTATATTGTTTACTTGGCTCTATCGTAAAACAAAGAAAGTCGTCCTTGCTTCTATTGTTGCAGCCATCTTTGGTACCCTTACCAACACGGTTCTCGTGTTAACGTTGATGGGAACCCTGTACACTAGTTTGGTGGCAACTACCTATGGTGTTGATGCTTCCGCTTTGTTTGTCACATTAGGAGCTATTGCAGTGACTAACGGCGTTTCTGAAGTGATCACAGCAGTGATCCTGACACCAATATTAGTCAAAGCGCTTTTCGCAGCCACCAGTTTACGTCCAGAAAACCGCTGAGTAAAAGTCCGATTCTTTTAGGTTTGTATCGTTAGCTTTATCCTATCATTTTTTACGACAAGTGCAAACTTGTCCTCTCATTTAACAAATGAAATCAACAAAAAACCTCTCACTAGCAACGGTTCCATCATTTAATGGAACACATAACTGTGAGAGGTCATTTTGATTATCTTTCAAAAATCAGAAAAAAGTTGCTATCAATGCAAGGATTGCTAAGCCGCCTTGTGTCAATATAATTTTTTTGTCACTAGTGATGCTTCCATACAGAGCAACTAAAATGATATAAATCAAAAGCAGGCGACTCAATTCGACAGGAGAAGCGGAAAGAAACACGCTATAGAGCAAGCCGATGCCGATTAACCCATTATAGATTCCTTGATTTTTGAACAATGTATTCAGTGAAGGGCGTTCTAATTCTTCTTTTGATAAATTGAAAACCCGTTGCGTTCTCTTTGAAGTAGTCGCAAAAGTTTCCAAATACATGATAAATAGAAATTCAAGTGCAACGAACATGATTAAACCTATAGTAATAGTGGACATTTTGCTTCCTCCTTTTTTAAATCTGGTTTTCTTTATCTTAATTGTCAAATTAAGTTAGACAGATCATCAATACTTACGTAACTCAAAAATACTTCCAAAGGTGTTCGATAATCCAGTGATTTTCTAGGAATATTATTTCGTTTAGA
>NZ_JBQASY010000042.1:0-5154 GCF_051909435.1 Enterococcus sp. 125944 | reverse complement strand
TAGTAAAATCGTTCATAGGGAAGTCCTCTCTTCTGTGAATGTGTTGTGGTAACTCTATTCTACAGAAGGGACTTCCTTTTTTCTATTTACACAAAATATTTTACACTCTCATTGCGTATGTTCCCATCAACTCTTTGTTAAGATAATTTATAATATATATTTTTACAGTACTATATACTTATTTCTTTGATATAATTAGTTGTTAAAATCTACCTGCACTTATATTTAGATCACTTAGTGAAAAAACATCTAAGGTAGAAATAAATCTCTCCTTAGATGTTTTTGTTTTTTTATCAATCTCACTTATAGTATTCATAGAAACACTGAAAAACACTCCCTATTCACAAGGAAATATCATAACCATTCACTTGAAGTTCTGTATCTATTTATCTAACTCAGGTGAGTTACCTAACTCTGCTTTTAACATCCAAATCTCTTTTTCTAGCTCTGATTTAGAACCAATAAAAATATCCTCTGTACAGTCATCGCCTTCCTTTCCTGCAGTTTCAATCCCCTCTTCATATGTCGAAACAAGATAATTATAACCTTCCAATAAATAATCAATTTGTTCATCAATAGTTTTATTCCAAGAGCCTTTTTCTTCTTCTAATTTGGAATTTGTAAAAAACTCTTCTAGGGTTGAATACGGAGATCCATCAAGTGTAATCAGTCGTTCTGAAATTACATCTAACTGATCATTAATTTGCTCCATGAGATCATCCATTTTAGGATGTAGAAATAGAAACCTTTCTCCACGCATATACCAATGAACTTGATGTATTCTTACTGAAAATACGCTTAAATCGGCTACCAATTGATTTAATACTTTTTTTGTTTCACAAAATTTCATAATATCACTCCTAATTTAAATTTTTTTAAAAGAAATAATTCCGATTTACACATAATTTAATATAACAAATATATCTTGTCAACAATAAAATGAACGTTTATATTAAAATCGTGTTTATAAAAATCTTTACCACTTATTCATCCTTTTGTTTAGGATAATTTTTTTTTACAAATTCATCCCATGATTCACTAAATTCATGGTTCAAAAAGGCACTTTTCAACCCTGTTACTTGTTTTAATCTAAGAACTTCTTCTTTTTCCATTCCTAGTTCTTTCCCTATTTTATGATCGTCCCATCCTTCATTGACAAGCAGTAGAACTAATTCGGACATTTTATCTATTTCATGTTTCCCTCTAGCTCTATTGTGTCTAATTGTACTTGACATTCTTTGCTCCAATGGCTTATCAATTACAACTAAAGGAAGTTCTTTTAAATCAAGTTTGCTTTTTCCAATTAAATACCTATGGAACCCATCAATAATAATATATTCGTCTTTTTTATCATCATAATAGCAAACAATTGGTTGTGTATATCCGTCTTTTAAAATCGATAATTCTAAAAGCTCCATTTCAGGTTCAGCGACATGATTTGGGTTATAATTATTACTTTTTATTTTCTCTACTGGAACCATTTTTACATTTAAAACAGGCATATCAATCTTGTTCATTGATTTCTCTCCTAAAAAATAAATAATTCTTTGTCTCTCTATATTGTTTAAAACAATAATGTTTCAGATTATTTAAGTACTGATCTTTTTTTAAAGAAATTCGTACACACTTTCTTTCACATTTCTTGTCTATGAAAAATAAAACCTTCTCCAATAGATACTTTCGAGTATCGTCATTTTCATCTTCAACAAAAACATCTCCAATATCAATAAACTCATTGGAAATTTGGATGGAAGAAAATCCAATTATCCTTTCCTTGTTCATTAACAAAAACCAAATAGTACTAGGTGTATTTATTAAATAAGGTAATTTTCTTCTATATACTCTTTCAGCAAAATATTTCCCCATTAAACTGTAAAAATTTTGTTTATTGTATGGGGGTATATAAACTTTAATATCTATTTCGCTCATTTCATTCCTCCTATTTTTTGTACAATATTTTCGTACCTCTTTCCTTTTAATTGATTTATTCCCAAAAAGTCTTTATATTCTTTAAACATCTCATATAGTTCAGCTTCATCTTTTTTCGTTAAACTATAATTTCTAGTAGATAAAACAAAGTCATTTTTTTCTAAAGCTTTAGCTATCCCTTTCCAGTCATTCCAAAGTCTTTCATCTTTTATCCAATCTTTTCTTTTTGATTCATCTGGCATATCTTGGATATCCATATTATATTTATTCTTGTAATAAGCAAAAAGAATACATATCTTTCTGTAATAATGATTCATTAAAAGAGGAGAATATAATCCTAATGTTTCTAGTAAAAAAATAGAATATCTTTGCCAAGTCATAAATGAAGGTTTTTGAGAAGTATTTAATCCTAAAAGACTAGTTTTACCATATATATTTCCAAAATTAACTCCACTTACTCTTTTTACTAATTTATCCCATGTTTCAGGTTCAAGTTCAGCAAATTGATTTAACGCTTTTCTTTGTTGTAATCCGAAAGGCTGACATATTCTCATGTCCCGGTACTTATATCCAATCTTATACATTTTCTCATAGATATAATTATATTCTAGTCCACATTTAAAAGTTGCAGCCCAAATGTCATCAACTTTCCAATCAAATAAAGGATAAAACAAAATATTTCCTTCTAAAGTTATATTTATCCAACATCGATTCTTATATTTATTTTCACCTTTTGTAACAGCACTATGTCTATGTAAACTTTCTTGTGCTCTTATACCTACACCACATGATACAGCACTTTGGGGATATTGTTCTTTATACCAATTTTGAAAATAACGAAGAAATCTGTCGGGATTACCATTTGATAATGAATAATATTTCTTTAAACCGTCATCAATATTTTCCAAAGTTATGGCATTTTTAGGAAGAGAATGAATCCATTTTTCTTTTTCGCTTGGATCCCACATTTTCCATTGAGGTTGAAAAAAACTAGTGTTGTTATCCTCAAAAAAAGGTAAGCAAAAATGATAAATATTTTTTACTCTAGGTAACTGTTCAATTTTTTTTATAAAATCAACAGTTGCTGTGTAATTTGCTTCAATATTTAATATTAATAGATCAAAATTTCTATCTAATTTTTCTGCAACTAGATTAGCTAACTGAACCATTATCCCACTATCCTTACCACCACTAAATGAAAAATACACCTTGTCAAATTCTTCAAATATGTATTCTAATCTCTTTAAAGTAGCATCAAAGACATTCATTTCTCATCCCCCTAAAAAAATAAGCGTTCAATATCAATGGTAATACCTTTAAAAACTTTGTCAATAATTTTATCAATTGTTGTTTCTTATAGTATTCAAATCATATAGAATAATGTAAGGAACACCTTTAATTTATATACTATACTTACTTAAAAAAACAAAAATGGATTTTAGTCTAGTAGTATCTTACAGTTAACAAATATTATAGAAATAATTGGAATTATTATTCAAACAATATTTTTAACTTGTTTTTCCATTAAATATTATTATAATGAAAATGAACGATCATTTTTATCGTTCGAATAAATTATGTAGAAAGGATAATTTTATGGTTGGAAAAAACAATAAAAAGTTATTAGAATTAAAAAGCAATCCAATTATCAAAAAGTGGAGAATTAGTCGACTGAAAACAGGAGTTGCATCAATTGTCATATTTAGCGGGGTATTATTAAGTTCTACTATTTTTATACCTTTACATACTGTTTCAGCAGAAGAAACAGTAACTACTACTTATTATGACCAATCTAAAAATGTTAGTGATCAATTAACAAATATTAATATTTCAATATCTAATAATAAAGAGAAAGTCATATTTCCACATAATGCAGAATCGCTAACTTCAAATTATGCATTCAAAGTCCCTGACTCAGTTAATCCAAAAGATTATTTTTATATTGACTTGAGTGAAAATGCTAATTTTTATGGAATTACAGAAGCTAACTCTGTCACAATGCCTAATCTCTTAGCTCCAGATAATTCAATTATAGCAACTGGAAAATACGATATGGATACTAATCGTATTCAATACGAATTTACGGATTATGTAGCAGTGCATGATAATGTTAGTGGAAAAATTTCTTTACCGATCTTTATTGATCCAGAAGTAGTAACTAATACTTCTTATCAAACTATTACTGCGAGTATAGGCAATAGTAAAAAAGATTTGAGTCTGTTAGTGGATTATTCTAAAAATGTAGGACCTCAATATAATGCTAATGGTGCTGGTAACATATTTAATGTAGACTTGAATAACCATAATTTTTCTCATACTATCTATGTCAATTCTTTAAAACAAACTTTAGGAAATAAAAGTATTGAAATTAGAAATCAAAGAAAAGAAGAAAATGGATATAATTCTGAAATTATCTACGATAAGACAAATACTCAAATAAAAGTTTATAAAGTAAAATCAAACGGAAGACTAACCGACAGTTTTTCTATTGCTACAAATGATTCACTAGAAGACGTGACTAATCAATGCTATATTGATTTTTATGATAATAAAATTAATATTAGTTTTCCGAGCAATATTGATAACGAAACTTATGTCGTTCAATATACTTCTCCTTATACAGATAAAAAAGATATTGCTACTAGAGTAGTTATGTATGGTTACTCTCCTTATCAATTAGGCAATACTAGCTGGTACTGGGATAATTATGTAAAACTAACAGATGGAAATGCAAGTGGTGACGGTAGTGTGATATCACCTGATCCAGAAACTCCAGTAACGCCAGAGAACCCAGATCCAGAGACTCCGGTAACACCTGAGAACCCAGATCCAGAAACTCCAGTAACGCCTGAGAACCCAGATCCAGAGACTCCAGTAACGCCTGAGAACCCAGATCCAGAAACTCCGGTAACACCTGAGAACCCAGATCCAGAGACTCCGGTAACACCTGAGACTCCAGATCCAGAAACTCCGGTAACACCTGAGACTCCAGATCCAGAAACTCCGGTAACACCAGAGACTCCAGATCCAGAAACTCCGGTAACGCCAGAGACTCCAGATCCAGAAACTCCGGTAACGCCTGAGACTCCAGATCCAGAAACTCCGGTAACGCCAGAGACTCCAGATCCAGAAACTCCGGTAACACCAGAGACTCCAGATCCAGAAACTCCGGTAACGCCTGAGACTCCAGATCCAGAAACTCCGGTAACACCAGAGACTCCAGAT
>NZ_JBQASY010000041.1:0-5510 GCF_051909435.1 Enterococcus sp. 125944 | reverse complement strand
GTTTAGGGCTACCGGCTATTATGAAGTACCTATGGATGACTTTAGAAGGCTTCTGGACGTTCCTAAGAGCTATCGAATGAGCGATATTAATAAAACAATACTCACTCCAGCTCTCACAGAGCTTTCTGATATATTTCCAGAACTACAGTGTGAAAAGATTAAAAGGGCTGTTCCTGGAAGCCGTGGAATATCAGTTGTAAAGCTTATCTTTAGCTTTAAGCCAATTTCTAAGAAAGACTCCATTCTACTTTACGATTACACAAAATAAGACTCTGGGAGACTATCCCAGAGCCTTTTTAATTGCTGATTATATAGTTATCCTTAAGCCGTTTAGATAAGCTTTCTAACAGCTTCTCTAAGCTTTGGTAAGTAGCCTATTGGAGTAGCTTTTGTAAAAGACCGCCGTATCTGCAACGGCAGTGCAGAAGAGCTTCTAAGAGCATTATACTAAGAATATAGAAACCCTTGCAACTCAAAAACACTAAAAATGGTGTGCCCATAGCTGTCTTATACACTATTTTTAGTGTCTCTCTATTACTGTTTGAATAATCTACTCCATAGGGAAGGCTTTTCGATAACGTTTTGAGACTCCTTCGGCTCTTCCAATAGTCCAATAAGTTTATCGAGCCTTTCAGTAAGCTCTCCGATTTGTTCTGATTGCTTTTCAATAACTTCATTTTGCTGCTTAATAAGCAACTGATATTCTTTTATCACTCCATTATCAACCGATATGCCAATAATTTCATTCGAAGAGTGGATAGCAGTTTCTGTATAATACTTTATATATGCTTGACTTACAGCCATTTCATAGTTTAAAGAAGGCTTTGCTTTGTTCTCCATTATATAGACAAAAGCCGATATATCTTTCTCAACAAAAAGCTTCTTAGTACGATTCTCTATAGACCTTGTATAGATAGGCTTTTTAGCTAGTTTCTCCATATCATTTGAATACTTTCTAACGGTTACCGGAGAGATTTTTAAACGCTTTGCTACTTCGTTGCTATCGAATAATTGTTCAGAATCGTTGGTATTCATAGTCCTTAGCACTCCAATCATATTTAAATATCAGTATATAATAGCTTATGTAATAACTTATCATTGGAATCATAACACAAAACTGATAGAGTATGCTAAAATGGTGTGGCACAGGCGCATTCTAAGCGCATTTCAGATAACTAGCCAAGGCTTATGAAAACAGCTGAATTTCACAATCTTTTGAAAGAGTGAAAAAGCCTTGGAATAAGCTTTCATGAACTAGACCAATTTCATTTCACAAGGCTAGGCTCTGAAAGCCTTGGCAATCGGACTACTTGGCATAGCATGTATTATGTCAACTAACTTTTAAAAATAACAAGATAGCTCCTTTCCAATCTCTGGAGAGGGGCTTTTTATTATGCTTTCAAATATGACTCCATTCCCGCAGGTACCACATCTTCGAGAGGCGTGGCAGGCGGCCGCCCTTCCTTCTCTTGTAATGGAGTTATCTCTTTCTTTTATCTTTGATCTTATTTCTTTATGGAATAGATAGAGGCTTTAGCCTCTTAGGTCTGCTTTAGCAGAGCTATATATGCTTTAAGATAATACTTTAAGATAATACTTTAAGATAATACTTTACCCTAAAAGAGATAAACGCTAGAAGCCTTGAGCCACGTGGGATACAGCCTCTTAAATAGCTTTTACTCTGGATTGACCGTGAGTCTACCCCAGCAAAGCCCGTAGTGAGTGCAGGATTGACCGTGAATCTGTTTAGGTAAAGCCGGTAGTCATATGGAGTATTAGCTAGGCAATATCAGCCAGCTTTATCCTCTATTTAGGTAGCGTGGGACACTCTTTTCCTAGATAGGGGATAGCCTTTAGAAATAGTGAAAGGGGCTTTCCATATGAATCCAACAACTACAAACAAAGACTTCCAGAAAGTAAGTGAAGACAACTTCTTAATGATTAGTAACAGCTTTGATACTGTACGCCTATGGAGTGATTTAAAAGTTAATGAAATAAACCTATTAACGGCTATCATGCTAGAAATTGCCAAGCAGACAGGCAGTGTGTACGAGCCTATTAAAGAGGACAGAGAGCTTTCAATCAACCTTAAGGAGTTAGCTATCAAATCGGACGTAGCAAGCTTTAAACGGTCAAATACAGCCACCAAGACAGCAATTAATAAGATTCATAGAACATTAATGCTAGCGAATCTCACGTATGTAGAGGGCTCTGAGGAGGTTTCTAACAGCTTCTTTACTGAGATTAGAACTAACAGAGAAAGCGGTATGCTGACAGTTTACCTTAGCTCCAGAATGGTAAACAGCTACTTGAAAATCAGTAAAGAAGAGGGCTTCACGCTTCTAAATGTATTCCAATTCTTGGAGTTGAAATCGAAGTATACAAAAGGCATGTTCTACTTGCTGAGTCAATGGAGCTCGAAAGGCTTTGTCAATCTTTCCTTAGAAGGCTGGAAAGAAAAGCTCTACGTTCCGAAAAGTACCAATAATCAAGACCTTTTCAGAAAGTACATTCTGCCTGCATTGGAAGAGCTTGAGCAAAAAGGCTTATTCGAGATCATAAACGTTAATAAAATCAGTAGAGCAGGTAGCCGAGCTATAACGTCTTGTCATATAACCTTCAAAAAGTTAGCTAAAGAAGCTTCACACGTCACTCAGACAGCTCCTAGAGAAGCTATTCAACCAACTATCCAAGTGGAGGAGCCTAAAAGCTCTCAAAATGCTTCTGACAGCACTACTACATATGCATTGGACGCCTTCGAAACGCCTATTACAAAGGCTGAGTATGAAGCTTTAGAAGGCTACATGAAAGAGCAATGCTTAATTCTGGAGGGCGAATAGATGAAAGTATCTGAGAAATGGAGAGCAATAAACGAGAAACAGTTTTGGAAGGCCACTCCAAAGGACTACAAAAGCCATTATGGAAAGCCTTTAACAGCTAAGCATTCGGCTAAAACAGTCCACTTAAATTTGACAGATAAGCAGTTTAATTGGATTCAAACTTTTAGAAGGAATTATAGAAGCTTCTACGGATCTGATGATAGCGTGGTGGAATCTCTATTAGTAAATATGATTAACAATCCTTTGGAGAATTATATTGACCCTACCACAAATAGATGGAGCAGAGTACACAACAATCGAGAAGCGGAAAGCCACCACACTTATGTAATTAGTGAAGAAGTCTTGAAAAAGGTAGGGGAAATAACTTTGGACGGTCGTGTAATATCCGCTCAAACACAGCTAAAAATCATTATCCAAAACTCTAAACAGCTCCATGATAACGGCTGGTTCCAAGAGTTAACTAAACGTAAACCAAAAAACCCAACACGGAAGGAAGTAATTTAAATGAACTTTAAAGAAATGAATCAACGACTAATCAATCAATTGGAGACCTATGGAGTAACCTTTGACAAAGCTGCTGAGGTCTATGAAGTTGCTGACCGGACTTCTGGAGCAGCTATTGGAGAGAGCTATCATAGCTACTTAACTAGCGTGTTAACGGCTTATAATGAATCTAAGAAAGCAGAGATCAATGAGCTTGCCGAAAGCTTTTATAAGTCTTCCATAGAGTCTATGAAAGCCGCTGAAAAGACGTCTGATCCAGTGTCTCAAATCACTAGAGAAGAGATTCTTGAACTCTCTCCAGAAGAGGCTACACGTCTAAGAAATAAGATTGGAGCAGAGGCTTATAACTCCATTATGAATGGCAAGCAAGAGCCTATTAGTCAGTTGCTGGAGGAGGAGTCTAACGACTCTCACGAGACGTATGAGCAGTATCGAGGGGCTAACTTAACGGAGCTATCTGTAAGCTTAGCCACAGCTATCAAGAATGAAGCTCCAAGCATATATGCTACCCTTATCTGAATATTCCCCTCTTAACAAGGCTGTTCCAATTCTGGAACGGTCTTTTTTATATGCTCTTATTCTGAGGGGATAGCTACTCAAATAGCCGTCTAAAATGCGTGTGAAGCCTTTTAAACGCCTATCAAATAGAATCATACCAAAGCAAAATAAGAGGCCTGTCAGACAGCTCAGAGCGGCTTGTAGGCACGCTACCGAGGTGTGTGGTACAACTGCTTACGAAACATTGATAGACTAAAGACTACAGCTGTCCATAAGACTCTCCATACAGTACCTAATGGAGTGATTGAGCTGCTTTGACAGTTGACTAGACCAATTACAATTGCAGTGAATCAGTCACTCAAACAGCTAAAACATACATAGACTCTCGAAGCTTCTAAACAGCTTGATAACAGTCGTTAGACTCTATGAGAGACACTGACACACGCCGCTGGAGCAGACGACAGAGGACGACACCAGAGCGGCTATACCAATACGTTGTAATAGGCTTCCCAAGGACTCCACAGACGGTCAAGGGGCTAAGGGAGGGGGCTATCTGACAGCCGTCCGGAGCGCCGGCGACAGTCTATCTCTGACAAATTCTGGAAATTCCCATGCGGAGTTTTGGCAAAGTCAATTTTATTTTTATTGGAGTTTCCTAATAGGGCTTCTGAGGCTCTGAGAGACGTTTTCAGAGCTTTTGGACTGTTCTACGTATATTTATATCAAAAGACTGCTTAAACTCTCTCAGACGGCTGTCAACGGCTTCTATAAGCCCTGTAAAGTCACTCCATTATCATATGCTTTTCTAGGGGATAGAGTAGCTGCTAACGTGCTATATCCTTTTTAAAACCTTTTATATATCTTTTTAATATCTTTTAAAACCTTTTAGGGGGCTTCCCGACTTACTCTCCCAAGGGATACAGCCTATTAAGGGGGGAGTTTTGTCTGTTAGAAGGGGGAGTTTCGTCTGCTTCGGGGGGGAGTTTCGTCTGCTTTAGGGAGGAGTTTTGTCTGCTTTTAGGGGGAGTTTTGTCTGTTTTAAGAGGGAGTATATACAACTCTCCTCCTTAGTGTTATGATAGCCGTAAATAAACGATACTGGAGGGCTTTTATGAATGAAGTTGTAAAATACCATAATGATATGAATTCCGTCGCCTTTAGAGGCTTTGGTAAGGTGGAGCTGGATCTCTTCTTTGCTATCTGCTCCAAAATGAGAGACGAGGGTAAGAATGAGGTGGAGTTTACCTTCCACCAGATACGCTCCTTAAGCCAGTTTAAGAAAACCTCTAAAGAAGCTTTTGTAACTAAGCTTAAAAGCACATATGAGAAGCTCTTGGCGTTGATTTTCAAAGAGGAGAAAGGAAGCCGAACGACTTACTTCACTCTGTTTGATGAATTTACGATAGATACAGCCGAAGAAACTATATCCATAACTATCAAAGAGAAGTATTTCTATATCCTTAATGGACTTACGGCAAACTTTACAAGGTTTGAACTAGCGGAGTTTGTGAGCCTTAAGAGCAGTTATTCCAAGGGCTTGTATAGGCTTTTAAAACAGTTTAGGGCTACCGGCTATTATGAAGTACCTATGGATGACTTTAGAAGGCTTCTGGACGTTCCTAAGAGCTATCGAATGAGCGATATTAATAAAACAATACTCACTCCAGC
>NZ_JBQASY010000040.1:0-5942 GCF_051909435.1 Enterococcus sp. 125944 | reverse complement strand
ATAATCACATCCTGCTGAAATTGCTTTCCTTTAAAATGACTCATCGTCATTCCTCCTGCTATCTTTTTCTATTATTCTACCTTATCTGATAGTAGATTTAAAACTTTGCAATAGAACCATTATTGTCACTTAGACGTTCATTGTTACAGGTGGAAAGGCGAAGCATGATCTCACCCAGTGTCAATATTTTAGTCATAAAGATCATCCTTAATCTTTTTAAATTCTGTCATGTATTCTTTAGCGATACGCGTGACACCTTTATAGTCTCCAGTTTCAGCGGGCTTCAAAAGATTGCCCCCGACGCCGACTGTTACCACACCTGCCCTGAACCAGTCTTTCATGTTTTCCAACGACACCCCTCCGGTTGGCATAATATTTATCTGTGGCAAGGGGGCTTTGAAGGCAGATATGATTGCTGGGCCATATGCCGATCCGGGAAATAATTTTACGATATCTACGCCTGCTTTTAGAGACTCTTTTATCTCCGTTACGGTTAGACACCCTGGTAAATAAGGTATTTGATACAGGTTACAAACTTCTGCTGTTGCTTGATCGAAGGTCGGACTAACTATAAATTCAGCTCCTGCCATTATGGCTAAACGGGCAGTAGTGACATCTAAAACTGTTCCCGCACCAATTACTACGCTAGAATCCAAGTTCTCCGAAACCAATTCCCTAATAACCTCTGCAGCATTAGGCAATGTAAAAGTAACTTCGATTCCCTTTATTCCACCTTGAATCAATGCTTCACAGGATCGTTTTCCTTGTTCTTTAGAAGCTCCGCGAACTACCGCAATGACACCTGATTCTTCAATTTTAGTTAATAATTCTACACGTTTCATTCTTTAGCACCCTTCTCCGTCTTTCAAACGATACTTCCTATCTCATTTCCATTCATCTGCATCCCATACTGAATAGTTAAATGAGGATCTTTCATTTCAGGAAAAACAACCATAATCGAAGTATCCTTATTGTTTTCCTTCAAAAGAGATAGATCAATTTCTGCTAACAACGTATTCTTTGTGACTCTTTCGTTTTCTTCTACTAGAATATTATAGCCATTACCTTGCAATTCCACGGTATCAATCCCCATATGAATCAATGCTTCTTCTCCATGCTCACCTTTGATGATTATGGCGTGTTTTGTAGGAAAAATTGACATAATCGTTCCATTAAACGGTGCATACACCTGTCCATTTTCTGGCTTGATCGCAAATCCTTCACCCATCATTTTCTTTGAAAAAACGGGATCATTAACATCTGTGATTTTTACAACATATCCTTGAACTGGGTTATAGATCTTTTCATGTCCAGCTTCTTTGACAATCCCTTTCTTCTGTTCTTCTTGTTCCATTGCTTCATTAGGGTCGAAAAAGAAATAGACCAATCCGCCAGATACAATCATTCCCGTTAAATGAATAATGAAATAATCTTTGATACCAGTTGCGCTATACAAATAAGTAACAATTCCGGGTATAGCTGCCACACCCATACCAGTACTTTTAGCATGTAACAATCCTGCAACTAAACCCGCAGTTGCCCCACCTGTTAAGGCAAAAAGGAACGGTTTGCCAAATTTTAGATTCACTCCGAAGATCGCTGGCTCTGTGATCCCCAAGAAAGCTGGCAATGAAGCCGACATCAAAAAGCCACGTTTCTTTTTATCCTGAACTTTCCATCCAGTTACTAAGGCCGCAGTTGCTTGTGCAATAATTCCACCAGTAATCATTGCATTAAATGGGTTAAATCCCGTATTCGCTAACAAATCTGTTTCCAAAGCCAAAAATATATGATGCATTCCAGTGACAACAATGGCTTGTTGCGTTCCTCCAATAATCAAACCGCCTAATCCGAAGGGTAAACCAATTACTGCTTTTGCAGCGCCCAAAACAAGCAATTCAATGTATTGGCAAATTGGACCAATGATAATCAAACCTAATAATCCAGCAACTAAAATCGTTGTAAATGGTGTGACAATCAAATCAAGGACATCAGGAACTTTCTTTTTTAGTGCTTTTTCCGTTTTTGCGGCTATAATCGCCACCATTAGGGCCGGTAATACCGAACCTTGATAACCTACAACATTCAAATCTAATCCGAAAAACGTAAATGTAATCGCGTCTGCTACCCCTTTAGCGACATCGCTAGGATTTGGTAACAACGGGTTGACCAACATCAAACCCAGAACAATCCCTAACACTGGACTTCCACCAAATTGCTTCATTCCCGCCCATGCAATCAGTACAGGCAAAAATGTGAAAGCTGTTTTCATCAAAATAGTTGCGATTGTCAAAACATTTGGGTTCATTTCTACACCAAAAGCGTTGATACAATTGATAAAACCGCTAAATAATCCGGTAGCAACCAAAACTGGAATAACTGGAATGAAAATATCCCCTAAAATTCGCGATACTTTTTTAGGTAAAGACATCCCCTCATATAGATCGCCTTTAATATCTGTATTTAACTCAGTACTCGTATTTCCAACCACAATAGCATACACACGATCAACAAATCCCGTTCCAAGAATAATCTGGTATTGCTCTCCAGCAAAAAATTGCCCCTTTACCCCATCAATATTTTCAATCTCAGCTTCGTTAACTACTTTTTTGTCGTTCAAGGTCAAACGCAAGCGTGAGGAACAGTGTCCTACAGCTCGAATGTTTTCTTTTCCACCAATCGCTTCAATGATTGCATTTGCTACCATAACATCTTTATTTTGATTCATTTTTTAACTCCTCCTTAAGGTCTTCCTGCAGATCCATCTGGCAAACGGCACAATGTCCAGTCAGCCATCCGATCATGTGTTGGAAAAGCCGCCGCAGCTTCCTCATCAATATCGACACCAATACCTGGTTGATCATTCAGATAAATGTACCCATCCTTTGCAACCGGTGTTCCCGGAAATACTTTGTACGTATTCTCTTTAATGCTGCAACTCCATTCTTGGATACCGAAGTTCGTGGAAGTAATACTTAAATGCGTATTCACCGCATGCCCGATCCCTGTCATATCACCTGGGCCATGCCACGCAGTTCGCACACCATAAGCATCTGCCAAGGAAATAATTTTTCTTGTTGGTGTAATTCCGCCCACCTGACTCAGATGCAATCGCAAATAGTCGATTGTCCGGTTTTGGATAAGCCCCGTCCATTCATGGGGATTATTAAACAGTTCTCCCATTGCTAGCGGAATATTGGTATGGCTTCGTAAATGCTCAAACCATTGGACTTGTTCTGGCGGCAATGCATCCTCTAAGAACAACAAGTCAAATTTCTCCAGCTGATTAGCAAATTTTACCGCTTCACTGGGAGATAAGCGTTCATGCACATCATGACAAAGCTTGATCGAGTCTCCAAATTTTTCTCTCAATTTTTCAAACCCTTCAATCATTGTCTTCATATAAACATCTGGATCGTAGTAAACACCGGGAGTATTATCCTTAGGTAAATGCATCGCCTGATTATTTCCGCCATACCCGCCAATCTGTACGCGAATCTGTTTCCAGCCTTGATCGACTCGCGTTTGCACTAACTCAACAGCATCACTGACACTTTGTGCATCGGCATGAATATAGGCTGGAACAGCATCACGAACCTTTCCACCAAACAATTGATAAAGCGGCATATTCGCCAGTTTCCCTTTAATATCCCAAAGTGCCATGTCGATTCCTGACAAAGCGTTGTTCAATACCGGACCGTTTCGCCAATAGCTACTCACCGAAGCTGTGCGCCAAATATCTTCTATCCGTTGCGGATCTTTACCAATCAAAAATGGTTTTAAGTATTTATCAATCGCTGTTACAACTACTTCATATCTCTGTGTAAATGTTGCACAACCCACTCCATAAATACTTGGGTCATTCGTTGTCACTTTAACTGCTACTAAGTTGATGCCTTCTGGAGCCGTGGTAATTACTTTAATATCTTCAATTACTAGCGCTTTCATCATTTGTTAAAACCTCTTTCTTAAATTTGACTCAAGTATAAGCGAATCCTTTTTTTCTGCCTATAGCGTCTGTGAACTTAAATAAATGATTCAGCATTAGATTCTTTTCCCAAAAATTGAAATTTTTCCCAGATAGTCAAAGAAAAAAACTCCCTAATTAGAGAGTTTTTTCTGTTTATATTCCATATAGCGTAAGAATAGAATACTTACTAAAATAAAATAGGGATCTAACACGCTGTATTTTTTCCAATTACCAATAGGAACTTGCTCCAAATTAACAAAAATATTTTCATTACTGAAGTGGGCGATTTGATTCTCTGAGAAGCTCGTAATCACAACAAATGGCACACCCTTCACCTTCAAGTCTTTAGCAAAGGAATGAGCGTTGTCTGATCGTCCTCTCAATGAAATAATAAAAACCAAGTCTTCTGTCGTTAACGTATCCGTTAGGGAACCAATCTCATCAACCCCCTCAACTACGTAAAAATGTTCATCACCTGCTAGAAAGACCCGACGCATCTCTTGTGCGACAGCCCTTTGTAGAGTTCCTGTACCATAAATAAAGACTTTTTTACTACTTTGAATAAGTTGAAAAATCGTTGAGAAATCCCGGTACTTCATTTCATTCATAGAGTTAGCGATAATCGAAACATACTGATCAATTAAGTTTCCTTCCAAATCTTCTGCTTCTAATTCTGCTTTAAGTGCATACTTCAATTCAGAGAAACCCTTATATGATATTTTTTGAGCAAAACGATGAATACTAGATTTGGAATAATTGCATTTTTTTGCCAAATTAACTAATGTTGATTCTGAGGCTTCTTTTTTATTGTTAGAAATGTATTTCCAGATTGCTAGATCATTCTCATTAAGGTCAAAAAAATATTTACTAACTAGCTCTTCTGTTTTAATAGACACTATTTTTCACCTCGTTAAGGTATTTTCTTCATTGTAATCTTCAGCAGCCGTGATCGGATCAAAATTAGCTACCATTAAGTTATTGATTCCATTTATTGGAGTAGGTTTATTAGTCAACGTTGTCTGAAAGACGTCTTGTAGGTTTGAGGCCGGATCTGTACTAACCAGCATTACTTTATTTCCATCTTGTGCTAAAGAAGTGGCTGTCGCACAAGCGGTAGTTGTTTTCCCTACGCCACCTTTACCAGTGAAAAATAGATATTTAGTTAAGCCCATCTTTTGGGGCATATATTGTAACATTTATTCTCCTCCTTACTTAAACTAGAAAAGAGGCTGTTAACAACAGCCTTCGCTTCCATCATTTCCTCCACAGCATCCACCAGAGTTATTAACCGGCTGAGCAACAAAGTGAATCGCACCATATTTTCCAAATTCTTCTAACGTAGGATAAGATCCTTCTTTGACAATTTCTCCGTCTAGCAATGTAACTGGTAAAATATCATTTCCTTTTTGTTGTAACAACTTTAAAATCGTGGAGTTATTAACAAAAGCATCTGGATCACTTGTAAGATTATGACGTGAAGCTTCTACTGAATCTATTCCCTCAAATGTCTCAAAAACTGAAGTCACCATGAGTAATTCTTCGTCTACAGAAGGTCCACACACTCCTGTTGAGCAACACATTGCTGGTTCAAATAGTTCCAATTTTTTCATCTTCTTTTTCTTCTTTACAATTACAGTTTGATGTATCACAAATGCAATTCTCTTCATTAGAAAATAATTGCATCATTGAACCCATAAATTGATCTACAAAGCTATCTGTCAATTGGTATCTGTGCCATGTTCCATCTTTGGTAACAAGCACAATACCAACTTTTTCTAATACTTTAATATGGTGTGAAAGGGTCGGTTGAGTAAAATCAAAATGATCTAAAATATCGCATGCGCATAAGCTGCCACAAGACGGTTCTGTTGCAAAGTTTTAAATCTACTATCAGATAAGGTAGAATAATAGAAAAAGATAGCAGGAGGAATGACGATGAGTCATTTTAAAGGAAAGCAATTTCAGCAGGATG
>NZ_JBQASY010000039.1:0-6568 GCF_051909435.1 Enterococcus sp. 125944 | reverse complement strand
TTAACCATAGTATAATAAATAATAGTAGTTAAAGTAGTTTAAGAGGAGATATTAAAGGGATATTTTACTTTAAATAAAAATTAACAAGGTTTATAATTTGTAGTAGTTAAAGTATTTAAAGAGGTGGGAACATGTGAAGGTTCAAAGGATAGAAGTGGAGAATAAGCCGTATCCATTGTATTTATTACTAGATAAAGAATACCAGCTAATAGAACCAGTAATGAAATTTATTAAATACTTAGATAATACTGGTAAGTCTCCTAATACCATTAAGGCATACTGCTATCATTTAAAGTTGCTGTACGAGTTCATGGAACAGAGAGGTGTTATTCTTAATGATATTAACTTTGAGTTGTTAGCAGACTTCGTAGGTTGGTTGAGATATCCTTCAGCATCAAATGTAATTGATCTTCAGTCAAAAAAAGCCATAAGAGAAGAAACGACAGTGAATACAATTTTAAATGTAGTTATGAGTTTTCTTGATTATTTAAGTAGATTAGGAGAATTTAAATCAATTGATGTATTTAAACAAGCAAAGGGAAGAAATTTCAAAGGATTTTTACATCATGTTAATAAGGGTAGATACCAAAAGAATGTCTTAAAGTTAAGGGTTAAAAAGAAACAGATAAGAACATTGAGATCAAAGGAAGTTAAGCAAATTATTGATGCTTGTCATACGAAAAGAGATAAATTAATTTTAATGCTTATGTATGAGGGTGGTTTAAGAATCGGTGAAGTGTTATCGCTTAGGCTTGAAGATATTGTCACTTGGGACAATCAAATCCATTTAACACCTAGAGATGTTAATGTTAATGAAGCTTATATTAAATTAAGGAAGGAAAGAACAATACATGTGAGTAAAGAACTTATGTCACTTTATACAGATTACTTGATATATGAGTATAGTGAGGAATTGGAGCATGATTATGTTTTTATTTCCTTAAAAGAAGGCTATTTTGGGAAACCACTAAAGTACCAAAGTGTTCTTGATCTAGTTAGAAGAATAGTTAAAAGGACTGGAATAGAATTTACATCACATATGCTTCGCCACACTCACGCAACGCAGCTAATTAGGGAAGGATGGGATGTTGCGTTCGTTCAAAAGAGATTAGGTCACGCACATGTTCAGACAACGTTAAATACCTATGTTCATCTTTCAGATCAGGATATGAAAAATGAGTTTAATAAATACCTCGAGAGAAAGGAGCATAAGAAATGAATGCTTCTAGTAAAAGGAAAATTATTAGTCAGAGTGAGATTAGCAAAAAAATAGCTGTAATGAATGAAGAAATGCAGGGGTTTTGGGCTAATAATAGTTGGGATATAAGAAAATGTCCACATCCTTCTGCCATAGAATTAAGTAAGAATCCTGCTTTAAGGAATCGTTGGGTTCGTTTTGAACGTGTTAAAAATCTGTGGTTAAGAACAGAATTGAAATATTTTTATTTTTACCATTTAAACAATGGAATATGGAATGCAAAAACTGTCTGGATTAGAAAAGGAACAGTAATTAATAAAATGTTAGATTTCTTAGATTTAAAGTATCCTAGCATTACTTCAATTACTGAAGTTCCTATTGAAAAAGCAATGACGGAGTATAGAACTTATTTGACAAAACGGGGTGTTAGAATTACCACTACTAATTATAAGATTACTGCTAATCAAGAAAAAACACCTGTAAAAGCTAATTCCTACTATGTTACTAATCTAAAACAATTTATGGAGTTTTATGAGAACTTTTATTTTGATGGAGAGGAGTGGGATAAAGACGTTTGGGATAGACGTAACTTACCTTTGCCAGATGATAAGGTTAACCCAACACAATATGAATATACAATTAACTTTAAAGGGTTTCGGAATACATATTTTAAACAACTTGTAAAAAGATATTGTAAGTTGAGATTGAACGTGGATAGCTTTTCCTATGTAAGTGATATTGCCCAAAGACTTAAAGAGTTCTTTAATTTTCTGGACATGAAATTTAAACAAGTTCAGAGAGTACACCAATTAACGAGAGTGGAAATTGAAGCATATTTAAGTGAACTAAACATGATGGGAATAAAACCTAGTACAATAACTGGGAGGATCTCTATATTGGAAGGACTATTTAGTACCCTTCTTAGGCTAGAATGGGATGATGTTCCTTCCAAAATATTAATTTATTCTGAGGACTATCCGAAAATACCAAGAGCAAAACCACGCTTTATAGATGAATTCGTCCTAGAGCAATTGAACAGTCATCTTGATAAATTACCCGAATATATAGCTACGATGACTATGATTGTTCAAGAATGTGGAATGAGGATAAGTGAATTGTGCACCTTGAAAAAAGGCTGTCTATTAGAGGACAAAGATGGAGATTTCTTTTTAAAGTATTATCAATGGAAAATGAAAAAGGAGCATATAGTTCCAATATCTAAAGAGGTAGCTTTACTTATTAAAGTTCGGGAAGATAAAGTTTCAGAGGAATTTCCAGATAGTGAATACCTCTTTCCAAGAAAAGATGGATCGCCATTAAAACAAGAAACATTTAGAGGTGAGTTAAATAAATTAGCTTATGAGCAAAATATAGTGGATAAATCAGGTGAGATTTATAGATTCCATGCCCATGCCTTTCGCCATACAGTAGGAACAAGAATGATTAACAACGGGATGCCCCAGCATATTGTGCAGAAATTTTTGGGGCATGAAAGCCCAGAAATGACAAGCAGATACGCTCATATCTTTGATGAAACTCTAAAAAATGAATTTACTAAATTTCAGGAAAAACTGGTTACCAATAATGGAGATGTGCTTGATCTAGATGAAGATAATGAAGTCGATGATGTAGAGCTTCAATGGTTCAAGAAAAATATAAATGCACAAGTGCTTCCAAATGGTTATTGTAGATTGCCAGTAGTAGCAGGTGGTTGTCCACATGCGAATGCATGCTTAGATTGCACTCACTTCTGTACCAGTAAGCAATTCTTACCACAGCACGAAGAACAGTTAGAGCGTACAGAAGAGTTATTAGCCATAGCTAAGGATAAACAATGGCAAAGACAAGTAGAGACTAATAGCCGTGTTAAAGAGCGTTTAGAACAAATCATTGGAAGTTTGACGGGGTAATTATCAATGGATAAACAAGTTAGAAATACAACAGAAATTGTACGTTTGGCGAAGCAGAAATCAAAAAAGACAAGGGAAAAAGTAGACAAAGCGATTTCTAAATTTTCGATTGAAGGTAAAGTTATTAATTTTAATTCAATAGCAAAGGAAGCTAATGTTTCTAAATCATGGCTTTATAAGGAACACGATATTAGGCAAAGAATCGAATCCCTTCGTGAGCGTCAAATAACAGCAAATGTAGTCTCAAAACCCAAGAAAAGTTCTCGTTCGGAGGAAATCCTTATTAAAACCTTAAAAAGAAGAGTAATGGAATTAGAAAAAGAAAATAAAAAATTACAGAACCAAATTCAAAAATTATATGGAGATCTGTATAATAAAGAATAATTATTAATCTGTAGACAAATTGTGAAAGGATGTACTTAAACGCTAACGGTCAGCTTTATTGA
The DNA here is from genome assembly GCF_051909435.1 of Enterococcus sp. 125944. NCBI lineage: Bacteria > Bacillati > Bacillota > Bacilli > Lactobacillales > Enterococcaceae > Enterococcus > Enterococcus sp. 125944. Next base: position 3,014 of record NZ_JBQASY010000039.1, on the reverse strand, counting down.
ACAGTAATTTAAGTATATGTCCAATCTAGGGTAAGTAAATTGAGTATCAATATAAACTTTATATGAACATAATCAACGAGGTGAAATCATGAGCAATTTGATTAACGGAAAAATACCAAATCAAGCGATTCAAACATTAAAAATCGTAAAAGATTTATTTGGAAGTTCAATAGTTGGAGTATATCTATTTGGTTCAGCAGTAAATGGTGGTTTACGCATTAACAGCGATGTAGATGTTCTAGTCGTCGTGAATCATAGTTTACCTCAATTAACTCGAAAAAAACTAACAGAAAGACTAATGACTATATCAGGAAAGATTGGAAATACGGATTCTGTTAGACCACTTGAAGTTACGGTTATAAATAGGAGTGAAGTTGTCCCTTGGCAATATCCTCCAAAAAGAGAATTTATATACGGTGAGTGGCTCAGGGGTGAATTTGAGAATGGACAAATTCAGGAACCAAGCTATGATCCTGATTTGGCTATTGTTTTAGCACAAGCAAGAAAGAATAGTATTTCTCTATTTGGTCCTGATTCTTCAAGTATACTTGTCTCCGTACCTTTGACAGATATTCGAAGAGCAATTAAGGATTCTTTGCCAGAACTAATTGAGGGGATAAAAGGTGATGAGCGTAATGTAATTTTAACCCTAGCTCGAATGTGGCAAACAGTGACTACTGGTGAAATTACCTCGAAAGATGTCGCTGCAGAATGGGCTATACCTCTTTTACCTAAAGAGCATGTAACTTTACTGGATATAGCTAGAAAAGGCTATCGGGGAGAGTGTGATGATAAGTGGGAAGGACTATATTCAAAGGTGAAAGCACTCGTTAAGTATATGAAAAATTCTATAGAAACTTCTCTCAATTAGGCTAATTTTATTGCAATAACAGGTGCCTACTTTTAAAACAACCGATTTATTAATAAATATTGAAAATTTTTAGGAAGAATAAAGCGTTCTCTTGTGAAATTAGAGAACGCTTTATTACTTTAATTTACTGAAACAATTTGTAACTATTGAAAATAGAAAGAAATTGTTCCTTCGATAGTTTATTAATATTAGTGACATTTGCATGCTTCAAAGCCTGTCGGAATTGGTTTTTAGTAAAAAGAACGCGATATTCACGGTTTACCCACTTATAAACAAAAGATTGATACTCTTTGTAGTCCTTCTTTAAAATCAATGGTTGATGTCGTTCAAGAACAATCAATACAGAGTCTACATTCGGTTTAGGGTGAAAATATGCTCGTGGCACTTTTTTGAGAACTCTTATGTCCAATTCCACCATCAATAGCAAACCTAAAGCTCGTTTCGTATTTTGTAATCTTTTTGCAAAACCATTCTCCACAATAAGGTAACTATATTTCGAATTGCTTTCAAAAGCAATTTTTTTGACAATATCAGTACTGATGTTAAAGGGGATATTACCAAATATTTTATAGTCTTTGTTTTTGGGGAAGTTAAATTTCAGAATATCCGTATGGATAACTTTTATATTCTGAAAAGGCTTCACGACTTTTTGGGTGACTTGACACAAGTCCTCATCAATTTCTATAGAATCCACCCACCGACTCATTTTGACAAGTTCTTTGGTAAAATGACCTTTTCCTGATCCAATTTCTATTACATTATCTTGTTTATTTATATTCGTATGATTCAATATCTCTTTTACATGCTTTTTAGAAGTAATAAAATTTTGAGTGTCCTTTGGGTTTTTCTGGTTCATTATAACCTTCTCCTTGCCATTTTTTTCATTATGAATGAGATAAAGTAATATCTACTACTGCGATACTAGTGCACATACTTGAAACCTCCTTACGTAACTGATTATATCATTTCTGTTTACTTTTTAGAATAAAGCTCTATATGTAATTTTGCACTTGACACTTCAGTTGGACGTTTTCTTCAAAATAATATGTTTTGAAACTTGATAAGAGAAGCCACTGTCTTTACTAAAAAGTAAAGGCTGCGATAAAGGACAGTGACTTTAATAAAGTTGCACTGTTGTATTGTCTTTGGATAAAATTGTCTAAAGGGAAGTTTTATCCCCAACGAAAAAACATCTAAAGTGGTAAGTAATGAAAGAATGTCGATAAAGTAGGAATGGGGGATCTTTTTGAATACAATAGAATCACAGTTTGATAAGGTTGCAGAAGATTACGATTTCGTGAATGAGCTTTTGAATGATTATTCATTCTTTGTGTCTAATATGTCTCCAAAGAAAGGCAGAGCATTAGATATCGGATGTGGCTCGGGTTTGTTAGTGGAGAAATTAGCAAGTTATTATGATGAAGTGGTAGGGATTGATATTTCTAATCAAATGCTCGATCTTGCCAAATCTAAACGTCAACTAACAAATACGGTCTATCTGAATATGAATGCAGAACAACTTAATTTTAATGAGAAGTTTGATTTTATTGTAAGCCGAACAACCTTTCATCATTTGGATGATATAGCCAGCGTAATACAGCAAATGAAGGAACTGTTGAATGAGGAAGGAAGAATAGTTATTCTTGATAATGTATCTGAAGTCGAGACACCGCCTACCTATGTTTATAAATTAGGGGCAATCCAAGAGTTTTTACCGCATTGTTTCAAATTTGGAATAAAAAATGCGATTAGAATTTATAATCACAACACATCTAAATCATGGCTTGAGCATTTAGCTTCAGATAAGTACCTATCTGAACAAAATTATTACGATTTATATGAAAAGTTGTTGCCTGGATGCCAATTCCATAAAATGGGTTGGGCAATGGGGGTTGTCTGGACAAAATAACTTAAAGCTGTGGCTTTGAAAAGTTGAATTTGTGATTGTTTTCAGAGCTATCGGGTGCTTTAGTATAAATAACAATGAATAAAAAATCAGCCTGTATCTTATGTTACTATTAAGTAATTTAAGATACAGGTTTTACTATTTTTGAAATAAGTACCTTCCACTTCAAATACATGTATTCAAAGTGAAAGTATTGATTTAAATGATTCTTTTGTAATTTACTCTTGATAAAGTCCC
>NZ_JBQASY010000038.1:0-6683 GCF_051909435.1 Enterococcus sp. 125944 | reverse complement strand
ATGCCTTTAAGGTGTCCCACTCAAACGGCGTCACTGAGGGGCTGAATAACAAGATCAAGCTGATTAAACGAATTGCGTTTGGTTATCGCAACTTTTATAACTTTCGGGCACAGATCTATTTACAACAAGGTCTGATCTTTGAAAACTAAAAAAATATGCGGCGCACAGAACGCGCCGCATATCGGACTAAGTTTTATTCAAATTTGTCTTCACCAACACGATTTGACGAAGAGCCTAAATAAAAAGATCATCTAAAGTAGAAAAGAGAAATCCTACATTAGATGATCTTTTATTATCATTTTATCAACTCTATTTAACAAATAGTCAGCTTTTTATTGATAAAATTTATATACCTATCCTTTCTTAAAGAAGGATACAGACAAACTTAATTCGTATTATTTTTTCTTTTTTTTATTCCTAATAATCCTATACTACTTAAGAATAGTAAACCTCCATAAATGGTTAAAATAGAATCAGATTTTTCACCAGTTTTAGGAAACTGTGAGTAATCATTTGTAATCAAAAATATTTTTTCAAACGGCATAAATGAAGACTGTTTTATTTCTGGCAAGGCATCCACTAACTTGCTTGCGTCTTCTTTCTTCGCGGTAGTCGTGTCATTCAAGCCATCCACTGCCGCTTTTTCCTCTGGAGTCACTAAACCGTCGGTTTCCACTTCAGCTTTCTTATCTGCTCCAGCTTTGCTTGCGTCTTCCGCCGCTTTCACTGCGTCTGCCGCTCGAGTATCATGCAGGATCGTTAATGGAACTTCCACCATAACCGTTTCGACACCATTACTAATTGTAACTGGAATCTTTACTTCCCGACTATTTTCTCCATCAATCCAGTCATTGATAAGTGGAGTACCAATTAGATTACCTGTTTCATTTATAGATAACCCAACGAGCCCTTTTGGAAGTTCTCCAGTTACAATTACAGACCCTGATTTATTGGACTGTACTACATTATTTAGAACAATACTTTTACCTTCTTCAATAGGACCTTGTGGAGCATGTACTTCTCCAGCTAGGTTAGATTCTTTTTCCCATTGAGCAAATACCGTTATATCTTCATTAAAACTAGAACCATCATTGACAGTTTGTCCTATTATCGTATCAGTATCGGTGGTTACTATTTTTATTTTTTCTCCATTTTTATCAAACCAATCGTACGGACTCACCAAAGGATCAGTATCATTAAAAATTTCAAATCCGTCACTTTTTCCATCACCATCAGAATCAGCATTTATGTAGTTGGTTCCAATTCCCATGTTTGCTTCGTATCTATCAAGTATCCCATCTTTATCCGTATCAATTAATTTAACGAAAGTTGCCGCATGAGTATTATTTAATATCAAGCCATCATCATTTGATGAACCATTTAACGTAGTTGAAAGATATCTGTTTACTTCTTCAGCAGCATTAAGAACTGGATTATATTTGTTTTTGTCCCAAAGCCACATTTTAGAAACCAAACTACGTGCTTTATTAATATTTTCTATGGTTGGATTTTTTACTGCAAATTCAACCATCTCTTTAGGATCCACTATAGAAGTATTGTCTTCAGAATTAATAGTTATAGGTTCCTGTGGATTACTATCTCTTTTTTCAATCCATTTCGTTAATTCCTGTTTAAATGTATCGAATGAGGAATCTATTTTACGGATAGCTTCTGTAGCTTCTCCTTTTACTAGCTTAAAGGTTGTATTATCTCTAATAGATACATCAAGTTTTAATAATTCTTGTTTGAAATCAATGAGATCGCCCAGATTTTTTTTCGCTATTAATCCTAAACTGATTGTAATCTCTTGGCGATTAAGTAATGCACCACCTAAAATTCCCTTTTTGTATATATCTTTAATCACTAACGAACCATCAGGAAGTTTTTCGAACTCATAATTTTTATTGTCAATCTTTATCGTATCAACTAAATCACTTAATTCTTTCCCTGTATTAATATGCAAGTTATAAGGACTACGTTTCCCTATCGTTAAGCCATAATTACCGGTATTTACTCCATAATTAATATCAATAGTATTATTGGTATAGTTAAAATTAGAACTAATTTTAGGACCATTATTATTGACAATATCTTCATCTTTGAAAAAGGTATCTTTACTTAATATTAATTTATTGTTTTGAAGTAAAATATTTAGATCAAAATCAGAAATTAGATCATTTTTTACTCCCTCTTTTTTCTCTTTAAATCTAGCCCAAACTTGGAAAGGTATTTCACTATTGAGAACTTCTTGAGGAGTATCATCTTTAAAATAAATATCTATTGTTCCGTTAGTACGACCCACTAAAGCAGCACGAACCAATCCTCCTCTTTTATCTGTACTAAGAATACCAGAAGACCAAATATTGGTTTTATTGGGCAATTCATACGGATTTTTAGAAATAATTGTTTTACCATCTAGAACTATTTTTTCAACATATGGTGCAAATTTTTCATCAATTGAATAGTACATTGTTCCGCCTGCAAGATCAAAGTACGCTTCAGATGCTAAATTTCCCTCCATATCAACTTTATAATGTTTCTTTCCATCATCAGTAGTAACTAAACCTCGATTATATATACCAAATCCATATGGAGTATACGCATCTCGTTGATTACCTACTATTTCTTTATTTTCTACTACTTTTACAAAGCTCTCTATACTTTTCGCTCCATCTTTTTCCGCAACGAAAGAGTAGTTATCACTTTTGCTAGCTTGTGATTCTAGAGGATATTCAAAATTTCCATCATCGTCTGCTTTAATAGACCCCAGTTCAATACCATTTTTATAAATTTTTATCGTTACTCCTGGTTCAGACTTTCCTTTAATAGTACTATCATTTTCGTAAATCTCTTTTGTGACTGGCATTTGAATACTCAAACTTGGAACAGGAGATTCATTATCTCTTTTAGATCTTCTTATTTTATCACTATCATTAAATGATTCAGTTCCAGCATTCAATACAGAGATATTGTCATTCCTTTTAGCTATTTCAGTTTTATCAGCCTCTTTCATTATTTCCTTAGTAGTTTCCACTGAGTTTTCTACTAAGTCCCTATTATCACTTTTACTATTATTATCGACATTCTCTGTTTCCGAAGGAATTGATTTGATAGTACTATCACTTTCATTTAATACTTTTTCATCATTAACTGTAGATAGCGCATCATTTTCTGCCTTGGTAGTTATTAAATTAGTATTCTCTTGTGAATCATCCAGATTTAATGTTTTAACGGCTGATTCTTCAGATTTTTTTATAGAATCAGAAGATTCTACTTGTTTTATTGATTCAGATCCTGATACATCTTTATGAAGATCCTGTTCGACTTCACTTGTCTTTGAATTTTTTTGATTTGAACTTTCTATTGCTTCCTCAGCCAGTATAGTTCCTGAACTTGTAGGTGTTTTTTACTATTTTCACCGTTACTAATTTTAGTTCCATCAATTTCATGAATCATTTTATACTCAGTTGATTTGGTAGAAGAATCATTTTCTCCAATAATTGTACTACCAGAATCTTGTATAGCCTGATTTGTACTATTATGCACTTCATCAGCGTAAGCTAATGTTGTCCCACCAAACGCAATACTTCCGAAAAAGATACATCCGATAATTACTGATGCTGCTCCACCGCCTCCGTGTTTCTTTTTAATAGCAAATTTTAGTTTCTTTTCTTTACCAGTAAAAAACATATTTTCCTCCTTAAATTCCTAAAATTATTTTAACAGCATAAGAATAAAATGAACGTGCATTTTATATAAACTATAAAAATGTAATAGATTTTATAGCTAGTATATAATAAAACATATAATACTTAATTTCAACATGAACGTTCGTTATTAATTATCATTTTAATTTTTTGCAAATGTTCTATTATTCCGTTTAAGTATGCTCTATCAAATGCTGTTTGACCTTTAGCTGATAAATATGATTAATTAAGGGAAAAAGGACATATTCATCTCCTAAAACTCTTAGATAAATGTCTTTTTAGGTAGGTAACAATTGGCAAAAACTAATTTTTTGAACGCTAGTAACTGTTGATAAAGAAAAGATAAAACTAACATAATTTTTTAATTAAAGAATATACAGCTTTCCAAATGTTTTCATTTTAACTGTATTCCTAAACTAATAAGTTTATCCTTTGTTAACAAATTTTTAAATATTATTAGTAATTTCCCCTTCACTTTCGTCAACCTATGTAATATAATTGGTTAACCATTTATAAGGAGAATTACTATCATGATGAATACTATTAATACAAAAATGACAAAATCTGACTGTTTAGAAATTTTAAGTTCGAAAGAAAATATTTGGTTTTACTATTCGCAAGCCCTATATATTAAAACTAAAAATATGAAAAATAAAATAAGGTTAAATACACTTCTAAATGCTAAAAGTGGATTATGTAATGAAGATTGTGGTTACTGCGCCCAATCTAAAAAAAGTAAAGCAACTATTCAAAAATACAGTCTTTTACCCCAAGATGAGATTATACGTAAAGCATTGATAGCAAAAAAGAATAATTCAAGTGTTTTTTGTATTGCTCTAAGTGGAACTAGACCTACTCAAAAAGAAGTATTAGATCTCGGCGAAACAATTAAAGAAATTAAGCGCATTATGGATATCGAGATTTGTTTATCTATTGGATTAATCACAGATAATCAGATAAAATACTTAAAAAAATGCGGAATTGATAGATTAAATCATAATTTAAATACTAGTAGGGAGAACTATCCTAATATAACTACTACTCATTCCTATGACGATCGTCTAAATACGCTAAAAAAAATAAAAGCTTTTGACATAAATATCTGCTCTGGCTTTATATGTGGAATGGGAGAAACTGATACACAATTAGTCGATTTAGCTTTTGAATTAAAAGAACAAGAGCCTTTTTCAATTCCTGTAAATTTTTTATTACCCATTAAAGGAACCAAACTTGAAAAATATAATGAACTAACCCCAATAAAATGTCTAAAAATTCTAATAATGCTTAGACTATTGTTTCCAAAAACAGAAATTAGAATAAGTGCTGGTAGAGAATTTCATTTAGGAAGTCTTCAGCAATTTGCTATTTTAATTGTAGATTCTATATTTTTAGGAAACTATTTAACAGAAAAAGGCGCGGATATCACAGAAGACTATCAATTATTAAAAGAGTTAGAACTTATCGTAGAGGGGGAATTATAATGAATATTAGTATGGTGATTTGTGGAATAGATACAAATTGTGGTAAATCAGTAGCCAGTATTTTAATTTATGAATATCTGAAACTCTATTTTTCAGTTAATCCAATTATTGTAAAGCCAATGCAAACAGGACAAGAGCTTGATACTATTTTTTATCAACAGTGTGATATACCTCAAAAAAACATTTTTAATTTCTATTCATTAGATATCGAAGCCTCACTACATACTGCAGGGAATTTAACAAATCAAAAAATTGACTTACAATCCTTGTTAGATCAATCAAAATCTCTACTAAGTGAAAATCGACCTAAAATATTTGAATTAGCTGGTGGAATTTTATCTCCTATCAACGATAAAGAAACAATGTTAGATTTTGTAAAATTATTAAAACTTCCAATTATCTTAGTTGTAGATAATTACTTAGGCTCAATCAATCATACTTTACTAACTATCCATCTTTTAGAAAGCAAGAATATAGAAATTTTGGGATTGATTTACAATAATACAGATTCTAGAAATTATTCTACTGAATTGTTTGAATATATTACTAATAATACTTGTATTCCTCAGATTGGTAAAATTCCTTATCTAAAAAATTTAAAGTATGTTTTGAAATCAGAAAAAGAAAAACAAAATTTAATTAGGGAGTGGCATTTAAATGTATAGAAAGAGTCAAATGATTGCGCGAATGTCATTAATGTTGGCGCTGTTAATTATTACAGCTAGACTTGTTATTCCTTTACCTTTATTTGATTATTTATCTTTACAGATTATTACTGTTTATCTCATTTATCCTACATTAGGTATGAAAAACGGTCTGATCGTAACCTGTAGCTACTTAATTCTAGGAATAATAGGTCTTCCGATATTTGCAAGCGGTGGTGGATATGCATATATTTTCAAGCCAACTTTTGGTTTCTTGCTAGCCTTTGTGACTTTACCTATTATACAATCGTTCATCTCAAATAAATTTAATAATGGTATCTACTCTTCTTTTAAAAAAATTACTATTATAAATATTTGTTGCCTACTTTATATTTATTTAATAGGAATTATTTATAAAATATTAATCTTGTCTTTCTACACTAATAATGTAACAAGTCTCTCAATTCTGATCAGTGTTACTACATTAATAGACTTTTCTTTTGACTTACTATTAGTATTAACAACTAGTTTAATTATGTTAAAATTAAATCAATATAATAAATCTTCATCATATTAATTGTATTTTTTAAACTAATAAAGATATATTTAGCTTGTATAAACTTTTTCAAAAAGGTTTCAATAAATGAGTTGCATTATAAAAAGAAATGTTTTTTCACCCTTTTTTGTGATGTGATTGTTGATCACAAAACTTCCAGTACTTTTTTATTTACTAAAATAGTTGGTTCTATAATATTTTGTGTTGGTGGAAAATCGAAGGCGATTTTCTACTAACACTTTTTCTTCGTTTCAACTCAAAAAGAGACTCACTTTTGGTAAAATTTAGTCGACCA
>NZ_JBQASY010000037.1:0-7792 GCF_051909435.1 Enterococcus sp. 125944 | reverse complement strand
ATCCTGCTGAAATTGCTTTCCTTTAAAATGATTCATCGTCATTCCTCCTGCTATCTTTTTCTATTATTCTACCTTATTTGATAGTAGATTTAAAACTTTGCAACAGAACCATTTCTGTTACGGCAACAGGAAATTGGAGGCTGCTGGGAAAATTGTATAAATGGATTTGCAAAAACAAGAAGAAACTGTACTGATTTTATTCGAAGTAAAAACGGATCTGGATGAACAGAGAGTGCTATCAATGTTAAAAAAAGAACACTAATTAGCGGTAAATGGTCAATTAATAATATTAATAGGGTGATATAATGAAAGCGCATTAAAGAAAGCGCTTAAAAGCCGGCTTAAGCGCAAAAAGAAATTTGGAGGTTGTAAAAATGAGTTTCTACGATAAATTTCAAACAGGTTTAGAAAAAATTGTTGGACCAATTGCGACAAAAGTCGGATCAAATAAGTTCATCATCGCATTAACGGAAGGTTTTATGCTTACGATGCCAATTACTTTGGGAGTTGCGCTGATTGCGGTATTAACAAATTTTCCGATACCAGCCTGGTTAAATTTTTTGCAGAATGCCGGCTTGTATGATGTCGGAAACCAAGTCATCACATTAACATTATCCTTACTAGCAATTTATGTAGTAGGAGCGATCGGTTATCGATACACAGTCAACGAAGGCGAGCATGGGATGACCGGGGCATTATTATCTTTGGCATCATTTATTGCGCTTATGCCAGTTGAGAAACTTACCCCAGCTGATGGATCCTCAGTTACAGCAATAGCAACCGAAAAAATGGGAAGCCAAGGGATCCTTGTTGCAATTTTGATTGGGTTGTTCATTCCCTGGTTGTATGTGAAATTAACAAGAAAGAAACTTGTCTTAAAATTACCTGAATCGGTTCCACCAAATGTCAGCCAATCCATGGCGCCAACTTTTGTGGCAATGATCATCTTTTCTTTGGTTTTCTTTATCAAATATGTGACAGGGCTAACACCTTACGGTAATGTTTTTACAATGATAACCACTATTATTGCTGAACCGATCTCGGCTTTTGGCGCAACTCCAATTGCTTTGATTGTAGTATTTACACTAATGAATCTCTTCTGGTTCTTTGGGGTTCACCCAAATACAATCTTAATGGTTTATGTGCCTATCTTAACGATGGCAGGTATTTCGAATCAAGAAGCATTTCTTGCAGGAAAAGAATTGCCATTTTATGCATTTGCCATTGTTGGATTTGCGGTTCAAATCGGGGGAGCTGGAAATACGCTAGGCCTATGTATTGCTACGCTGTTTGCTAAATCAGAAAAATATAAAGCAATGAGAAAATTAGTGATTCCAGCCAATATCTTCAATATCAATGAGCCTATTATTTTTGGTTTTCCATTAATGCTGAATCCACTTTATTTTATTCCGATGGTGTTGTCTCCTTTAGTTTCAGGATTGTTTGCAATGTTTTATATGAACCTTATTGATATTAATGTGAACCCAACCATTTCAATGCCTTGGGTAACGCCAGGTTTCGTAACAACATTCTTCACTGGAGGATTTCCATTAGCTCTATTGTGGTTCTTATGCTTACTTATTCATTTTGTAATGTATCTGCCGTTCTTCTTGATGGATGACAGAAGAGCAATCCAAGAAGAACGGGGCAGGGTTCAAGAAGAGCGCGAACATATCCAAGCAATATAAACTAAAAAAGTTAAAAATCAACTACTAAATGGGGATGAAGATTTATGGCAAAAATTCAATGTAATGTGATTTCGTACGTACTAAAGCGAACAGTGGACTTAACGGTCGTTTTACCAACTATTTCTATACCAGAAATTCTTCAAGATAAAGGGGAGTTGCATCACGAATATCCATTCAAATATCCGGTTCTGTATTTACTTCATGGCTATGGGAATAATCATGCACAATGGACGGGATACTCTAACGTGGAACTGTTTGCAGAAGAAAGAAAAATTGCAGTAGTGATGTTTTCCGGAGAAAATAAAGCCTACCTTTCGAATGAGAGCGATGATTTTGAGAAATTTATCACAGAAGAGCTTCCGGAGTTTATCACAAATACATTTCCTATTTCTAAACGGAAAGAGGATACCTATATTGCAGGTTTGTCCATGGGGGGGTTTGGTGCTTTATACAATGGACTGCAGCGGCCTGATTTATATCAAGCAATCGGTGCATTCTCACCAGCTCTACGCATGCAAGGTGTAGCGATTGATTTATTTGATATTGTGGAAGATTTAGATGTTACGCAACCTATTTACCTTGCATGCGGCGAAAATGACTTTTTATATGAAGATAATGTTAAATTTGCCAAAAAATTAAAGGAAAGGAATTTTGAACATACTTGGACGTCAGCACCAGATTATCAGCATGAGTGGCGTTTTTGGAATGAATATATCGAAAAGTTCTTAGATTGGCTTCCAAGGACTGACGGCTATAAAGATGTAAGAAGACCAGTATAAGGGAGTGTAGAAAAGTGGGATTTCCTAAAGATTTTTTATGGGGCGGCGCAACCGCTGCGAATCAATATGAGGGAGGCTATTTAAGTGGTGGCAAAGGCTTAGCGACTTCTGATTTTATCACTGCAGGAAGCATGACAGAACCGCGTATGATTGTGATTGAGCTTGAAAATGGTGAAAGAAAATCCATAAACCGTTTTGAAGATGTTCCAAGTGGAGCGAGGGTAGTTATTGATGAGCAATTATATTATCCTAGTCATGTCGCAACTGATTTTTACAATCATTATGAAGAGGACATTAAGCTGTTTGCCGAAATGGGTTTTAAGGGATTTAGAATGTCGATGACCTGGTCAAGAATTTTTCCAAATGGTGATGAGGCAACGCCTAATGAAGAAGGCTTAGCCTTTTATGATAAAATCTTTGACTTATGCGGTACTTATGGGATTGAACCGATTGTCACTTTAAATCATTTTGATTTGCCGAATCATTTGGCTGTCACGTATCAAGGATGGTTGGATCGCAGAACAATTGATTTCTTTACCAACTATTGCAGAGTTGTTTTTGATCGTTACAAGGATAAGGTCAAATATTGGATGACGTTCAATGAAATCAATTTCTTACGTGACTACAGTACTCTAGGGATTACAGATGCATCCGATTTGACGAAACAAAATCAAGCCATTTACCATCTATTGTTGGGCAGCGCAAAGGGTGTGGAAATCGGACATGCCATCAATCCAGAATTTAAGATAGGCTTAATGATCGCCAATATTTTATTCTACCCAGAAACATGCAATCCAAATGATTCGATTCGTGTTATGGAATTGGAAAGAGGCTTTAAGGATTTCTATTACGATGTCCAATGTCGTGGCGCTTATCCCAACTATAAATTCAAAGAACTGGAAAGAGAGCATGTAGAATTAAAGACAGTGCCAGGGGACGAGGAGATTCTCAAAAACGGAACAGTCGACTACATTGGCTTTAGTTATTATAACTCCACTGTAGTCAGTACCAGCGCTAATTCTGAACAAGCCGGCGGCAATCAATTTGGAGCAGCAAAGAATCCATACTTGGAAGAGTCTGAATGGGGATGGCCAATTGATCCTTCGGGTTTACGTTTGGTATTGAACCGATTATATGATAAGTATCAGTTGCCATTGATGATAGTGGAAAACGGTCTCGGGGCGATAGATAAAGTGGAAGAAGATGGCAGTATTCACGATGACTACCGAATCGATTATTTAAGAAAACACATTGCAGAAATGAAAAAAGCTGTGGAAATTGACGGTGTCGAATTGTGGGGGTATACGCCATGGGGTTGCATCGATCTCATTTCAGCCGGAACAGGAGAAATGAAAAAACGATACGGTTTTATCCATGTCGACTTGGATGATGAAGGAAAAGGAACTTTGAAGAGACGGAAAAAAGATTCGTTCGATTGGTATCGAAAAGTGATAGAATCAAATGGAGAAGAATTGTCTTAGTCATAATTTACGAATGAGGTGTTTCCATGCGAATGATTTTTGATAACGAATATGAAGATTTAAATGCCAGTGTCTTTCGGAGAACCGATCCGAATAAATATTGTCTAATGACAGAGCAGGCAGGCACCAATTTAAGTCAAAGTATTATTGAAACGCATTGGCATGAATGGTTGGAAATTACGTATATTATCGAAGGGGCGATGCAAGTTCAGTTTCCCGATGGACAATTAGAGGTCAGTGAAGGACAAGTTGCTTTAATCGGTATGCAAACATTGCATAAGATGATCGGGGATACTGGAAAATATCACTTCAAATGTTTGCATATCAACTTCGGATTAATTTCTCAATACGTAAATCCTTCAGTATTGATGGATAAAGTAATCCTTATCCAAAATGCGGAGTATTTTATCAAGGTTCTGGAAAATATTGATGCACTGATGGATTCGGACGATGTTGTTTCGCACATTCGCTATCAAAGTAATTTGTTGGAATTGTTGGCAATCGGTATTGAAGAAATCGAAAATGCTTCAGAAAATGACTTCCCAAAAGGGTCCATTGATTTATTTTCCAAAATACTCTTCTATTTAGGCGAGCATTATCAAAAAAATTTGTCGTTGGATCAGGTCGCAAAGCATTTTGGTTATTCCTCACAGCACTTGTCACTGATGTTCAAAAAACAACTTGGCATCAACTACAAAGCTTACCTCACTCGGATCAGGTTAGAAAAGGTGAAATTTCTGCTGGTAAATACAGAAAACAAGTTGTTGGAAATCGCTTTGGAAAGCGGCTTCTCATCCGAACATTCATTAATTAAAAATTTCAAGAAAACATATCGACTGACACCCACAGAATATCGTCGAGAAAATCAGATAAGATGAAATGATATTAGAGAGACATTCTTTATGGGAGTGGTTACATGTCAAAGTTAATTTTACGAGCGGATGATTTAGGAATCAGTGAAGGAGTTAATTACGGAATCTTTAAAGCTGTGAGCGATGGGGTAATTTCTTGCGTGGGTTTGATGTCCAACATGCCCGCGGCAGAACAGGGCTACAAACTAGTGGAGAAGGTTAGTACTTGTATAGGATTACACCTTAATATTTGCTTAGGCGATCCTGTAGCTGCTCCCTCTAAAATACCCTCTTTAGTGAGTGAAGAGGGATCATTTTATACCAGTGGTGAAATAAACAAGAGAATGAAAGATACAGTAGACTTAGCCGAATGTGTGATTGAGATAAAAGCGCAAATTGATCGATTTGAACAAATCACAGGCAAAAAACCGGATTATGTCGATGGTCATGCTATCCTGTCGCCTATATTTTTCCAGGCAGTAAAGGCAGTTGCTGATGAACAGCACTTATTTTTTTCGATGCCTTCATTCGATAAAAAATGGGAAAATGAAAATGAAATATACGGATTGGAATTATTGCGCTTCAATGAAGATGGTCTCTACGACCCTAGAGAATATTTTGAACATAATTTAGAAAAAATAAATGCTCAGTATTGTTCGGTTGCAGTTTTTCATCCGGGGTTTTTAGATCAATTTATCTTGGATCATTCTTCCTATACGTTCATACGTCCAATGGAATGTGAATTTCTGTGCAGCGAGTGGCTGGAAAATTGGATCGAGCAAAATAATATTGAAATTGTAGATTTTAATAATTATAAGGATGCTTAAAGGAGGAGTAAACGATGAAAAAAATAGTGTTACTGTGTGCAGCAGGAATGTCAACGAGTTTATTGGTTAAGAAAATGGAACAAGCAGCAAAGGAAGACAATTTTGATGTGAAGATTGAGGCGCACTCTGTTTCAGGTTTCAAAGAACATACAGCAGGTGCAGACGTAGTCCTGTTAGGTCCTCAAGTTCGTTTTCAATTAGCAAAAATAAAAAGTGGAGTAGACTGCCCTATTGAAGCGATTGACATAGCGGCATATGGCCGTATGGATGGGAAAACAGTCATTCAACGTGCAAAGCAATTGATTGGTTCATAACCTATAAAAATCAATGGCAGTAGCGTCATTAAGTCAGAGGCAAAATAACAGTACGAAGAGTTGCAAACAAGACTGCGTTTGTAACGCTTTTTTAGGAGGAATGGAATGGCGACACGTGACTATTTATCAATTGATATTGGGGGTACTTATATTAAGTATGCCATTGTGGATGAAGCATTTGGTATGAAGAAGCAAGATAAAGTGCCAACGCCAAAAAGCAAAGGAATGCTGACGGAAATGCTGTATGGTCTGATTGGACAACATCGTGAAATTGCTGGGGTTGCGATTTGTTGTCCTGGAAAGGTTACGTCAGATGGAACAGTCTACTATGGCGGCGCATTGCCGTTTATGCACGAAACGCCGTTAGCTTCATTGATCTCAAAAAACTTCGCTATTCCTTGCACGGTAATAAATGATGGTAAGGCAGCGGCGTTGGCAGAACATACAAAAGGCAATCTAAGAGGCGCAGCAGATGGTGCGGCCGTGATTCTTGGAAGTGGCGTTGGCGGAGGAATCATCCTGAATAACAGCTTATTGATGGGTGCCAACAATCAAGCTGGAGAGTTCAGTTTCATCAATGCGAATATTGATGCGGGCCCCATAACTAGTCAGATGGTGGGAAGAAAATTGTCAGCAGTGCATTTTGTGAATCAGTGTGGTCAACTTTTAGCGTTAGAGGATCCCGATGATGGACAAACAGTCTTTCGCGAAATTGAGAACGGATATGACGAGAGGGTTTTGTCTTTATTCAAAGGTTACTGTCGAAACGTTGCATCATTGATCATGAATGTTCAGGCAATCTTGGATATCGAAAAAGTAGTGATTGGTGGGGGAATCAGCGCGCAACCTTTGTTAGTTAAAACGATTCAAAAACAATACGATCAGTTATTTGAAGAAATGGGCTTCTTCGGTAAAATGTTGCATAAAGTAAAAATTGAGGTTTGCGCTTACTCAAACAACGCAAATTTGATCGGTGCACTCTCGTATTTTAAAACAGTGTATGTCTAAGTAATGTCTACTGAATAACTAACAAACCTTATGACGAATTGCAATAATTATTGCGACATTTTTTCTTTACTCAATTAATGAAGTTTCGTGCATGAATGATTCTAAAGGTGTTTGATAATTCAGGTATTTTCTTGGCCGATTATTCATTAGCCATAGAGCCGTGAATAATTCAGTTTCGCTCACCGTAGCTAAATCAGTTTTCTTCGGAAAGAATTCGCTCATTAAGCCATTAGAATTTTCGTTTGTTCCTCTTTGCCAAGCGCTGTAAGCATCTGCAAAGTAGAAATCAATACCTGATGCCTCTACATCTGGATAACAAGCGAATTCTTTCCCGCGATCGGAAGTAAATGATTCTAAGGCGTGCTCAGGTAGATTCCTTGTTAATTTCTCAATTGCACTGTGCATCGCATCTTTAGTGCGGTTCGGGATCAGAAAAGCAATGTATAACCGACTTTTACGCTCTGCGAAGGTCGCTAAACATCCTGTACTCTTTCCACGTGAAGAAACGATTGTACCTAATTCCCAATGCCCAAACTCTTGTCTGCTTCTGACCGATTTAGGTCGTTTAGAGAGGCTACCAATATTGAACTTACCACGTGTTTCTTGAGGTTGGCGACCTAATAAGTTGGCGGTTCTGTTGCAAAGTTTTAAATAAAGAATAAAATCCCTTACGGTATCTATGATTTAAGCTGGGATTCCCAATAATACCTTGATTTCAGTACAGACCGAAAATCCGAAGAGAGTGCCTTCTTTTCGGGTTTTCTTATATAATCCTCGGATGGCTTCCATGCCTTTAATCGTGGTAGAGGCAGTGCGTAAACTTCGATAGAATTTATTGCGTCTC
>NZ_JBQASY010000036.1:0-8209 GCF_051909435.1 Enterococcus sp. 125944 | reverse complement strand
CTAAACGAAATAATATTCCTAGAAAATCACTGGATTATCGAACACCTTTGGAAGTATTTTTGAGTTACGTAAGTATTGATGATCTGTCTAACTTAATTTGACAATTAAGATTGGTAAAGTTCCATACAACTTATTAAAATTACTCCGCTCTGTAATTGAAAATAAAACATTCAGCATAAAGGCTACAAAAGTAAGAGTTACCATAATACTTGTTCCTAAGTCTGCTACTATTCCTAAAATAATTGGAACAAGCAAAAACGGAAACATAAATTTGGATAATGGTTTCATTGCGTAAAAATCTAAGTTTATTAATTGTTTTGTCATTTTAATCATACTCCTTTATTTGTTAATATGAATTAGGATTTCATCAAGTGTAGCTTTTTCTACAATTATACTATCGGAAATATATTTCATATTTACCACATTTAATAATGCTGTAAATCCTGTTTTACCTTTTTGAATCCCTATTAATTTTGTTTCTATATTAGGTGTTAAATCCTCAATCCCACCTTTAACTATACAATATTTGTCGAATAGTTCATCTTTCACACCAGTATAAAATATTTTACCGTCATTCATAACAGTAAGATAATCAGCGATTTTATCTAAATCAGAAGTGATATGTGTAGAAAAAAGGATACTATTATTTTCATTTTCTATATACTCTAGTAAAATATCTAGTAATTCATCACGAGCAACAGGGTCTAAACCGCTTGTTGGTTCATCTAAGATTAATAATCTAGCTTGATGGGAAAGTGCTACTGCAAGATTTAATTTCATCTTCATTCCTTTTGATAATTCCTTTATTTTTTTATTCATACTGATATTAAATTTATTTAAATAAGTATGAAAAGATTTTGTGTCCCACTTTGAATAAAAAGGTGAAACTGCTTTTTCTATATCAGAAATTTTCCAATCCTCTACGAAAAATAAATCATCAAACACAACAGCAATATCTTGTTTATAATTATGACCATTTTTAGTATCATTTCCAAATACCTTTACCACACCATTTTCCTTTTCCAATAGGTCAAAAATCAGTTTTATGGTAGTTGTTTTTCCTGCACCATTTTCTCCAACCAGACCCATTATAAAGCCTACTGGTAAAGTAAATGAAACATTATCTAATTTGAAATCTTTAAATGTTTTTGTTAAATTGCAAATTTCTAAAGCTTTAGTTTTCATTATTTAATTCCTCCGTTAAAGTTTTGATAATTTCAAATAATTCTTCATTAGATTTACCCAACATTTTTGCACATTTCCATATTTCCGTGAAATGTTCTTCAATAATTGATAATACTTTTTCCTCAAGTATATCTCGATTAATTTCTTTTACAAAACAGCCTTTACCTTGAACAATCATAATATATCCATCATTCTCCAAATCAGTATAAGCTCTTGTTGTTGTAATCACACTAACCTTTAATTCTTTTGATAATTGTCTTATTGAAGGAAGTATTTCTCCCTGTGCAATCTTACCTGCAAGTATTTCTTCTTTTAATTGTTCATATATTTGTTGATAAATGGGTACTTCAGATGAATTTTGTATAATAATTTTCAATTTACCACCCCCCTAACATTCTAGTGTTCATATTCACTATAAACAGTATAATCAATTTTTTTGTATTTGTCAATCATACGTATATGTAATTAGAACTGGCTTGCAAAAATGACAGTTTAATATTTTGCAAGCCTTAATTATCTAAAGTTATCCTATAATCTTCCAATTACTATCTTTATGAAGTACAAGCTCAAACTGTGAAATCTGTGTAGCCTTTGTTTGATTGTCAAGGAATTTCACTGACACGCTCACTTTCACATTTTCCCCATCCTGCGTGAATATAGGGTTTATCAACTCTGAATACAGATAGTCGCCGTTTATCGGTTCAAGGGCATTCCCAGCCACGTAATAGGCAAGTTCCTTTTCCGTAGCGGTTGGATAGAGCTTGAAGAACGTTTCCAGAAATGCCGTTGTGTCTGTCATGGTTTCAGCGTCCACCGTTCCGTCTGCTTCCTGTGCCTTTGCCCCAGCATAGACTTCATCTTGCACGGCTTTTGAGATTTCATCATAGGAAGCTCTGACGTTATCACACTGCCAGCCCAGATGAACGCTTAACCTCTGCCACACAACGCATTGTTCCAGCAAGTAAAGCTGTTTATGGTTCAGCCCCTTATGGCTTGCCCCATACTGCTTGACGTATTCAAGGGACAGGGCAACATCCGCTATCTGGTCGGCACTCATGCGTGAGCTTGCGTCAGAACGTGTTTTATAACCATTTTCAAAAGAGGTGTTGATGTCGATACAGTAAGCCGTTTCGCCCTCCACCTGCATAATGCTTTCATGGAATGTAGAACCGATACTGCCGTCATTCATAACCTTTTCTACATATCCTGCCTTTTCCTCTGCGTCCGTCCAGTATTGCTTTTCTGACGCATGGACTGCCGAAGCTGGCAGGGCGGTAAATACGGTTGCAAGGGTAAGCATACCTGTAAGCAATCGCTTTAATTTCTTATTCATATTTCTTAATGCTCCTTTCATTTGGGTAATAAAATAGCCGTCCATTTCTGAACGGCTGAAAATAGAAAAGGAACGCTGATTTTGGGCGTTCCATAGTCTATGAGTGTTATTCAATTTTGATACTTCAATACTGATGTGCTGTACCATATCTTTGCAAATCTCGGAATATCGGCGTATCAAGGCTCATTCGTTAGTAGTAAATAAGTAGTAAAATGAATGTTTTCAATCCCTTGAAATGCTGATAAGTACAGTGTTTTAGCGGATAATCATTTTTTTACTGTGTTTTTTATTAAAAAATTCAAAGAGACAACAATAAAGCTAAGTCCTAGTAAAATAAGATAAGTAGCTTCTTTTTCTCCTGTCTTAGGTAAGACTTCCATATATGTTTCCTCATTAGAAATACTTTTTTCAGATAAAAGACTTATCATATTGTGTTTTTCTGCTTCTTTTGTTTGACTTACTTTTGTAGTTTTTGTAGGAACTGTTGAAGTTCCCGGAAAAATTGGTTGATCTGGTTTTTCCGGTCTATTTGGTTCTTCTGGAACAGTAGGTTGTTCTGGTTCAACTGGTTTATCTGGTTCTGTTGGTACTTCCGGTTCCTCTGGAACAGTGGGTTGTTCTGGTTCTATTGGTTTACTATTATGAACAACAATGGTTACTAAAGAGTCAGGTTCTATATCTAACGATAATACATTATTGTCAGAATAAGTAACAACATACTCATTTCCTGATTCCCGTACAACATACTCTAAGGGTTGGTATCCTGCTTCTAATGGTAAATGAGTGAACTGATAGTACCAATTATTTTGTTCATTTAATTGGACGGTATCAATAAGAAATTCTTTATTTCCATATTTAACAAGCAATTCAATTGTTACTTCTTTTTTCTCATTTTCCAGCTCTGCGGACCAATCTTTTTTCACTTCTAAAGAGAAATCTTTTCCTTTATCTCCAAAAATGACACTACCATTTGTTCCAATCGCTCCACCACGTGCTGCTATGTTGTTTTCAAATATAACCGAAGCAGCTTGTCTAGCTAGTTGTAATGCTCCTTCATTAGAAGTAGTTTTTAAGCTGATCGAATGATTTACCACATTACTAATGTCAAATTCAACCTGCTTATCAGAATACCGAGATACTTCTTCATTTTCGTTATCTCCATCAATATACCAATAAACTTTGCCTCCACCTAGCATACGAGGGTCTAAGGTAACTAGAAAATCAGTGTCTTTTTCTTTACGAACACTTGTAAAATCGTCTCCACTATGTGTTGCTATATTACTATCAAAAGCTACACCATTTGAAACATAAATCTCACTCGTGCCTGTCGGACAATACCAAATACCTCCACCACTTCCAGGCATCAAAACCACTTTATCTTTTAAGTTACTCATAACTAGTGGAATATCTTTATCATCTACTGCTTGATTGTTATGAATATAGATATTGTTCAGTTTCAAAACATATGGCACACTACTTAAATAAATTCCACCACCATACCTAGTAGCTTCATTATTACGTATGGTCGCTTTTTTTATGATCGTATCATCACTTGAAATGTATAACGCTCCACCTACAAATGCATGATTGGAATCAAAAAGGCCATCATTAATGGTTAAATGTACACCATAGCCCATTTGTTTCCATTGTTCATGACTATAATCTTTTGCGATAGGATTAATTGTACTTCCAGCATCAGACCCTAAAATGTAGCGATCACTTGTCCCTATAACACCACCAAATCGACTTTTGTTTTTTCTGAAATAACCACCGTCGATTGTTCCATTACTTGCCCAATCAAAGAACAATACACCGCCACCATTATCAGAAGTATTATTGATATACTCTCCATCAGAAATAGTTGTTGTTCCTTTTATCCCAGTAAAAATTACACCGCCATGAACAGCAGAATGGTTTCCCTCAAATATTCCGCCATTAACTGTTACTAAACTTCCAGTATTTGCAATTACTGCTCCACTGTCATAAAGTGTGCGATTATTAAGAAATTGCCCATTATTTATAACAACTTCTCCTTGATTTCTAACACCTATTCCTGCAGAAGAACTTTCCCCATTTAATAAATCTCTCGTTGGAGACAATGAAACATTGCCAATTGTTTGGGAATGGGACAAAAGATTTCCTTTGACAACACCATCATTAAAAATTATTTTCCCACCATTTACATACAAAGGAGCCGACTGCATTCCTGAATTATAGGAATTTTGAAATGTTGCATGATCAATAATTACTTCCGCCTCTTTATGAACTGTGATAAATGTTCCTTTATCAGAAGTATTGGTCATATTTTCGTATCTATTTTGTCCAATTTCTTTTCCTAATCCGTCAAAAATAATCGAATCATTAGTTTCTCCTGCTAACGTAAATCGACCAGATAAAACATTAAACATTGTTTTACCTAATGAAAAATTGTTATCATTTTTCAAATCAAATATAAACAACACTTTTTCATTCGGACGATTACGCAATGTAAGATCTTTAGCAACTGTGATTGTATCTGTAAAACGATATTCTCCACCTGAAACCCAAATTTCCTGCGAACGACTTGGATCTTCTAGTGTTTCTTTTAGTGATTGAAAACTATTATTTTCCAATGAAGAACGACTTGTCTCTCTTTTTTCTCTCTTTGTTAAAGAAGAATTCATTTCTGTAGATCTTAGAGCACTAGATGTAGCTGTTAATTCAGATTCATCATCTATCAAGACAGATTTCTCGTCAATCTCTTTTTCTGGACTCTTTTCCTCTGCTTCATCCGAGATAGCGGTCTCATTTCTAACTTCAGAATCTACCGTTTCTATAGGTTGAACATTTGTTTTTTCTTCAACCTCAACATTTTCTGATGAAGTAGTTACTGACTGATTTTCAGTTAAAGAAGCAGCATCTATTCCAGTTTTTTCTAAATCAGCATCTTTTTCTACAAGGATATTCTCTGTTGAATTTTCTACTGAATTTATTTTCTCTTCTTCAGATGTAACAGGTGTCATTATTGAAGATAACTCTGAATCTGGTTGTTCTTCCGCAAAAGCGCATGTACTAAATATTCCAAGACTTAACAAAGAAAACAACAACAAGAGCATACCAATCAATGGCGTTCTTTTCTTTGTCACTTTGTTCACTTCCTTCACTTATTGTTAAAGAATAAACAAAAAGCCCCCGTCCTCCTTTCCGTCCTATATTTTCTTTACAAATTTATTTTACAAATGATACTCCTTTTTTGTCAATTGAAAATGAACAGTCATTTTCAATTATAATTTGATTTTTTTAACAAATAACGACATCGTTCGATAAACGAATGAACACCTATTGTTTTAGTATAAGAAGTTGGAATCTCGTATCGTTTACTAAACTCTTTAACGGTATACATTCCTTGATGACCAACACTTTGTGTATATACAACAATCATATCAGCTTTTCTCACTGTAGCACGTATACGCTTTTCAGATTCATCCCCGGTTAAATATAAAAATATCCCTTTCCGTTTTTCTACGGCTTCTCGATTCTTCTTCTGTAATTTTTGGTGATCTCCCCCAACCATTAATATTTGTTTTCCATCAAATATACTAGGAATCTGCTCTTTTTTTCGTTCTATATCTTTCTTTTTCTTTTCTATGTGTAGTGGTAAAGTTTTTTCTTTTTCTATTGTTTGCTTAGGTACGCTATGTTTCCAAATAACAACACCTTTTAATAATTCGTTCTTAGGGGATGCATAGTCAATGACATCTCCCTCTTTTAAATGGAACCGTTGAATATCTGTTTTGGATAAAATGATTGTTACTGGAATTTCAAGTGTCTCATCTTTAATTGTAATCGAAAGTTCACCAATATCTGACTTCTCCACAATACAGAAAGGATATTCCTCACGATTGTCTTCTAGTGGTTCCTTTTTTACCAATTGGAATTGATAGTATTGCTCATCTTCCTTCTTGACATCAATCCAATCTCCTGTTTCCCACTGATTCTTTCGTATAACCTTTTCCGGAACATATACCTGTGCTTTTTCTAGCCAACCACCACGTAATCGGCGAATCAATCGTTCGCCTGTTACTTCTTTTTCAACCACAGATTGTACTACTGTTTCGTTATAAGGAATCTTCTTTTCTAGAGAAGAAATAAGAACGAGCGCCTGCCAAAGTTCTTGAATGAATCTTTCTTTCTCTTCTATATTTTCAATGGTTAATTCATTGATCGTTTCTAGTAGTGCCTGTTTGATGTAGTCAAAATAAGTCATAAAATCCCCCTTTTTTTCTTTCAATAACTAACCGTACATACCAGCGAAAGTACGCTATTAAAATACGGAGTTGCGTCAACCTTGGATAATCATGACGAAGAAACCGATAATTTTGAATGAAATGTCGGATACTTATTTGTTGCCAATTTTCTTGAATTAAAAATTGGCCTCGTGTCGTTTTCTTTGGAAAACGTTTCGCGATAAATACATCTAAAATACGGACAACCGTCATAGGTGGTTGTTTCTTTTTTTGATACTTCTTTGTTGGAATATTGATCAATCCTCCTTTTAGTAGGTCTTTCCATAAGTAAGGATTCTTCTCTTTATAACTGAACATAGGTTCTTGCAAATCATTTGGTAATTTAAAGAGCTGTTCTCGTCCGTCCAACCATTGAATTTTTACACAAATTTTTTTCTTTCTCTTATTCACCTCACTCCTCTCCTTTCATTTCTAATTCTTTTTTGATTCTATAAATGGTTGGTCGACTAACCCCAGTTTCTCTTGCAATTGCACTAATTCCCCACTCGGCTTTTAACATCTCCACAATACGAGTATAGATAATTTGTTTTTGTCGATTTTTACTTACTGGAGAATAATCTACAGGTCGACCTCGATAATGTCCCTTTGCTTTCGCCAAAGCAATTCCTTGTTCTTGTCTTCGTTTTGATTCCATACGTTCTTGTTCTGCCATCATTGCTAGAACCTGTAGTATGAGGTCTTTGATGAAACGATCCAATAAAGGATGATCAATTGCTTCTGTCATGATTGGCAAGCTAGTAATCATTAATTGAACATCTCGCTTTTTCAGCCATTGAATCGTCTCAATGATCTCATCATAATTTCTCCCTAATCGATCAATTGCTTCAACTAGAAGTGTATCTCCTGGACGAACAAATTGAAGTACGTCTTGAAAGACTGGTCGCTCTTTGATTGTTGCACCAGACTGTTTCTCAATAAACCATTTTTCAACAGAAAATGATTTCATTTCTTCTATCTGACGTGATTCATTTTGGTCAGTGGATGATACACGAATATAACCAATACGCATAATTTCCCACTCCATTTTCTTTACACTTATAATTTACAAATAGAAGCTTGATTTAGCAAGATTCTGTTTTGTAACGTTTAAGTATACTCTATTTTTACAATCTCTCGTTCCCGCGCAGAAACGCGCGTTTTTTTGTTTCGTTCGCTTAGCGTACGAAACTGACTAAAGTAAATAATAAAAAAGGCCGAAGCATTCGCTTCGATCCGTTCATTCACCTCTTATTTCTTTTTCTTGCATGAACGCTATTTCTAATCCTCAAAAATTTCCGGAAGGATTCGATCAAAAAATGCCCATTCATTTGCGGAAAATGGACTTCCATCTTTTTTAGTCATCGTCAATACCATTTCTTTTAGAGAAAGTTTGATCGTATAGTTGATCCGGTCATACGGATTATAC
>NZ_JBQASY010000035.1:0-11749 GCF_051909435.1 Enterococcus sp. 125944 | reverse complement strand
GATCTTCATCATAAGTCCCACTTCTAGTATCTTTACTTCCCAAATCCTTGACATTATCTGCGCCTTTCCAAGTACCACCATTATGAGAGTCAACATCCGGTGTTATATATTGGGGTTTCCGTTTTGTATTTTTGAAAACGGGCTGTCCATACAATCGTTCATTTGTCTTTATATATCCCAATTCCTCAGCTTTTTTTGTGCTTCTTTATTCGTTATATTATTTATGATTAGATTTTGGCCAGGATGGATCGTATAATTTTTGATCTTGTTACATTTCACTAGATCATCCATACTCACGCCGTATCGATTGGCGATCAACCAAACAGAATCCCCTGCTTTTACGGTATAGCTGGTTCCGCTTTTTCCTGCAGGAGTTGAATGACTCTTGGTCGTACCTTTTTTATTTAATAATTCAATTATTGTTTTTCAATACTTATAGAAAGCATTGTTCCAAAACAAAGACTAGCAATTGTACTATCTTCTCTTAAAATTCTCAAATACGTATCTTCCTTTTTTAATTCAGTAATATTATCAAAATCTCCATAAAAAATTTCTTTTTCTTTATAGGTCAAGAACACACTAATTTGATTTTCATAGGTTCTTATAAAGATTTTTAAAGTAAAATCATCTTTGCTAATTTTATACATTATATTGCCATCACCTATATTATCAGTCAAACTTTCACTTTCAGATAGAAACAATTCCATCAAGTCTAATTCATCATATTTCATTTTTTCAGTCTCCTTTATTTAGGTATTACTGTAATCACATCATTTCTTTTTCTTGTATAAACTCTACTTTTTACTTATCGTCAATGTCATTTTTCTTAGAGAAAGTTTGATTGTATAGTTGATCGGATCATACGGATTATACGTATAGCCATATACTTGGAACATCATATGATTTCTTAACGAATACGACTCATATTTTTCTCTTACTGCCTCTTTACTAATCAGAATTTTGTAGGAATAAACCATTCGATTCTTTTCATTATCCAACGTCCATTCACCTTACTTTTTATTATATCTTAAATATTCTTTTATTCGTTTATAAGAACACCCTGCATAGACGATTCCCACAATCATTCCAAAAACAACTGCACCAATAAAATGATAAAGAAGAGTTACTTTTTCCCCATAGGTTCGATAGAAATTCGTCATGACAATCATCATGAATCCACTATTACATACGGCATACATAAAAAATAATCGAAGAAAGAGAAGAGAAATTGTTCTCTTTCGAGCAATCCTTCTATAAAAAACATACATCCAATAGACATAAATGAATAAAGAAAGCAACAATAAAAATAATTTTAGAATAAACCACCATGAAAAATGTGGATAAATTAAAAAATCAAGGAAGCATAGGAGCGGAACAAAAGAAAAAAATCGATAAGAATGAGACAAGTATTCCCAAAATGTTTTTTATTTTAAACGTTCCATTTGTCGATAAAATTTCTTATCATCCATCATCTCCATCTTCTCTCACTCCTTCTCTTTTAAATCGCTTCTTTTTTCAACTTTAGTTCTTATACCCTATTAGTAACTTAATTAGTGAGCTTACCCCTTACTACTCAAAGCTTTACAAACTGACGTCAAGTAGATAGTAAAGTACCTTTTTTATTTTGTTTTAAATCAATATATATAGCTTATTTTCAACAATTCAAATAGTATCTACCATCCAGCCTTAAATATATTCTATTATCAAGCTTTATCAAACCATTCCATTCATAAATTCTTTCTTCATCACTATCCACATAAATCACTACCAATTCATAGTTATCGGGGATTGGATTTATTGAAAACTCAGAAGTATTAATCATGTTACTTAACTGAGATACAGTGTAATTATCATCTGAGAAAAACAATATGTTATCCAACATATCTTTTTTCATTTCATTCAGATCTTTATAATTTTTATGATGAGGACTAGATAAAAGCCACATATTTACTAAATCTTTCTTTTTCACTTCTGGTAAATACTCTAGTAACTCTTCATCAAAATAATTATTATCAACAAATTCTTTAAACTCTATGCTGTCAAAAATTATAGGTTGATATTTGTATTCTTTTTGAAGTAAATCAGGTTCCCGAGGAACTGCCACTTTTAAGTCATTAATACATTTTATTATTGAATAAAAATCTTGTTCCGTACCGTAATTCACTCTTAAAAGATTTTCAGAATCTACTTTTTTTACCATTCCTAGTAAACTACCATTATGAATAAGAACATTGCCTTTTTGAAATTCACACCAATCGTTATACTCACCTGATATAGTATATTTATATTTTTTCATTTTATTTTCTCCTTTACCTTAATGAAGGTATCTTTATAAGTTCTGGTAATTCATTTTACTTTAGAGAATCTTGACCAGTCAGATTCAGGGATAAATGTACGGTGTATAATACTATCTCCTTTTACTGTAATATGGTAAATCCCTTTTTCACCATTTACAGATCCTCTAGCTAAGTGTTCTATCCTTCCATCCGCTCTAGTTACTACTGGATTAGATAAAATATCATTATCCAAGCCTTTGGGAAAATCATGATATAGGAGGTCTAATTTTACTTTTTCAATTACACTATGACTATATTTATACTCCCTTTTAATTTCACTGGCTTTCTCAACCAATACTTCTGATTCAGTCTTAGGAACGGTTGTGACCACAGGTTGGTCTTCTACTTTTGGTGTGGTTGTAATCGCTGGTTTGTCAACCACTTTTGGCGTGGTAGTCACTCCAGATTTTGATTCCGCTTTTGGTGTCGTGGTAATCGCAGGTTTTGCTGGTGTAGAAACAATTGTTTGAATCGTTAAGACTTGACCCGGATGGATCGTATAATTTTTGATCTTGTTCCATTTCACTAGATCATCCATGCTCACGTCGTATAGATTGGCGATCAACCAAACAGAATCCCCTACTTTTACGGTATAGCTGGTTCCGCTTTTTCCTACAGGAGTTGAACTTTTGTCGCTGTTTTCCTAATGAAATAAGTTGCTTGATCGTCAATTTTTAACCTGGATAGATCGTGTTGTTTTTGCTCTTATTCCACTGCACAAATTTTGAGGATGTTTATTTAGTTATTTAGTTTCCCAAAAAAATTTAATATCTTCACGATTTATCTTTTCAACTTCAATAGATTTACAAATGATTTTCATTGTCATAATTGTCAGATCTATAGTAAATTCTACAAAATCTTCATTCTCTGAATTTATATTCACAAAGATTTCTTGTCCATAGTAGCCAGAAGAGGGTTTCACATCCCTAACTTTATAATCTCCTCTCCAATTAGCATCTGTTTCATAATCAACTTTATAACATGATAGAAAACTAATTTTCCAACAATAGTTGTCGTCTATTTCTATATATATATATATTTCATCCATGAAAAAGCATGAATGAACGTCTAGTATAGACATGTCGTTATAAAAGATTGGTTTCAATTTACTTTTTATATCTGCAAAATTCATTCCTTAATCCTCCCTTATTTATCATTCCAAGGAATATGAGCCGATGGACTGTTTCTCTCAACAATATTACCATTTATATCAAGAGAGTTGCCATTAATATCATATATATGCATGTGTTGATATTTAGTTACATTATCAGCAGGATCTATTCTTATTCTCATAACTTTTCCATCTTTTACATGAACACGTCCATTATTCTCATATATGTTCCAGTGATTTGGTAACATCTCTTTTAAATCCTTCAACGAAAGATTACTTATTTCTCTTGATGAAAGTTTATCTAGTGTTTTAATACTTTTTTCAATATTGACTTTTGATTCTATTTCTGGAACTGTTGTAATTGTTGGCTGTTTTTCTACTTTTGGTGTCGTTTTAATCGCTGGTTTTTCATCCACTTTTGGCGTGGTAGTCACTTCAGGTTTTGATTCCACTTTTGGTGTCGTCGTGATCGCTGGTTTGGCTTCTACTTTAGGGGTTGTCGTTGGCTTCGGTTTAGTTGGAGAAGTTGGTTTCGTTACTAGCTTAGCCAAGATTAGTTCTTTTTTTAGAAATATCTAATTACTTTTTTTGATCCCGAAAAAACGATATCAGTGATTGTTTCCTCACCAATATCGTTTCGACAATTTCAAATTTCCTATTCGATATTATTGTGTCCTAATAAATATTCGAAAAGACTGGAAAACTCTATTAAATTTTTCTTCAATCTAACTACAGCTAGTTTTTGTTATCTCCTAGTCACTTAATAATTGAGTTCGAGCTTACTATTCAAGACTTTATTACTTGATCACCAATCTTGTGATAAAGTACCTTTTTTATTTTATCTATTCTATATTTAATAGTTTTTCAGCTATATTAGACTCATTATCTCTAAAAAACATATCTTTTCCAAATGATTCTACAAAAATCATCTTTAATGAATTAGCTAATTTTTCTTTATCTAGTGATGATTTATCTTTTAAAATATTAACAATCTTTTTAATTTCTTGACTATATTCATCTTTAGGTGCCATAGGAAATAATTCAATTGGATCCCACTCATTGATTATCTTCTCAACTTTGTCATACATATTTTTTCTACTTTCTAAACAATTTTGCGGCTATATCAATTATTTCTTTTTTATTTAAATAGGGTTTGTCCCGTGTTGTATACTCGCTTCAATTTTTTTCCACTCAGTTGTTGAAAATCCTAAAACTGTGCTCCTACTATCTTATCATTATTGTCTATAAAAAAATTGCCTATTCACATATTTTTATTGCAGTCTTGATATTCTCTTTACCTAGCACAAAATACAATGTCTTATCTGACTTAAAGATTTGAAAATTTTGTTTATTACATATTAGCTTTTTCTCAGAAATTATATTTGTATCTATAACTGGGACATCTTCAACAATAATTGGAGTGTGAATTTCCTTATCTTCGATATCATTCATACTAGTTAATGTAATATCTACTATTTTTTAGTCTTTGAGTTAATAGATATTTTTATAAAAGAGTTCTTATCATTGAGAAGTTGATAATACAAAATCTCCCCCCATATTAAATTATTTTTCGGAAACTTAGTAGATACAGGAATATAATAATCAACCTCATATCAGGTAAAATCCTACCTTTTTTAGTTAAAAATAATTCAAGCGTTAGAATTTATACTTTTATTAAGTTCTACCCATTCATTATCTGAAAAGTTAGAGAACTCTAGACCAATAATTTCACTATTTTCATTTAGAAATAAAGATACATGGTTAGACATCTTTACGATAGAATCTATCTTTTCTTCATTCAATTTAAAATATAGTTTTTTTTGTTCTCTAACTATTTTCAAACCAGATTCTATAGTTATAATTGAATTTTCACCAAAAATATCTGTTTCGACTATTGGATTTTTTTTTACATACTCTCCAATAAAACAACTAGATTTTTCAATATCATTAATGGATGTGAATACTATTTCTACAATTTTCTGTGTAACACAATTAATTTTAATTTCAATAAATGATTCATGTTCATTGACGAATCTATAATAATAAAATTCTCCCAAACTATACTTATCATCATTTTCTGAAAATGTTACTGTGATCGGTACATAATAATCAATTTCTATATCATCTTTGACTAGTTTATCTTCATAACTTTTAATTTTCATAATTTACCCCTTTCATAATTAAGGTAGATACATAGCATGCTTAATAACTGGTAATTGTCCTAGTTCTCTAGCTGGGCTAAATATTAATTCCCAATTACCTATTATTCTTTTAGTATCAAATTTTATTCCTGTAGAAGTAGCTTGTTCTACAGCACCTTGAAAACTCCTTAACAATTGTTGTTCGGTAAATTTTTGACCATGAGATAGATTTCGAATTGAGTATTCTACCATATGCTTGGTTCCATACATAAAATAAAGATAAAAAAATCAAAATGGATGCTCATTTACAATTTCTATTTTAAGAATTTTACTAATAATCATTATCAATCTAGTATTAAATTGCCTTTTTTAATATGGTTTACGTTAGTTCTTTTAAAACACGAGATACTTCATCTTTAATTTGCTTTTCATTATATTATACATTAGGTAATTTTAAATCTTCTACATTATCAGAAAATCTAACTGACATATCAGAAATATTACCTAAAAGTATATATTCTTTTTTCGATAATTCATCATAATCTATTTCTAAATCAAAAACTTTCATAAACTGATTTGTAAAATTATTAGTTTCTATTTCCCCTTGGTTTAGACCATTTAATAAATAATATAGTTACTCTTTTTGTGTCATTATAGTTTTCCTCCAATATTATTATTGGGGGACTGCTGGTAATGGCCCCATGGTCTTCTGTCATATTTAAAGTGATAAATAATGTTTGTTGACTTATCATAAATCACTTCAAAATTATATTTCTTACCATAATTATCTACTCTTCTAATACTTGATTAGTGAGTTCACGCTTACTATTCAAGGCTCTACTTTATCGATTTCCATTGAGTAATAGAGTACCTTTTTTTATTATTATCCTATATAAAGCTTTATGTTTTTATTTTCAAAGGCTTTCGGCAATGTTTCTAAAATATAGTTTATTCTTTTTTCTAAATCGATTTTTGTATCTATATCTATAACATTTTTTTTTATCCACTCTTTAACAAGTCCTAATTCTCTTAGAATTGCTGGAATATCCTCTTTCTCAATTAATATCCCTGTTTCAAAAATAGGGATCCAACTTAATTGCAATTCATTTGAAGCTTTTAGCCAATAACTCGAAAAGACTTCTTCAGTTGCAACCGGAATGAAAAATAGTTGTTCTTTCTCATTTTTTGGTTCATCTATAATAATACCGATTGACATACTTTACTTCCCTCCAAATATAACTTCAAATGTATAGTCTGGAAATTCAGACTGCAATTTTGCAATACTTTGATTTACTGCACTTTGTAACTCTGCACTATTTCCATCTAGTCTAAATACAAACTTTCTTACACCTTTTATTTCTTCCAAAGAAGGAATAGATTGACTACCATTCACTGTCGGTCTGGTAGCTTCCGCAATATCTAAATTTTTAATTCTATTTACAGTTTTTTGATAAATTTGTTTATCTGCAAATTGTTGTGGTGTCTGAGTTGGCAATCCAGTTCTTGGATTTACTACATCTAAACCTTTTGCAGTCTTATCTTCGTAGAAAATTCCTTTATTCAGGTCAATTTCATCAAATTCGCCAAGAGGACTACCATTTTTGTCAATTATTTCGACTTCTTTACTTGTTTTCCCAGCCCCACTAGCTTTCTCAACCAATACTTCTGATTCAGTCTTAGGAACCGTTGTGATAACAGGTTGTTCTTCTACTTTTGGTGTTGTTGTAATTGCTGATTTCTCGTCCACCTTTGGCGTGGTAGTCACTCCATGTTTTGATTCCACTTTTGGTGTCGTGATAATCGCTGGTTTTGCTTCTACTTTTGGTGTTGTCGTGATCGCAGGTTTGGCTGGTGTAGAAACAATTGTTTGAATCGTTAAGACTTGACCCGGATGGATCGTATAATTTTTGATCTTGTTCCATTTCACTAGATCATCCATGCTCACGCCGTATCGATTGGCGATCAACCAAACAGAATCCCCTGCTTTTACGGTATAGCTGGTTCCGCTTTTTCCTGCAGGAGTTGAATGACTCTTGGTCGCACCTTTTTTGACGACTAATACTTGGCCGGGGTGAATCAAATCACCTTTGATGCCATTCTGTTTGCGTAATTCATCGACGGTCACACCATATTTACTACTAATCAGCCATAAAGATTCACCATAAGAGACTTTGTGGGTGACTGGATTTGTAGAAGCGGGTACTTTTGTCGTTGGTTTCCCTGATGAAACAGGCTGTTTGACTGTCAACTTTTGGCCCGGATGGATCGTATTATTCTTGATCTTATTCCACTTCACCAGATCATTCATACTGATCCCATGCATATTAGCGATCAACCAGACCGAATCTCCTGCTTTTACCGTATACGTCGTGTTAGTCGTAGGAGAAGTTTTTGGTGCTGGTTTTGATGCCGGTTTCGGTTCTTGTAAATGCATCACTTGTCCTGGATGAATGGTATTATTTTTGATCTTATTCCATTGGACAAATTTTGAAACGGATAACCCATACTTCTCACAGATCCCCCAAACTGAGTCTCCTGCTTTTACTTTGTAAGTGGCTGGCGTACTTGATTTTGTCGCAGGTTTGGACACTGGCTTTGATGTACTTGCTGGTTGTTTGACGATGACTTGCTGGCCAGGATGGATCAGATTATTTTTGATTTTGTTCCATTTGATGAAGTCATTCATACTGATGCCATACTTATGCGAAATAGACCAAACAGATTCTCCTGCACGTACTTGATGCATCGTATTTTTTGGGGTCGTCGTTGGCTTCGGTTTCGCTGGAGAAGTTGGTTTCGTTACTGGCTTGGCAACAGGTTTGGCAGGTGCTTTGGGTTGGGCTTTGATCACTGGTTTCGGACGAGTTACCGGAGGAACATAGGACGCATTTGACTTTCTTCGTGCACTTGCGGCCGCCTGTGCGCGAGCTCGAGCGGCGGCTTGTTGTTTGGCCCAATTTTGTGCTTGTTTTCTCGCTTTTGCTGCGGCTTGGGCACGAGCTCGTTGTGTGGCTTGCGCTTTGGCGCGGGCTGCTGCTTGTAGTTTAGCACGAGAAACGGCTTTTGCGCGAGCTTGTTGTGCGGCTTGATGTCGCTTTTGTACTTGTTGTTCATGATAACGCCAACGTTCGACCATTCGTTTCTTTTCCGCACGACGTGCTTCCATCATCGTATATGTCTGATAACCTGAATAACCAATTAACCCTACCCCGATCACCGCCATCGCTCCTTTGACAAGCAATGGAATGGCTAGAGGTAACGCACGTTTTTTTCGTGATCCGCTTGCTTGACGATTTCGAGAAGCACTGATTTCAGAAATCACTTGTTCCAATGCTTGTTCATCTTTTGCCTCTAACATCCGATCGATTTCCTCATCGGTACTTGCCAGAAAGAAGGCACTAAATGCCGTTCCTTCTTCCAGTTTTTTCTCTCGTTCATTATAGTACTGCGTAAGCAGTTGTTCAAATGTCTCTAGCGACGTTTCATTTTCTAGTCGTTCAATCTCATCGGCAGTGAGAAACTTCTTCAGCTCATCAAGTTCTTCCACACCAAAAGACTCATCCAATTGATTTAACAAAAGATATTCTAAAGCATCGGTCAATTCTTTTTCATTGCTTGATTCTATGACCAAACCTAATTCCTCTTCTGTCGCATGATCAATGTATTGATCGATTGCAGCATCAAAGGCTTTTTCATCAAACGCGACCACCGATTCCTCTTCTGGCTGATTTGAAGAAACCGCAGAAAGATCTCGGCGGCTTCGCCGTGAAACAACTGCTCCTTCATTTGAAGAGACTGGTTCAGCTATTTTTTCACTAGGTTCCTCAATACTTGAAAAGGTATGTTCACCGAATGATTCAGAAGATCGTGTTCCTCCAAAATCAATCGTTGATGAATCAATTGCTTCCTTCGTTTCTTCTTCATGAGAAATCGTTTGTTCCTGAGGATCCGAAGACTCTTCGATAAACTCATCGACTTCTTCTGGCGCAGTTTCTTCGCTAGACTGGGTAAGATCACTTGATTCATCTGAACTGCTCGATACCGTCGTTTGAGTAGTTTCTGTTTTCTGTACTTCAACCTTTTCAGTTTGTCCATCCGATGCATCGTCCGAGCGTTCTGTAAGCTTCTCTTCCCCCTCACTATCAGATGCGCTCGTTTCTTGTATCGCCACCGAATCGGCCACTGCAACCATACTTGGCACAAAAGTGGAAGATGTTACCAACCATATACTTATACATACCCCAAATCGTAACACTTTTTTCAACATATTTTTCTTCCTTTCTTCATTTACACCTAATTAAAATAACGATCATTATCATACTGAAAATTGTAGAAACAAATTTAAATAGGTGTTTAAAGAAATAATATCATCATTTTTAATGATGATAAATAACAGGGAAGAAAAAAATGACCTTTCATTTTTGTAATATGATCAAGCAACTATAAAGATGGAACAAAATAAATAAACCGATAAAAGTAGAACAGATATTCCCAAGACATGTCTGATTTCCGTCATTCCGTTTTCTCATTTCTCTCATTTAATGTCATGGACACTTGGATATCTTTTAACTTCTGAATATGGGTTAACATCGATCTATTGGCTTTTACAACTACGTGTACGACACCTTTAGCTTTTCCTAGAATCAATTCTTTCTCTCTTTTCAATGGCTTTTTATCAGGCCCTACATATTCATGATTCGCTTTATCTATAAACCGAATCGTTAGCACATACGGCTTTTCCGGATACGCATATTCAAATGAAAGATCTCCTTGATAGAGCTCGTTTTCCGAAGGAATTGTCTCAGGTTTCTTTGTATCAAGAACTTCCGTCTCAAAAAATAATTCAGGATGAACGACAGCTTCAACACTTGTCTCCGTTTCAGACCTATTTTCTTTTTCCGAAAACGAATTTTTTATGAGTATTCCGCTACCTATAACAATGAGACAAACCAGCGCTATCTTAAAAAACTTTTTCATCAAATGATTCTCCCTCCAATTAGTTAGTAAAAACAAATAGTAATCTAAGAACAAAAATAACCCGCTTTAGCGGGCTTAGATACAGTCTAAAAATTAGTATAGCAAGTAATTACACACTCATACTCTGCACATTTTTTATATATTTCAAATGCCAATAGTAAAGTAGACTAAAACTATTTCATTGACAAAAAAGCGATTCAAGAAACGAATAGCTTACCAAGAAAACTCTTCTATTTTAGGCTGAGAAACGACTAGAACTTGGCCCTCCTTTATTTCCACAGAAAAAGCAATTTTTTTCAACTGAGTGGTTTGTTCTTCTTGTATCGTCAAGAGATAACTCACCTTGGTTTGTTTTTTCTCTTGTCTGATTTTGTACAAAAATAAACTATTCAACTTTCCTGATGGGCGATCCCAATTTTCCATCGATATTCCAACAAATTTTTTCAATCCCTCTTTGTATTGAACTTCTCCTACTTCACTAAAATAGCTTGCAAGGAAAAAACGACTGGTAGTATCGATCGTTGGTTGTTTTTCTATTATTGCCAGTTGATTTTTCGCATAATTATAGGATACTTCTACACGATTGGTTAGTGTTCCCTGTTTCCAAAAAAGAAAGCTATTCATCATAAATAAAAGAATCAAAAAGCCATATAAGATAACATTGCTTTTCTTTTTCGTTTTGACAGGTGTTGCATCCATCTGTATTTCAGAAGGCATCGATATGGCAAGGGATTGTTCTTTTTTTATTCTTCGTTGCAGTTTTTCTTCTACAACCGCATGTTCTTGTTCCAAAAAAGTAGATGTCTCAGATATTTCTTGTCTTTCTTGCACACTTGATTGAAGCTCTTCTGATTCTTGGACTTCTTGCTGAGAAATCGATTGTTTCGTTCTTTCTCCTCGACTTTCAGCCAAATAACGCAAAATTTCTGGTTGAGAAACCCTTGCTAACAAAATCTCTAGAACATCTGTCCCATCTCGATTGGTACTCAAAGCAATTGAACCTTTTTTTGTTTCTTCCTCGTAAATACTAATCCTTGCTTTAACTGGTATTCCTTTTGTTGTTTGTTCTTCTAAATAACGCCGATTGTAAAATTAAGCTAGACAACTAAAAAAGTCATTTGTGCTACACTCAAAATAGTTCCGACCAAAGAATTATAAGGAGTGAGTACAAATGACCTATACCC
>NZ_JBQASY010000034.1:0-15236 GCF_051909435.1 Enterococcus sp. 125944 | reverse complement strand
TCCGGTAACACCAGAGACTCCAGATCCAGAAACTCCGGTAACGCCTGAGACTCCAGATCCAGAAACTCCGGTAACACCAGAGACTCCAGATCCAGAAACTCCGGTAACGCCTGAGACTCCCAGATCCAGAAACTCCGGTAACACCAGAGACTCCAGATCCAGAAACTCCGGTAACACCTGAGAACCCAGATCCAGAAACTCCAGTAACGCCTGAGAACCCAGATCCAGAAACTCCAGTAACGCCTGAGAACCCTGATCCTGATAAACCAGTGTCTTTAAAAAACACTAACTCTAAAATTTTAATATCAGAGAAGAATGTTTCAAATACTAATTCAAAGTCAAATAATACTCTTCCCCAAACTGGTGAAAAAGAATCATCAGGAGTTTTAGCTGGATTAGTTATTTTATTAGCTTCTATTGCAGTGGGTATTAAATTAAATTTAAAACGAAAAAATATCTAGATTAGTCCAAAAGAAAACAGAGATAGAATAAGTATTCATCCTATCTCTGTTTTCAATTTAAAATAAATAATCACTGTTCGATTTAATTACAAACAATTTCCACAATTCCTTTTTTATTTTAATATGCACTTCTTACATAATAAATCTTGATTTTATCAATCTTCTGCACTTCTTGATCCACCTTGATTTGAAGTAACACAAACCGAGTTATCTCATTTGTTGTTTCTTCTCCAAATAATAAATATTGATCCGATTGGATTACATCTTGTGTGATAGTATGAATACGGCCAATTGTTTTATATTGTATATGTGGATCGTTGTCAATCCCATTTTCTTTTATACAACGATCGGTTAAATAGTTTTTTACAGATTGATTTCGTTCGTATATATCCGTGTAATTCACCCATTTTCTTCCAAAATTCTTTAACAAATATTGGATTTCTTCAGAAATATTGCATTCTGTTTTGTCTTCCTGATTTCTTTTGCTTTCTTTACTTGAACTTTCTGCTTGTATCATCTTTTCTTTTGATATTAAGGAAACTTCTGTTTTTTCTTCAGAAAAAATCCACCCACAACTAGTAAGTCCAAACAAACAAAAACAACTTAGAAAGAAAAAATAATACTTTTTCACAATCGATCCTTCTCCCTTTTCTACTAAAAATTTTCATCGAAAGAATTCTTTTATTTCACTTTCCGAACCAGACTTCGAATTTTCGCTTGGTTATAGCCGCGTTGATACCGTGCCATAATTCGCCCCTGCTCGGCGTTCTGTTCTACGGTGGAGAAACTTTGTCCACTATTTGAGACATCTGTTATGATACCCGTGTGGCCATAGACTCCAGGAGACAATGCACCACCTGCTTGCCAATTGACCACATCTCCTGCTTGTAAGTCACTGGGCTTTGGATTCATGATCACTTGCCAACCATAGGTTGCCCAGTTATAATCTTCCCCTATTAACATCGCAAACATGTGTCCAGAACCCATTAACTGTGGGCCACCTAGCTGAGATACATACCATGCCGTGCCACCGTAACATTCCCCATTATTTACGGATCGTCCAATGATCCGATCCAAAACCTTCGCATTGCCTTTACTTTTTCCTGCAATAAGCGAAGTTTTTTTGGTTGGTAGGCTATTCCAATGCTTGATCGCAAAGGCATCATATTCCGTTAAGTTATAGGACTTTATGATACTCATTGCGCTTTGATAATACGGACTGCCTTCGGTAATACCTGCCGCTGCATAACCTCCACGACCTAGAATCAATAAACAACTTCCAGGATCTTTATTGCCCACACATTGATTAAAGTTGCTTTGACTCGCCACCATAAATCCATAATAGTCATAACAAGCATTCAGGTTCGGAAACTTCATATAGAAACCACCTTCAGAGCCACCAATCCCACGTGCAGAACCTTGTGGATAGGGACAACCAGGAAACCACGTAATCCCAAAAAAGTTCGTATCGTTTCTTCCAGATTGTGACTGCCCATAAGCTGATTCATATCCTAATTGAGAAAGAATCACACTCGGTAATAACTGATACTTTACAGCGGCACCAACTGCTGCTTGGGCATGTTCATCTGTTATCGGACCACGCCCTTTGATCTCTGAAAAAATAGGTAAGGTTTCGATATATTCTCCCGTATGAGTAACACCAACTGCTGAATCCATGTGCTTCGATTCACCACTAGACATGCTAATTATCGCAAATAATAAAAACAGGCAACTCATCATACAGATGCCACTAAATAAAAAAATCTTTTTCACTAGTGAATCGCCTCAATTCGAAAGTTCCCATTCTCTAATTGTTTCATAGACATTTCATAGTACATGGTAAACCAAAGGTGCGTTTCTTGATCTTGATACAAAATATTACAATGAATCTCATATCTCCCCTCTTTTTTTGCGACTTGCAAATTCGATAGTTCTTCAAAGGCTAAAGGCTGTTGAATTGGTAAAAGAGTTGTCCCATAATATTTTAATTCTTCTGCGTTTGCTTTAGGATAAATACGAAAGAAGGTATATAAGAATTTCTCTAATTCTTCCTGTTCTTTTCGAGAAATGCTCGTTGTTTCGAACCGAGTGTCTACTTTAATCGTTGCTTTTTTAACATTACTAGCTACAATAGGCAATTTCACTATGGCATATGATAATTCGTTTCGATATACCTCCACCTTATACACACGCTCTTTGAATTCTTTTTCTATCTCTAATAAGACATGAAACATAACCACAAATGTATGTTTTTTTGATTCATGTTCCTCTATTGCCCAAATCGAGACATTTTTAACTTTTACATTCGTTTCTATGTCTTTATCTATTTCATTATCCATTTGCAGCCCATCAGCTAAATAACTTTCTACTGCTTTTGATCGATTTATTTGTTGGTCGCTTTCAAGACTCACTGTAAAATACAAAAATGCAAAATTTTTCACATAACTTTCTATTCCAGTCATATCTTTTAATTGTTTATCAATGACTTTTGTTTCATGGATTGTATGCGTATCTTGAGAAGTTAAATTATTATAAACTCCAAAACAAACACTAAAAACCAAAAAGCTCCAGCCTACAAAAAAAAGGAAGCGCCTTTTTCGCGCTCCCTTATAGCTTTCTTTTTTCTTGTCTTTCTTTCCTTTTAGTCTTGTTTCTTGTTCAGAGAGAATAGACAGTTTTTTCTTCCGAGGAAACATAGCCCTCCTCCTTATTCTTTTTTAGTTCTACCTTTTCTCGTGTTTTGACGAGAAGTCGAAGTCCAACGAACCGGAGTTTCAATCTTTCGATTCGTACTTCGTTCATGAATCGGATGTTCCTGCTTCGACAATTTCTTATTTTTAGCTACATTTGAAATGTTACTTCTTTTTTCTATCGTAGGAAATTGTTCTGTTCGACCAATCATTGCACTTTTCCGTGTTTGTAATTTACCAGAAGTCACTTGTGTTTTTCCTGTTTGATGCGCCATTGAACGCATCGTTCGTTGTTTTCTCTCTTGTTGCTCTAATTGCAATGCATCTTTTCGTGCTTCATAAAAATTCTTCTGTCGCTCATTCGCAAGGTTACGCGCTCGTGTTTGTCGTTCTGACTCATTCATTCGCCCAGAGAAATAATCGTATTTCATTTTTTGTGCTTTGTATTGGGCATTGGTTGGGACATACTGAATTGTCCGCTTCCATTGTTCTGCCCTACTTTCAATCGTTGCCGGTAATTCTGTCATAGCTGAAACTTTTTTTCCTACTCGCTCTATAAGAGGTGTAGAAGCTATACTTCGTTGACCACTCATAGATTTGGAAATCATTTGGCTAGCTACACCTCCGGCAGTACCCCCAACAAAATTTTCACCAATTCCTCGTATCATTTTTTGACCCATTGTACCTAAGATCATGCCACGTAAGAAACGTCCAGTTCGATTCCCAGCTCGTGTTTGTACGCCACCAATTTTCATCCAACCTAATAATTCATTGACACGTGTCGAGACAGATAACCATAACGTCACCTGTAAGAAACTGGTCCAAATCATTCCTTTGTCCTTGGATAAGTGGTTTAACTCATGACTAATAGAAAAAGTAATGGTTAAAATGAGTAAAATACCCATTTTTGTAAACAATAATTGAAAGACTTTCTGTAAGGCATTACCTAATAACGATCCTGAATTTGGAAATAACGAGAAAATCATCGCTACAGGTAAGAATCCTATAAATAACAAGAATAATACTTGCGACGCAATTAAGATAACGACTAGTACCAAAACACTCATACTAATGACAATGTTGACGATGAGCGTTAAAAATACCATACCAAAACGCAAATACACTTTTTGTACCGAAAGATTGCCATTTTTTTGTTTGGTTACTTCTTCTTCAACAAGCTTATTTCGCTGTTCTCCTTCATCATAAGGTGATTCTTTTAATAAATTGATTATACGTTCTTCACCAACCGTTTTTATATCACTATCCCCAAATTGCATGACTAGCCAGGGTTGCTTAATTTGAATGGCAAATAAATTCTCACGAATGGCCTTAATTGCATCTGGTTTTTCTTTTTGTTCAGGTAACAGATCTTTGGCAATGGTTAACATTTCACTATTGATTTCTTTTTGTACCCCATTGGCTTTCTCTAAATATGTGTTTGTATTCATAAAGAAAACGCCGCAACAAATAAAAGTAAACAAAAATGTCACCGCTTGTTGAATCGCTTGCGTAGGGTGTTGTTTCACTATCCCTTGATAAACTACTGAACAACCTGCTAAAGTAATTAACAATCCACCAAAGAAAGGGACTAATCCATGACTCAATGTCCCTGTACGGTTCATTCCAGCAATATTCTGAATTGTATGACTTAACGAACCAATCAACTCTGAAAGAAAATCTAATTCAAAGGCTTCTTGGACAAGAAACCCTAAAAAGTAACACAGGTAGACATTTAACATCCATAAAATATTGGTAACGGCAAATATCCCGTAAATAACTGTATTAGAAATTCCTTCGCCCCATTTCCACGGCAACCAATTCCACGACGTATCCACAAAAAAATCTAAATTATAATTATCTAAAGGATAAGTTTCAAAATCATATACGGCATTTTTACCGCCTAGGGTTTCTTTTATCCAACCAGCTGCTTCTACGAATGATGGGTGAAAGAAAAAAATACCCATCATTATGACTAGACTTATGAAAACCATTTTCCGGCGAGTAAATAAAAATGAAACCTTTGAATACCACTGTTTCATCTAATTCACCTCAATTTCTTCAACCAGTTCTTCTAATATCTCATCCTTATATTCTTCCTCTTCGTAGGTTTCTTCCATTGGCGGTCGTGTATCAAATGCATGGAATAAATCTTCAAACCAATAATACACATACAAAATGCCAATATTACCATGGATGTCACAAAACAGACATTCACCGTTTTCTAGATTTTTTACACGCTGGATATTTTCTTCTGTGACAGAGATTCCACAAAAGCTTAATGCTTTGGTAATTTCTTCGCGATCATTCGAACGAAAAATGAATTTCAACCCAATTTTACTTCTCATCTTTTCATCACCTAAATCATCTGTGTTTTGTGTTGAAAAATCAATCCCTGCATTGCGAGATCTTCCTTCACGAACCAATTTATCTCCTAAAATTTTTCCTTGCGCAACATTCAACCACGCCCAACTTTCATCTAAGCCAACCGCTTTATAAATTTTTCGATTTTGTTTAATAAAATCTAGCGCATACGTAGCCAAACTCATCATAATCGCAATACTTAAAATTTCAGAAGAGTTATAGTCCTCAGGTACAGTTTCACTATCTGGTAACGTTAAATCCTGAACCAGTGCGAGATTACATTTGGCATCAAAATTTAACCCTTGTTGGTTCGTGCCATCTCCAAATAATAAGCCTGCAATAGATAGTTCTTTGAAGCTTTCAATATGCTTTGCCAGGCGTTGTGCGGTCGCTGCTTCTTGTGCATATAATTCCTGAATTACTAGAAGTAATCCTTTTGTTCCCTCAAAATCAGAAACAGTTTTTACTGCCCGTTGTAACAAAGGAAACCGGTCTTCGTCCCGAATACTTACACCCGTGATATAGGTGAGCACATCCAAGGCTAAACTTTCTTGATCTTTTTTTCTTCTCATCAATTGAAATGGATCAAGTAAACCAATATTTTCTTTCTCACTGGTAATATTAACTGTTTTTAAGTAGGGGGCAAAATATGGCAAATCTCCGGACCAATTTGAACGTTCCGATTTTGGATCGATACAAAAAGCCAAGGCGCCAAACAACACCGACCAAAATAACAAGAGATTTTCAGTTAATGATTTCCCACCACCTAGCGAACCAATTAATGCTTTGGCAAGAGCATTGGTAACCGTTCCTTTTATTCCTTGTGCCGCTAACCATGGTTGAATAAACACTGGGATTCCTGTTTCTGCATTAAATCCAATCGGAATACCACAGCTATCTCCTAGTTGTTGTGTCGCACCAATGCCAAGACTAGCAATAAATTCTGCGCCTACATATTGACGATAATCCTCAATCACTCGCCTTCCTGCTGGATAACTTCCAAAATGTAAAAGCAGCTGTACATTGCACGGTACTTCTAAATACATAGAATAGACATCAAAAAAATTGCGAACATCACTCACACGTTTTAACATTTCATCATAGGTCTTCCCTGACACGCGAATGTTTAGTGATAATACATACAAATCTTCTCGCGTATCTTCTAATTTTTGTTCCAACTCATTGGCTGATTGGTAAGCTTCGCGTACATTGTTTCCTACATCTTTTCCAACCGACATACCACTTTCATAAATATCAGATAAATCACTCTTTTTGCCACGTACTTTCGCCAAGGCCAAACGATTATCTAAAAGATTCACATCTAACCAAGAATCGATTGGAAAATCCAATTCCGATTGTAAAAAATAATAAATCTCTGATTGAAATGGAAATACCAAATCACGGGTCATACGTGAAAGAGATAAATACGTGATATATTCTTTTTCTGTCCCTTGTTCTAAAATTAGATAATTTTTCTTTTCTGTGATTCCTGCACTGGCCAAATTCAATACATCATAGTGATACGTATACGTATTCGTTTCTTCTTTAAAGCTATTTGGTCGATACATCACTTCATCTAAGGATTGTTCTTTTTTTCCTTCTAAATGTTCCACTAAAAACACCATGTCTTCTGGTGTTGTTTTT
Source organism: Enterococcus sp. 125944 (assembly GCF_051909435.1). Taxonomy (NCBI): domain Bacteria; kingdom Bacillati; phylum Bacillota; class Bacilli; order Lactobacillales; family Enterococcaceae; genus Enterococcus; species Enterococcus sp. 125944. Next base: position 8,080 of record NZ_JBQASY010000034.1, on the reverse strand, counting down.
CGTAACCGAAAGTATTTACTAATCCGGTTATACAATAAATTCTCCAATCGCTTATATCGTTGAATTTTTTCATTTGGGATGGTTTCAAAGTCTCCAAACAAACGGGCATTGGATCTGAGAAAAAAATCTTTTGCGGCAATACGAAATTCTTTTAACCAATGAGCTTCTTTGGGAGCAATTTCTTCTAATACCAGCTCAATCCCAATATACCAGCAAACATTTTGAATATATTTTCCATGTAGCTCTTCTAAAATGTGCTGAACACCTTCTAAATGTTGGTAGGCAATCGTTTTTAATTCCCCTTTAGAACGCACCAATTCTTTTGAGGCTTTAATCGTTTTTTCAATTTTTTCTTCGTTTGTACAAAAAAAGAACCGAACATGCGAAGAATGACTTTGACGAATCAGACGCATGATTGCTTGTTGGAGTTGATACGCCTGATCTTCTCCCACGAAGCTATATGAATACATTGGGAATTCATAATAAGCGTACACACGATCTTCTTCTCCAAAAACTAAATTGTCTTCTAAATAATAAAAAGGAATCTTAGGCACTAGTTTTGGTAGTCGCATCCTTTTCACCTCCATAACGTACTACACAACGAATTCCTCGTTTGATTTCTTTTTTTTCTATTGGCTTTACCCATTGGCCATGAAAGGATTCTTTTGAACGACACTGAAATAAAAGAAAAGAAGCCAAATAATTATAAGGCTTCCTTCCTTGAAATTGTTTTCGTGTCATTAAAAAAGCAAATAACCACGGACAAAAAAATTGTCGAGTAATCGTATGTTCCATAACAAATGGAAAAATTCGAAAAATCCCCCCAAAAAAGCCAATCCCAAACCATATCGCAAATGTTTGTGTTACGGGACGAGGTAACGCGACCCCATCCCACAATTTATAAAACACTCGCTCTATATACCAAATCTTTGTCCAATTGCGTATTTCGCTCATTTTATCGCCCCCATGACCGCATACGATCCAAAATCCAATTGAATACGCCAGACGTATCTCCAACTAACCAAACAGCTACTGCTAGCACAAGAATCAATGGAATGGCTTTGCTTGCTTTCCGTTCAAAGGCAATATATGCCGCACCACCAAGCATCGCCAACATAATCAAATACTTAAAATCCCCAACAAAATCGGTAAACACATTTTGAAAAAAATTCATTTGCTTTTTCCTCCCTGTTAATACTCATTGAACTAATGACAATACACAATACCCCAGAGCAAAACTGATAAAAATTTCACTTGATATTCCTCATTATGCATTTTTTCTGTTCCTTGATTGCTGTTTTTTATGTAAGAAGTATAAATAATTTCTCACACGACGATACATTACTTTTACAGGAACATGCGTACAATAAATCCGGTGCTGGGTACTTTTCTTTGTTTTAGGATCAAGTTTCATAGAATAGAAATCATAAAAATACTTACCACTTTTTTTATCGTATGTTCCTTCAATCACCAGTGAAAAGCTAGGGTGGTAAATCTACCAAATACAATTGATACTTCCCTCTACTAGATAAAGGGATAAAACCAAGTACCTTTAAATGATCCGATACAGTCATAAACACGATCTATCTCCTCCCAAATAAAACAAAAAAGGCTGTAATCGCATTTTGATTACAGTCTTTTTTGTTCTCTTTTTATAAATGTACTAATTAAAGGTTTACTTCCGGTCTTTTTATTTAATAAATCAATTTTCCCAAATTATTTTCTTTAGCTTTATTAACGATTTCTGTCGCAACTACCACATCTAATACAGCCGAACCAACTGTTTTGAAGATTGTGATTTGTTCTCCACTTGTCCGACCGATCAATTCTTCATTGATCAGTTGGCCTAGTTCCCCATGATAACTGTCTCTTTGAATATACCCATCTTGCAGCGGTGAAATGAAGTCCCCAGCTTCTTTTAGAACACCGTCCATGGTATCAAAAATAACAACATCTGCGGCTTTGATTATTTCTCGTGGAATTTCACACATTTCCGGTGTGTAAGCACCGACTCCGTTGATGTGCGCACCTTTTTTGACCCACTCAGCAGAGAATGTCGCACGTTTGGAAGTGGTCACACTTGTAATGATATCTGCTCCTTCAACGCATTCTTGACTGGTTTTTGTTGGGCGCATCGTTACAGAAAACTGTTGCATCATTTCTTCAGCAAATCGGCTGGCACGGTCAAAATCAATATCAAAAATCCGAACTTCTTCTAATTTACGAACGGTCAACATCGCTTCTAATTGCGACTGTGCTTGTCCGCCGGTTCCGATCAGTGCGCCGATTTTAGCATCTTCTCTTGCAAGAAGTTCTGTTGCTGCACCTTGAACAGCGCCGGTTCTTAATTGTGTCAAATAGGTACCATCCAAACAAGCGGATACCATACCCGTTTCTGGATCAAGGACGATCATCGTGGCTGGTACACTTGGTAAGTTTTTCTTGATGTTTTCAGGATACACGGAAACGATTTTGACACCTAACGCACCTTCGCCACCTTCTACATAAGCTGGCATATATAAGCTTTGTCCGTTGCTTTTTGGCACATCGATATTGGTGCGAAGAGGCACACTTGCCTTTCCTGCTGAATACAATGACAATGCTTTTTTGTCTGCATCGATGGCTTCTCTCATTGAGAAACTTTTGATAATATCTTCTTTTTTAAGAAATAACATTTGAATCGCTCCTTAATTAGCTGCTGAAACTTTTTTTAATTGACTGCCCAACATTGTGTATGCACTGTATAGTAAGACCAAAATTACGATCCATTTCAAGACATAGGTATCTAAAGATTTGACTAGGAATACAGCGACCAATACCCCTAATACACCGAAGGTTGAAGTGAAAAGTGTGATTTTTCTGCTGTATTCATCAAATTTAATGAATTGGACACTGCCGATCGGTACTGAGAATGTACAAGCCCCCATCATAATAGGAAAGGCTGCAACTGGATTCAAGCCTAGCAAGTAGACAGTTACCATCGTTAGCGCATAAGAACCAATGCCAATATTGTTCAATGCGCCATAGACAAAGAGTAAAAATCCTGCCAAGATTAATTTTCCGCCATACAATTCACTGGCTGTTCCGTTTGAGGGAATCCAATTCATTTGTCCCATAAAAATTAAGAATGCAGCAATGACCAATCCTATGCCGACAAATAGTTTGATCGTTTTTTCTGGTAACTTCACGACAAATCTTGGTCCTAAATATGCACCGATAATTTGGCAGATAATACAAACAGCTAGTGTCTTGACCCCTACGTTGATGGCAGTGATATAAGACAATGCCATGACGGCTACCGGTACGACACATTGGGTATTCAACGTTCCGGGTAGTTTTTTCATGCTGACCCATTTCAACTTTGGATAAAGAACGGTTCCGATAGCAAAGTCGGAAACGCCAAATGTTGAAAGAAAGAAGGTGATAAACGACGTGAAGGGCAACAGACGCATATCCCCTGGTTCTTCTTTGAAATTTTGTTTGTTTTTGAAAAGGTCTCTTAGAAAGTAAATAATAAAATATAGATTGATTGCGACAATTAGTGCCAGCAAAATATTCCGAATCATAAAAATTTCCTCCTACTAGTAAATCTTTCTGATTCCCTCAAAGTCCTCACCATATTTTGCTTTAAGTTCTTCAGAAGATTCTGCAATCACTTTTAGTGTATATGCATCATGTTTGACATATTCTTTTGCTAGATTGACCATGGCGTGGTTTTTTGTCCAAGTGACATCGGTTGATTGCAGTTCTTCGTTAATGGTGCCAAACACGACTTCTTGCTCATCGGCGACGATGTTTATCCATCTTGCCCCAAAGTCAGCGAGTTTGTCTGTTTCGAAGCCATGAATGTAATACTTTTCTAAGGGAAGATCATATTCATGGCTAGAACTGAATAAAATCAGTACAAATTTATCGACTCTTTTTTCAGCCTGCTGCAATGTCTTTAGCAGTGAATCCGTGAGGTTCTCATGCCAAACTTGGATGAGCAAACTTTCTTTTGCATTTTTCACCAAATGCTCTGCTTTATCCAGAACATACTCGATGCCATCAACTTTCCACAGCATTTCTTCTTCATCTTTTTCTTTGATCATCCCTAGATTTTGAGTAAGAAAAGAGAGATCATTTTTAACACTTTTTTCTAATTTCTCTAGAAACTCATTTGCCGAGATGGCATGATAAAGTTTAGGTTCTGATTTATTGACGACAATCAAATTCTTTTTTAATAGTTTTTCCAAAATGTTATATACTTTCGAGCGTGGTACACCTGAGACTTTACTTACTTCATATCCTGTAAGATTGCCTTTTTCCAATAGTGTGGTATACACTCTTGTTTCCATCTCTGAAAAATCATATTTTTTCATGATTTGAATAATCGTTTCCATTGATTAATCCTCACTTTATCTTTTAGTAGCTACTACGGTAACAACTATAAATCCTTTTAAATTTTATGTCAAGAGTTAGTTCAACAAAGCACATATAGAAATTAGTTTAAAAACAATGTATTTATTAAATAAAACTATTATTATATGAATGTTTGTGAAGAAAATACTACAACTTAGATATTTTTTACAACGATTTATAGAAAAATAACCTCTTTAAATATAAAAAGTATGGGTTACTGATTACTTATAAATCTTTACGGTCTAGTTTCACAACAATTCCTTTCTTTCTAAAAAATATACTCACATTTTTTCTTTCTTGGACTTCTTTTTTGATTCTTCTCTTTTAACTCTTGCCCCTTTTCTCCTTCAAAATATTTAAGCTCCCTCTTTCAAAAACGTTTTTAGGTTTTGGACGATAAGGAGTGACTTTTTTTCATATAAACACCTCATTCAACTGTTCGATCTACTTTATATCATCACATTATAAAAATAACAAATATATTAAATTTTTTTATCAAAATCATCTTAACCTTTTGGATGATTACAGTACGCTTTCTTTTTATTCCCAAACTTTTTTTGTTGCTCACTTTCGTATAGCCAATCTAAGCGATCATCGACGACGGTGCTTTTACAACGAATGGTTAGTTTTGGGCGCTGACTTATCTACTGTTTTATAGTAGATTATCTTCTGAGAATTCTCATATTAACCTTTTGCATACCTCTAAAGTGGATATAAAGCTTTCAACTGTACCTCAAGAACGCCTCGAAAGCTTCAACAACTATTTCAACAATAAATTGTCTTTCTTTGATTAAAATTTATATATCATTCAAATAATTAACTATTAAAATTAAGCGATAAAATAGAAAAAGAAACGATACAACTAAATCGTTTCTTTTTCAACTTCAGCTTATACTATTCTATACATAGATAACTTTTTATTAGCAACTTGATTAGTGAGTGTATGCTTACTATTCAAGGCTTTGCTATTCGACGCCAATCGAATAGTAAAGTGCCTTTTTTATTTTGTTTTTCCTGAATCTAAAGAAAAACTTATTTTATCTCCATCATTATATTCAATAACAATCGATTTATTATCCTCTAAATAGTAATCTTCAATTATATCTCTAAATCCCATTTTCCATAATAAAGAACCATCATTTTTATAAACAAAAATATCTAGTTCACATACATATATAATATATTGAACATCTGAGTCCACCAATATTTCATATAACAGAGACGGCAATTCTTCTTTGAATAATATAGATTTACTATCATAATCCAAACATGAATAAGTTTTATTCACACCTAAAAAAATTTTATTCGATTGAGCTATTAATTCAATTTGGGGTTCTAGACCAACATCATAGTAAATAAATCCGATATCTACAAAATCATTACTATATTTTATAAACTTATTACTTTGGGATATTTCTTCACTAATTAAGAAAAAATTTCCGTCTAAGTTTGCTTCTAATTCTATAGCTGATTCATAACTTTTTTTCTCGAAAGAAACCATTTTATTTCCCACCTTTAACAATTATCGTTAATAATCTATCTCCATCCCAAACAGATTCTATTTTAACTCCACTGTGAGGCCCTTTTAGAAAACTTTCTCTCACAGTAGCTGTGTAATTCACAGTTGGTTGACCAGGTAACTCCTTAGCTATATAGCTCCTTGATTCTGTTTTTAAAATATTGGAAGGATCATTCAATACATCTTTCAAATGACTGTTTAGAAGCTCTCTGCTACTTGGTGTATCATAAATACCAATCTTGCTTAACTCACTTTGCATAGTCTGTGATCTTTGAATGTTATGTTTATTTCCTTTAGCTTTTCCAAAAAGATAATCAAGTTTATTTCCTATCTCAGGATTTTTTAAATTACTAGCCCCACTAGCTTTCTCAACCAATACTTCTGATTCAGTCTTAGGAACGGTTGTGACCACAGGTTGTTCTTTTACTTTCGGTATTGTTGTAATTGCTGGTTTCTCGTCCACTTTTGGCGTGGTAGTCACACCAGATTTTGATTCCGCTTTTGGTGTCGTGGTAATCGCCGGTTTTGTTTCTACTTTTGGTGTTGTCGTGATCGCAGGTTTTGCTGGTGTAGAAACAATTGTTTGAATCGTTAAGAGTTGACCCGGATGGATCGTATAATTTTTGATCTTGTTCCATTTCACTAGATCATCCATGCTCACGCCGTATCGATTGGCGATCAACCAAACAGAATCCCCTGCTTTTACGGTATAGCTGGTTCCGCTTTTTTCTGCAGGAGTTGAATGACTCGTGGTCATACCTTTTTTGACGACTAATACTTGGCCGGGGTGAATCAAATCACCTTTGATGCCATTCTGTTTGCGTAATTCATCGACAGTCACACCATATTTACTACTAATCAGCCATAAAGATTCACCATAAGAGACTTTGTGGGTGACTGGATTTGTAGAAGCGGGTACTTTTGTCGTTGCTTTCCCTGATGAAACAGGTTGTTTGACTGTCAATTTTTGGCCAGGATGGATTGTATTATTCTTGATCTTATTCCAATTCACTAGATCATTCATGCTGATCCCATGCATATTGGCAATCAACCAGACCGAATCTCCTGCTTTTACCGTATACGTCGTGTTAGTCGTAGGAGAAGTTTTTGGTGCTGGTTTTGATGCCGGTTTCGGTTCTTGTAAATGCATCACCTGTCCTGGATGAATGGTATTATTTTTGATCTTATTCCATTGGACAAATTTTGAAACGGATAACCCATACTTCTCACAGATCCCCCAAACCGAATCCCCTGCTTTTACTTTGTAAGTGGCTGGCGTACTTGATTTTGTCGCAGGTTTGGACACTGGCTTTGATGTACTTGCTGGTTGTTTGACGATGACTTGCTGGCCAGGATGGATCAGATTATTTTTGATCTTGTTCCATTTGATGAAGTCATTCATACTGATGCCATACTTATGGGAAATAGACCATACGGATTCTCCCGCACGTACTTGATGCATCGTATTTTTGGGTGTCGTCGTTGGCTTCGGTTTCGTTGGAGAAGTTGGTTTCGTTACTGGCTTGGCAACAGGTTTGGCAGGTGCTTTGGGTTGGGCTTTGATCACTGGTTTTGGACGAGTTACCGGAGGAACATAAGACGCATTTGACTTTCTTCGTGCACTTGCGGCTGCCTGTGCGCGAGCTCGAGCAGCGGCTTGTTGTTTGGCCCAAGTCTGTGCTTGTTTTCTCGCTTTCGCTGCGGCTTGCGCGCGAGCTCGTTGTGTGGCTTGCGCTTTGGCGCGGGCTGCTGCTTGTAGTTTAGCACGAGAAACGGCTTTTGCGCGGGCTTGTTGTGCGGCTTGATGCCGCTTTTGTGCTTGTTGTTCATGGTAACGCCAGCGTTCGACCATTCGTTTCTTTTCCGCACGTTGTGCTTCCATCGTCTTATAGAACTGATGGCTTGAATAAGCAGCTACCCCTGCCCCGATTACCAACATCGCTCCTTTGACAAGCAATGGAATGGCTAGAGGTAACGCACGTTTTTTTCGTGATCCGCTTGCTTGACGATTTCGAGAAGCACTGATTTCAGAAATCACTTGTTTCAATTCTTGTTCATCTTTTGCCTCTAACATCCGATCGATTTCCTCATCGGTACTTGCCAGAAAGAAGGCACTAAATGCCGTTCCTTCTTCCAGTTTTTTCTCTCGTTCATTATAGT
>NZ_JBQASY010000033.1:0-16476 GCF_051909435.1 Enterococcus sp. 125944 | reverse complement strand
ACTAAGATATTCTTTAACGATTTTTAGTTTTAATTCAAAAGGATATTTTGCCATACAAATAACGACCCCCAAAAGTTAGATTTTTTGGTCTAACTTTTGGGGGTCGCTTCATAAGGGGCTTTCCATTTAAGGGGCTTTTTTATCTATAAAATAAAGTTCAGAAAAGTCTCTATCGTGCCACTTTCATACATGATGTATAGTCCAAGTGGAATGAATACTAAGGGCACAATGATTCGCTCGTATTTTTCAATTGTCTCGGATATTAACGGAATAGAGGATAGCACCCGACTAAGCTCGCAAAAGATAATTATGCCGATTGCAAACACAAGCAACGCCACGAGGGTCTGTGACCAATCTAACGAAGCAAAATAAGGTATATAGATACCTAAATTATCTCCGCCAGACGCAATTGTCAGCAATGTAACTGTCCAAAACAGTTGATTTGCCTTGCTTTGTTCTAATCTTTCAATAATTTCTTCCTCTTCATCTTCCTCACCTTCTCCAACAATTGCAAAGCGAATCCCTAAATAGATAGGGATTAAACCAAGCAATCCAACCATCCATGCTTCAGGCACGAAATTGACGACATAAGCAGCAACTAAACTCGCCCCTACAAGTAAGCCTGTGCCTAGATATTGCCCCGCATAAATATGCCATTTCTGTTTATTCTGTGATAGCTGTGCAAATAAAATAATCAATATAATTAAATAATCGATACTGGTGGAAATATAAACACCGATAGCAGATATGATTGTCTGTCCCATAAAAAAACCTCCTGTATTAGTCAGTAATAAATCAGCAGATTTTAGGGGAGCACAGACACATTAATTTAGCTATCGCTAGTGGGTAATATCGAACGTAGGAAAGCATTTTACTCCTCCTCAAAACGTAGTTACAAAGTAGTTTCTAACTGGAATTCGGTGACTACTTGTTTGACTTTCGAATATAAGCCTGCATATTTTGCCAATTTTGTTTGATTTTCCAATCGTTCAATTTGACCGATTTCAACGATTAATTAAGTGGAGTACACCTTTCCAATACCTGGAACACCGGGCAAATATTGATATTCTCGAATGCAGACAAATAATTGCTTGATTGCTTTTCCAAGTCTTTGATGTTCTTTTCAAGCGCACGAATTTCACGTACAAGAACACTTAGAACGACATTACTGGATTCTTGTGCAAGTCTACCTAACCGATAACTCATGGTAATTGCACGTTGAATGATTTGGCAATTTTTTCTGGATCTTTAAAGTAACCTTTTCCTTCTTCTTGTATTAAGTCACAGAACGCCTCTAAGGCTTCTTTAGCTATAGTCGCTGCATCCGCAATATTTCCATAGTTACTGCAATTCCTTTTACGGTATCTTCACCCATGACAACCATTCTAAAAATTTTCGCTAACTCGTCCATTCCAGCTGGAAAAGAATCCCAAAAATCAATATCATAATTACCATTTTAGGCTTCTAAAACAAAACTACACCAAGAAAGGATATCACCATGGATCATTGTACTAAAAAATTGGGTTCTATGATAAATAGTGTTGGTGACCAATACTATTTGACACAGAACCATTTAACTTAACTTGATGCAAATAATAACTTATCTAAATCAAATATCTCAACATATTTTTGAGTATGCTGTTTAATTAAACCTCTCTCTTCCAATGATGAGAACTTACGACTTATTGTTTCTGGGGTTGTACCCAAGTACGAGGCTAGATCTTTTTTCGACATTGGTAAAGTCACATAAGTATGGTTTTCTTCATCTTCAACGTATTCTGATAGAAAATCAATAATACGAGACTCTACTTGCTCCATACCAACTTGCATCGTTTGCTTTTCTGATACCTGTAAACGTTTCGTAACATCTGATAGTATTCTTCTCATAATTTCTGGGTAAGCGCCTAAATAGTCATCCATATCCTTTTTATGAATTCTACATATGCTCACTTCTGATATTGCTTCAGCATAATTAGAATGGTAACTTTCAGTTTGAAAAATAGCCACTTCTCCCATAAAATCACCAGGATTTAATATGCGTACAGTTTGTTCACGACCAGATTCATTTAAGTTATAAACACGTACACGCCCATTATTTATAATATAAAGTGTGTCATCTTTATCACCATTTCCAAATAACAACGCATTCTTTGCATAATGTACTTCTTGCGCTGATTGCGCAATTAAACTCATTTGTTCTTCATTTAGGTGATTAAAAATCGGAACTAAACGTATACAATCTATATGACTATGGTGGTGATGGTGTGCCATACAACTTTCCTCCTAATTAATCGTTATCTATATAGTCATCATCTTCTAACGCATCCTTGTTAACAAAGGCTTGAAGTTGCCAAATATTTATATCTAAGTAATCTTTATAACTAATTAGTAAATCTTCTAATGCATCATCTGCTTCTTCTTGTGCTAAACGCATTGCACGAACGGTGAATTCACGATTAGTCCTAAAATCTTCTACTAACTGTATGACCATTTCTTCAGCAGAATAATATTTTTCAGACGGATCTTCAGAAATTATTGTAAATTCCTGAAATTCAGTAGTTGTTGAAGCTGGCTTAAATCCTGAAGCTAGTAAACGTTCTGCAATCTTATCAAACCATGTCTCATTCTCATTGTATAAATTCTCAAAAACACTATGCAATGAATAGAAATTTGTGCCTTTTACATACCAATGATATTGATGTAATTTTACATGTAAGGTATGGATATTAGCAAGTATATGATCTGTGACAGCTACAGCATTAATCTTAGTATGATGAATGTGTTCTTTATATGCTTTTTCAGCAGCTAATTTTTCTTGTCTTTCATTTGCTGTTGTCATTTTATACACCTTCCTTTACTTTTGAACTAATAACTGAATATCCTAGGTTTTCAATAGCTCTTTCAATTGTACTCAAATTGACTTGTTCTTCATCAAAATCTACTTTTACCTTACTTGCATTGAACAGTATTTTTACAGAATCTTTTTCTACACCAGCTGTCTGTTTTAAACCACTTTCAATTTTTTGTAAACATGATGGACAAGTTAATGTTTCTAATTTTAATGTTGCTTTAGTCATATCTATCACTCCTTTAAATAAATTATACAGGACATTTCTTTTAAGATAATTGACATAGATCAATTATCTTAATTGATATCTTCTTAATCTCATTGCATTTAAAATAACTACTAAAATACTTGCCTCATGAACTAACATACCTATCGACATAGACATCCATTCACTAAATATTAAACTAACCAATAATATTATCACCACACCAACAGCAATTAGAATATTTTGTCTCATATTCGCATATGTCCCTTTAGCTAAACCTAAAGCATGGGGGAGACGATTAAAATTGGAATTCATTAGAACAATATCTGAACTTTCAATAGCCACATCTGTCCCATTTCCCATAGCAATCCCTACTTCTGCAGTAGCTAGAGAAGGGCTATCGTTCACACCATCACCAATAAAAGCAATAATTTCACCAGTAGACTGTCTTTCTTTTAGAAACGCTTGCTTGTCCTCAGGTAACATATCGCCATGAGCCTCGGTTAATCCTAGCTCCTTTTTAACTAAATTAACTGTGCCTTGATTATCCCCTGATAATACAGTGAGATTTTTAACACCAAGTGATTTTTAATTTTTGTAGGTCTTGTTTAACACCTGCTCGAACTTGGTCACGGATTCCCATTAAAATAATTAACTTACGATCAACTGCCGTTAATACAATACTCTTCTTTTTTTTCAAGAATTCAAAAAAGCGGAAAATCCCAGATTTAAAAATCTGAGTTTCCGCTTTTGTCATTTCAAGGATGGACTATTGTCTCAGCCTCTTCTAATTTATTCTTAAGATATTTTTACTTTCTCTGCAGGTGCTGATACTTCTTTTTGTTCTTTTCGACCTTTCAACTTATACTTCATTAATCTCATGCCATTGAAAATTACCACCAAGATACTACCTTCATGAACCAACATTCCGATAGACATATTCATCCATTCGCTGAAGAAGACGCTGGTCAACAAGACCAACACTACTCCAATTGAAATCACGATATTTTGCTTCATATTATTTGCGGTGGCTTTTACTAATCCTAATGCGTGAGGCAAGTTGCTGAAGTTCGAGTTCATTAAAACGACATCGGATGTTTCAATCGCTACGTCCGTTCCGCTTCCCATTGCGATTCCAATGTCTGCTAAAGCTAAGGACGGACTATCGTTAACGCCATCTCCAACAAAGGCTACAATTTGACCACGTTGTTGAAGTTTTCCGATATAAGCCGATTTGTCTTCCGGCAACATGTGGCCGTGAGCTTCGGTCAAACCAAGTTCGCCGGCGACCACATCAACGGTTCCTTGGTTATCTCCTGAAAGAACGACTAGATTTTTCACGCCCAAGTCTTTTAATTCCTGCAAATTAGCTTTCACACCCGGACGGACTTGATCGCGAATGCCCATCAGTACTTTTAATTCACCGTCGACCGCTGTCAAAACGAGAGAGTTCCCTTGTTGTTCAAACCGTTTGACATCTTTTTGCACTTTTTTGCTGAGAGTGACATTTTCTTTTTCCATCAAGGCCACATTCCCAACAGCCACTCTATGTCCAGCTACACTTGAAACGATTCCGCCGCCTTTCACGACTTCAGTTCCTTCAACAGGATAAAAATTTGTTTCTCCAATTTGATTTAAGACCGCTTTTGCTAATGGATGATCTGATTCCCGTTCCACACTGGCCAGATAGCCAAGCGTTTCAGCAGAATCTTTTTCATACAGTTCAGTCGCTGCAACGGTTGGGTTTCCGACAGTTAAAGTACCTGTCTTATCAAATACAATTGTATCCACATTGCTGAAGTCTTGAATGACTTCACTCCCTTTTAAAAGAACACCGTTACGAGCACCATTCCCGATACCGGCAACGTTTGAGACAGGCACTCCGATAACTAATGCGCCTGGGCAACCTAGAACCAAGATGGTGATTGCTAACTCAATATTTTGACTGAACGCCCATACAACAATTGACAGAACCAAGACAGCTGGTGTGTAGTATTTAGAAAAGCGATCAATGAACCGTTCCGCTTCGGATTTAGAATCTTGTGCTTCTTCCACGAGTTCAATAATTTTTCCAAATGTGGTGTCCTCACCAACTCGGTCAGCTCTGATTTGAATCGTTCCGTTTTCTAAAATGGTTCCTGCAAAAACTTCTGCATCAGCTAGCTTGTTGACCGGAACAGCTTCCCCTGTAATGCTAGCTTCATTGATATGCCCTTCGCCCGTAAGGACTGTGCCATCCACTGGAACTTTCGCACCCGTTTTAACGAGCAAGATATCCCCTTCATCTACATCATCCACTTCTACTTCTTCAAATTCGCCATTATCCATTTGTTTCAAGGCGCTTTCGGGTGCCATTTCAGTCAATTCTTTGATAGCAGATCGCGTTTGGTTCAATGTTCGTTGTTCCAAGTAGTGTCCGAATAAGAATAAGAACGTGACAATAGCCGATTCTTCATAATTTTGAATAAAAAGCGCACCAATCGCTGCAATACTGACTAAGACATCAATACTGATGACTTTGACTTTCATTGCTTGAAACGCTTGAATGGCAATTGGCGTAATCCCAAAGACAGAGGCGATGATCAAAGACCACTCTGAAAGTCCTACGTTTTCTAAAACAAAGTGACTGAAGAAACCGAGTGCGATTAACAATCCACTGATGACGGTGATAACATTTTTCTTGCTTAATATATATTGTTGCATGCTTTTTCCCTCCAAATTTAATTTCTCTTTTATTGATAAACACAGTATAAGATAATTGCCTAAGTAATTAATTGACTGACATCAAGTTTTGAAAAAATACGTGTCCCTTCTCACTATTTTTTTGATCTAACAGCCTCAATGACACTTATTCCTCTTTACAGTTATAACGATACCCTCTTTTTATCGAATAAAAATTTACGGCTATCAAGTTTAGAAAGTTCTCTTTTATCGTTTCTAAGCACCTCGAATCGGATTGCAACAAAAAAGCAATCCCGGAAAAATAGCTTTTCTTCCAGAATTGCCTAGTTCATTTAATCTGTTAAGCGGCCTTGACTTTTGCTTTAAGGACCGGATAGCCTACGTTTTCGATAGCTTTTTGAATCTCTTCAATCGAAGTGACAGCTGAATCAAAATTGGTTTTGACTTTGCTGGAGTTGAATAATACTTTAATGCTGTCTTTATCAATACCGTTAACTGATTTCAAGGCACCTTCAATTTTTTGCATACAACTTGGACAAGACAACGTTTCTAATTGCAATATAGCTTTTTCCATAATTCCTATCTCCTTTATGTGTTTTTATTTTATCCGCAGCAGATTAATGAACACTGCCTTTTCCTCTTTACAACTGTAGTATAGCTCACTTTTAGCAAACGAAAATTGACGCATATCAAGTTTTGCACTTCTTTTTATCTTTTTGCTCAATTCACCATCTTAATAGTCTTTTTCTGCCCCTTATTGCCATCAGAATAATAATAAATTGGTGGATAGTCTTGTCTGCGTATAAACCATACTACAATCGCGCCAATAAACAGGGCCAGAGACAAGGCTTGCGAAACGCGGATCCACTCGCCAATCCATAAACTGTCCGTTCGCATACCTTCAATGAAGAACCGACCCACTGAGTACCACAAAACGTAACTCAAAGCGACTTCTCCTTGACGCAAAAGCTGTTTTCGGTTCCGTATAGTGACGATGAGGACAAAGCCCAACAAACTCCACAATGACTCGTATAAAAAAGTCGGATGGTAGTAGGTACCATTGATATTCATTTGTTGGTTCTGTTGCAAAGTTTTCCAAAAAATCTATTTTAGTGTAAAATTGAGAAAAAAGACAGAGAGGACAGAGTAATGAATCATTTTAAAGGCAAACAATTCAAAAAAGACGTCATTATTGTCGCTGTTGGTTACTACCTGCGTTACAATCTAAGCTATCGTGAAGTTCAGGAATTGTTATATGATCGTGGAATAAATGTTTGTCATACTACGATTTATCGTTGGGTGCAAGAGTACAGCAAAGTCCTCTATTATCTTTGGAAGAAGAAAAATAGACAATCCTTCTATTCATGGAAAATGGACGAAACCTATATCAAAATTAAGGGACGTTGGCATTATCTTTATCGTGCAATTGATGCGGACGGCTTAACCTTAGATATCTGGTTACGAAAGAAACGGGATACGCAAGCAGCCTATGCTTTCTTAAAACGACTCCATAAACAGTTTGGTGAGCCGAAAGCAATTGTGACCGATAAAGCACCTTCTCTTGGCTCCGCCTTTAGAAAGTTACAGAGTGTGGGTTTATATACTAAGACAGAGCACCGAACTGTGAAGTATCTTAACAATTTAATAGAACAAGACCATCGACCTATTAAACGACGAAATAAATTTTATCAAAGTCTCCGTACAGCCTCTTCCACGATTAAGGGCATGGAGACCATTCGAGGAATATATAAAAAGAACCGAAGAAATGGAACGCTCTTCGGCTTTTCGGTGTCTACTGAAATCAAGGTATTAATGGGAATAACAGCCTAAGATATTTGGAGTTCAGAGAGGGCGCGTTTGATTTTCAAACTTCGCAACAGAACCCTTTTAAGCAATTTCCCCTCTTCCAAGGGAAATACATGACGGAGTCGGAGGTGCTTGATTACCTACTCTCTATAGATAACCAACTACGACAAAGCTATGAAGTCTATCAAGAGTTATTAGCTGCTTTTGATGCAAAAGATTTTACTGAATTTTTCAATCTCATTGAATCATTGCCACATTCCTTGAATGATGGGTTTAAAAAGGCAATTTGTTATCTGAAAAAGCACACAGAAGCAATCACAAACTCCTTAAAATATCCCTATTCAAACGGAAAATTGGAGGGAAAGAATAACCTCATCAAAGTAATCAAAAGAATTGCTTTTGGATTTCGGACTTTTCGTCATCTCCGGATGCGTGTCCTGATTCAACAGAACATCTGTGAAATCATTTAATAACGCAAAAAAGGAAAGGAAATGCCGAAGCATTTCCTAACATACGATTTGAGCAAAACAATAGCAATTGACAAAGAACCTAAATAATTTCCATAAAAAACGCACTCCTTTCCAATAATTTTAGGAAAGGAGTGCTTTATTTCATATAAAATCAATTTTTTATACACATGCTCATTGGCTATATTTCAGGGTTCTCGAGAAATAAAGCAAGCCAGTTTGACAATCGACATAACGTTCTTTTCCAAATTGCTGGCGGCTTTTTTTCCTTTCCACCATTAGTATACTACAGTTTCTGCCTTTCATCCTTCAGGGTGAATGAGCTTGCGAATTCATGTATGTTTGACAAAGAACCTCTTTTTCTAAAAATAGACCGACAAAGTACTGCCTAGAATCAACCCATTTTTTAAAATAACGTACGATTTTTATTTAGTGGCACGTTATGAGAGTCTCTCGTTCGTTTTTCTGATCTTTTTATTGACCCAACTGCCTATAAAACGACGGAAAAAGTATTTCATGAATAATTCAGGTACTTATAATCAGTACAATAACCTGATAAAACCCCTAGTTTAACTAGGGAATCCGAAGCTAAGCCCTCTTTTCCAAACCCAGAGAGAAGAATTAACCCTGCGAAAGCAACTAATTTCATTAGTTCTTCTGAATGATTCAATTGACTTCACTTACTCAGTATATTAATTGGATTCATCTCAATCATTTTATTAAAAGTTGGTTCACTCATTACTTTTAATAGTTCTTCTTTCAAACTTGTTAAAATATAGGTAAGCCCAGGCGTTCCTCCATAAGTTGGCAAATATTTTTTTCGTCCCATATCACCTGAAAGACAAATCTGATTTTCATAACCCGCATCAACCAGTCGTTTAATTAGTTGGACGCGGTCTGCATCATGATTCGCCAACTCTCGGCCAATATGATCCATACAAATACTTGCTCCCGTTTCACAGATTTGAGCTAAATAGTGAAAATCTTTAGTTAAATCTACATGACTCAAACAAATATTACTTGCTTTCGCACCGTTTTTTGTTAAACAATTAATTTGCTCCAGTCCCATCGTCCCCCCATCACAATGCGTAATAATGGGAATCCCTGTTTTTTTTTGTACTTGACCGGCTATGGCTAGTATTCGTTGTTCAGCCAATGTAACCTCATTTTTACTCGTACCTACTTTCATTGCTCCTGGCAAAAGGTTTTGTGAAGTGACTCCGTGAGTTATTTCGGAATAAAGCAACTCAAAGATCTCATCATCATTGAGCGTTGTCAACCATTTTGGCTGAAACTCTTCCTTATGGAATCCCGTAACAAATGCTACATTCACTCCGGTAGCTTCAGATATCATTTTCAAAGCTAACGGATTTCGTCCATAATTAATTGGTGTCAAATCAACGATAGTTTTTCCACCAGCTTGTTTAAAAGCCATAACTTCCGCAATACTATGATAAATATCATCCAAGGTATAATCTTCATACTTTCTTAACTCATTAGGAATGACATATAAATGTTCATGAATAAATGTTGTACCCAAAGACTCAGCTTCGATTGGGCCTGTAACCGTATTGATCATGCACTCATCTCCTACCATTCAGCGATTGTACCATCATAATTTTTCCACTTAGGATTGGTCCAAACTAAACCTTCTTGTGCAATTTCTTTCACTCGATCTTCGTCCATTTCTAACCCTAAACCTGGTTTTGTCGGAAGATCTACGAAGCCATCTTTGTATTGGAATATCTCTTTATTCTTTACAAAATCTAACAAATCAAACCCTTTGTTGTAATGAATACCTAAGCTTTGTTCTTGAATAAACACATTAGGTGTACAAGAATCAACTTGTAATGTAGCTGCTAACGCAATCGGTCCATATGGTGCATGGGGGGCAACTGCTATATCATAAGCTTCAGCCATTGCAGCAATTTTTCTTGTTTCTAAAATCCCTCCACATAAAGCTACATCTGGTTGAATGATATCAATCGCTCCCTGTTGAAGAATTGATTTAAATTGCCATCTTGTATACAAACGTTCACCCGTTGCTAGTGGTACAGCAACTGCATTGGCTACTTCACTGAAATGTTCTTCATTCTCCGGCAAAACCACTTCTTCTAAGAACATTGGATGATAGGGTTCCAGTGCTTTTGCTAAAACCTTAGCCATTGGTTTGTGAACACGACCATGAAAATCGACACCAATGCTCAATGTATCTCCAAAACGTTCTCTAATTGAAGCAACACGTTCCACTACTTCAGCTACTTTTTCATAAGAATCAATGTAGTGTAATTCTTCTGTCGCGTTCATTTTCACGGCGGTAAACCCACGATCTACTCGATCTTGTGCCTGCTCTACTACTTCAGAAGGACGATCTCCACCAATCCAAGAATATACTTTGATTTTATCACGGGCTGCTCCACCTAGTAATTCATAAACTGGAACATTTAAGGCTTTCCCTTTAATATCCCATAAAGCCATTTCAAGTCCAGAGACAATCGTTCCATTAATAGGACCACCTCGGAAAAATGAACGATGCATTTCCTGAAACAGACGTTCAATTGCAAATGGGTTTTGACCAACTAAGAATCGATTTCCTATCTCATAAGCTCCTGCCACAACTGTTTCAGTCTTAGTTCCAGAAATCATTTCACCCCAGCCTTCAATACCTTCATCTGTAGATATTTTGACAAAAATCCATCTTGGTTTTACTTTATAGACTGTAATTTTTGAAATTTTCACTGTATGCCCTCCTGAATATTAGAAAATATTTGAAATAAACTCAGCAATCTTCATTAAAATGAAACCAATAATGTGTGTACCTGCATCTTCGGTAGATATTTGTGTCATTCCTGCTGGTAATTGGAATCCCCCAGCCAAAGCTAATTGTGTATGTATGCCGGCTAAACTAGTAGCAATTAAAAGCACACAAGCTGTTATAATCGTGGTGGAAAGTATTCCGCGAATAATATTTCCTTTTGAAAAGGCGACCGGCCATGCAGATAGCCACATTGCTTGGTAGGCAATATCTGAAATAGGTAAGAGTTTGTTACCTGGTAAAATAGCAGCCAACACTAAGGTAATCGGAACCATGATAATACCCGTAGCAATGGCACTTGAATTAGCAACTGTCAACGCAGCATCCACACCCATTGTAAAATTGTTTCCTGGAAATTTTACATTCAAGAATTTCTTAACAGAATTAGCAAAGGGTAATAATCCTTCCATTAAAATTTGCATCATTTTAGGTGTTAGAACCATTGTTGCAGAAGTACTCATTCCCACTATCAATACCTTATCAACAGGTTCTTTTGCTAATAACCCAATAACCAAGCCGATGACAAATCCCATAAACATAGGCTCACCAACAAAACCAAACCGCTCTTGAATTTTTTCAGGACGAGCATCTACCTTATTTAATCCAGGAATGCGGTCCCACAATTTGTTAAGTAGCCAAGCCAAGGGTGCCCAACCAACTGAGTTCGCAGTCGGGAAATTAACCCCTTCTAGTTCAAAGTAATCCTCTACTAACGGCGTTGTCCAATCAGCGAGTTTAAAACTAATAATTGCATCAATCGCCCCGAAGATTACCGCCAATATAATATTTTTATCCGTTGCATAATAAACCAAAGCAGCTACAAAAATATAGTGATTATAACTCCAGAAATCGACCATTACTGTATTGGTCTTTTTAAAAATCAGCATCAACACATTAATACCCAAAATAATAAATACCATAACTGCTGCTAGAGGAAAAGACCAAGTGGCTGCTGCACGAGCTGGCCAGCCGACATCCATAATACTTGTTTGAATACCCCAATTTTTGACCATTAACTGAACAGATGGACCTACCTGTGAAATAAACCAATTAATAATAATATTTACACCCGCAAAACCAATCCCCACAGTCAACGCTGATTTTAGTAATGTATTTAGCTTAATTCTAAAAAATAATCCTAAAATCAAGATAATGATAGGCATCATAATCATCGGACCCAAACTTGAGATCCAGTTTAACGCATCAATGACAATATTCATTTTTCACCCTCCTAGTCAAGCTCTTTCAATGCTTCTAACACCAAAGATTCAGATTTTTCTTCATTCACTCCAGTAACAAATGGTGTTCCAGGTATAACTTTAATTCCTTTGGTTACATTTTCTTGTAATTTCCCTGTAGGAACGATAAAGTCAACTTGATTTGATTCTAAAGCACCTGCAACTTCTGAAAATTTTAGTTGCAAAATTCGAGGTTCTGGTAATCCATTTGTTTTTGCTATTTTCCGAATTTTATTAGCTGCCATTGTAGATGTAATCATTGATGATGCACATGCGACGATAATTGTTTTTTTACTCATTGTATTTCCCTCCAATTTATTGATTAAATGCAGTTAAAACTTCTGTTTTACTCTTTGCTTCCATAATTGCTTGTAAGAAATCCTGATTGGTAACTTTACTCATCAACTCCTTCAATAATTGCGGTTGCTTATCGGGACTATCGAATAAAAGGTGAATAATAACATTCACTGAAACCATTTCTTCGGGATCATCCATTCGCTGAAAATGCAAACTATCTTTAAGAACGGATACTAAAATAGCGGTAACATTTGATAACTGATAATCTGTATGTGGAATTGCGATTGAGCGTTCCCCAATATATAGCCCCGTTGGATAAGTTGTTTCTCTCTTAGTGATTGACTCGAGATATCCCTCCTTTACCATGTTTTCCGTCATCAGTTTCTTTGTAATCTTTTGAAAGTATTCTTCTTGGTTTGAAAAACTTTGATTTAACAAAATATTTTTTTCTTCTAATTTAATGAGACTCATCTTCTTCACTTCCTGCTTCAGCTAGTTTATCTAAATATGATTGAATTGATTTTCGAATAGCTTGCCCATTGCGGTTTTGTATATCAGCTTTTTGAAACATGCTTGATCCTACCCCAAAGTACACAACTCCTGCTTTTTTAAAAGCCGCAATATTATCAATCGTCACTCCTCCAACTGCCATTAAAGGCCGTATACCAAAAGGACCGGCCAGTTGTTTAAAGTAGGTTGGCCCTACAGTGACTGCTGGAAAAACCTTTACAATATCGGCACCTTCATCAAACATAACTTGAATTTCCGATGGCGTAAAAGCTGATGGCACAGTTACCACCCCACGTTCTTTAGCCAACGAAAAAATTGGTGTTGAAAATTTTTTTGGTCCTAATAAAAATTTCGCACCACCAGCAATTGCTTGATCTGCTTGTGAAAATGTTAAAACTGTCCCTGCACCAATCAATAATTGTTGCCCAAATTTTTTGTTGCCTTCTGTGATGATACGTGCAAAGTCATCATTATTGGTTGTTACTTCAATTCCTACCGAAGTGTTCATCGCAGCCAATTCTTCCATGACAAACATCGCCTCTTCAAAACTATATCCTCTTAAAATGATGGTTAATTCAGGAAAATTCGTTATTGACATATTGCTTCCTCCTTAAAAAATTTTTTATTTTTTTTCTCACTTCATCTTCCGTCGTGCAAAGAAGTATTTCTTGCTGATATTCCTCGTCCTTAGAAAGTTGTAGTAATTGGTTAATCGCAAGTAAATAATTTTCCTTCTTTCCAATTGCAAAAGGGGAAATAAAATGGATAGGCCTATTTCCAGGAAAAATAATTGGATCAACTGATATAAGTAACGAGCAACCGCCCTTAATTACCCCATTTTCTGGCGATGAATGTGGAATAGCAATACGATTATTAAGAAAATAATAAGCCTCTTCATCCGCCATTTGACTCATTAAAATAGTCTGATAGTTCTGATTAATTACCTGCTCCTTTAATAAAGGCTGACAAGACAATTCCATCGCGTTCTGCCAAGTAAGTTGTTTCGTAGATACAAGAATAATCCCTTCAGAAACAAGCAATTCCACAAAAGATATCTTTTGTGCCTGTTTACTTTGACGATCTAGATATATTAGTGAATTTGCATAATTAATTAAAAATCTCTCAATATCAGTTTGTAGACTTTCTTCATTTTGAACAGCAGAGTAACGCTTAATAATTTCAGTAAGGTTCCTAGTCTCTTTGCTGATATTATTCGTAGAAAAATCAATGAGTACACGGTTCCGCAAGCGGTTTTTTTCTTCTTCGTTCATAATCGGTTGTATAATATATAATGGAATTTCACTTTTCAATGGTTGATTGCTAAAAATCAAATCAACATCTTCGACAAACTTATCCATCTCTCTGACCGAAGAACTAGCAACAAACTGAATATCTGGAAAAATTTCTTTCAATGTTTTCGCCATTACATTGGCCATAATCAATCCATTGCTACATACGACGATTGCCTTTTTTCTAACAGGTGTTTCGATAATAGAAGAATTTAATAGCTCCGAACAAAAATAAACAGAAATCAAATATAATTCAGTTTCAGGAATCGTCTTACGCAAAAATGCTTCCAAAGGTACAATGGATTCTTTAACAAAATTAAGTACCGCACTAACTTCATGGTTTTCCTTAACAATTTCAGCTAAATCATCTATTTCAAATGGTAATTCGTAGCGAATTCGATAGATTGCAGGTCGTAAATGATTCATCAATCGATTGGTCAACTCTTCTTTATTACTAATCCGAATAGCTGATTTACTTTGAAATAAGGTAATCATCTCCATAATTACTTGATAGATTCTTGAATCTAAAATTTCAAACTCATTTGAAATTGTATTGAATGATAAAAACAGAAGCGTCAACCATTCATAATCTATAGCTATCTCAGCATGTTGATAATGTTGATCAATGCAGCTTCGAATCATTTGAAACTCATCTAATTCCTGTAAATCATAACTAAAATCAATCTGTCCTTTCGTCCTTCTTTTAAAACTAGAAAGTGATAAACCTATCAAATAATAAAGTTTGGTTAGTGAATTATCAGAAAATTTCAATTTAAAAGTTTGTTCGTAGGTGTGAATAAAAAAACCAACAAATTCCCTTTCTTCAGAAAAGAGTGACTCAAAACGGTTAACTGTTGCATGCCTTTCAAATAAATAATTGAAAACTTCTAAGAGCAATGTATGAAGCTTTGCCATGCTTGATTCAATCATATAGCCATTTTGGGGATCAAATATCAAAGTGTAGTCTGGTGGCAACTCTTTTTTTATTTTAGAAAAGTCGTTTCTAGCCGTATTTTTACTGATACCAATAAACGCCATTATTTCTTGGGTTGTCACTTTTTTGGGGTTGGCTAGAATAAATAACAGTTCCGAATATCTTCTTATCTCACTATAAGCCAAATCATCGTTTATATATTCAGGAATCGCACCTTCTTTAAAAACCATTGCTTGATTCATGTATATCAAAAGTTTTTGAAGATCATTGGCTTCATATAACCACTCCCCTGAGTTACTTCGCTTTATCAGACTCAATCCATGAAGGGGATAATTCATCATTAATTTTTTTTATAGAGTAAGTTATCTGCCTAGTCGAAAAATGTACTAATGATTTCAATTGTTGAGAGTTTGTCACATGTGATCGTACAATGGTTTCTAACAGTTTTAAATCTTTTGTATTCACATTCATCTACCTCCCTGAGTTAAATATAACCGCTTACAGTATTAATTGGAATATCCAAAATTTGTCAAACCTTGGCTTAAATCAGACAAATGACAGGCACTTCTTTAATTTTTTATCTTATGCACCATCAGAATGGTGTGGAGTACCACTCAATTTTGGAGGCTTTTCATGTATAAATTACAAACAACCGTTCAATTGGCTTTTGAAGATTTCAATCAACCGATAGGTCTCAAAATGAATCCGTCTAACCGTTGGATTCAAAAAGCAGAGCTCATTCCATGGGCTGAACTTGAAAAAGACTACGCTAAAAATTTTCGTAAAAAAAAGGAAACGTCGCAAAACCCTTTCGCATGACCTTCGGAGCTCTACTGATTCAAAAGGAATATAGCTATAGCGACGAAGAAACGGTCTTACAAATTCAAGAAAACCCGTATTTATAGTTCTTCATCGGTTTGCCGGGCTATCAAGATGCCAAGCCTTTCGATGCTCTACAATGGTCTATTTCCGGAAACGCTTGGACGAAACAACGTTGATAGAAATCAATGAAAAAATACTCGTCTTCGACAAGAAAAAAGACGATAAGGACAACGATTCTTATGACGATTTCAATTCCGGAACATTGATTTTGGATGCCACTTGTGCTCCACAAAACATCAAATATCCAACCGATACAGAATTAATGAATGATACCCGTACCCATGCCGAGAAAATCATCGATGTTGTTTGTGAAGGGAAAAAACTGAAAAAGCCGGTTCTATAATATTTGGTTTTGTTACTCAAACTGAGTAGTGACGCCAAATATTTTTTTATATCTTAATTGTCAAATTAAGTTAGACAGATCATCAATACTTACGTAACTCAAAAATACTTCCAAAGGTGTTCGATAATCCAGTGATTTTCTAGGAATATTATTTCGTTTA
>NZ_JBQASY010000032.1:0-21644 GCF_051909435.1 Enterococcus sp. 125944 | reverse complement strand
CATCCTGCTGAAATTGCTTTCCTTTAAAATGATTCATCGTCATTCCTCCTGCTATCTTTTTCTATTATTCTACCTTATTTGATAGTAGATTTAAAACTTTGCAACAGAACCCTCGAGACTCTGTTCACAAAATCAAATAAAAAAGCTCTGTGAAATAAGTATAGTTAACAATAAAATATCCGAACGATAGAGAGAATGAACTGTGATCTAGCAGTTCCTCGTCGCAAATTCACTAGAATTAGCATTATTTACTCTAAATTGTTCGGATATTTTTTCTTGTTTTTAATTATGATTACAGTGCCTATTTTTAACGAAATTTGCTTATTTTCAAAATGTATGATTATATTTTAGTAAACACTTTCAAATATGAAAAGAGGAGCTATTATGGTAGGAATTAGGGATGTTGCAAAACGGGCGGGTGTGTCCATTGCAACAGTATCGCGCGTGCTAAATGAGGATCCGACACTTTCAGTAACCGATGAAACCAAACGAAAGATTGCAGAATCGGTTAATTTTTATCATTATGTCAAAAAAAGTCCCGTTGCAAAAAATTTAACAAATATTGCATTAATAACGACAGTTTCTGAAGTAGATGAGTTGGAAGATCCCTATTTTCGAACGATTCGCAGAGGGATTCAAGTCGAAGCAGAACAAAGCAAAGTCAATTTGAAGAAAATTATTCGTTTGTCAGAAACACCGTTGGAGCAAGACGATTTGCTAAAATGTCAAGGTGTGTTGATTATTGGGCAGGTGCTATCTTCTGTGATTGAAGAAGTATCAGCAATTAATTCGAATGTCGTAGTGATTGATGACCCTAGTATTGAAGCTGAAGTAGATGCAGTTTATACTGATTTAACAAAAGCAACGAATCAGCATTTAGATCGATTGTATAAAAAAGGACACCGAAACATTGCGTTTATCGGAGGAGGACGTGTTCGTTTAGATAGCCAAGGAAATAAACACGTGTCAGATGATGATTATCGAAAAATAGCCTATGAGACGTGGATGAAACAAAAAGGATTAGAAAAATATAGTCAAATTTATTTAGAAGGCTGGACCACACTTGACGGAATGCAGGCAGCAGATTTACTTTTGAAAAAACATGCTAAAGATAAGTTGCCGACTGCTATCATGGTAGGAAATGATCCTATTGCTGTGGGGGTTTATCGTTCACTTCAAAAAAATGGTCTACATATTCCAGAAGATATTTCGATTGTGAGTTTTGATAATATTGAAGTTGCTGAATTTTTAACACCTGCATTAAATACGGTGAATGTGAATACAGAAGAAATTGGAAAACTAGCAGTTCGCATGGTTAATGAACGAATAAAAGAAGTTAGAAATGTTTCGATCAAAGTGATTGTTTCTAATAATATTATTGTTAGAGAAAGTGAAAAAAATATCGATTAAAAAGTAAACATCCAAAAAAGGGTGTTTACTTTTTTGTTTACTAATATTTTTAGTAAAAAATCTCGACAAAACATTAAGTAAACAGTTATGGTGTTGTTAACAAAAAGAAAACGCATTCAAAACAGGAGGAATTAAGATGAAACATTTCAAAAAAATAGCTTTAACAGGGATAGCTGTTTTAACTGGGACATTACTCGCAGCATGTGGTGGGGGAGATAGTAATTCTAAAGACGGGCAAGTAACTTTAAGCTATGCGAGTTGGGATACTGACCAAGCTCCAGGACTAAGAAAAATGTTAGATGAATTTGAAAAACAAAATCCTGATATCAAAGTAGAAATGGAGACAACGCCTTGGGATCAATATTGGGTTAAATTAGAAGCTGCAACAACGGGAGGTAATATGCCAGATGTAGTAACCATGCACTCTAGCGAATCCTATAAATATATGTCACAGAATGCTTTGATGGGACTTGATGATGTTATCAAAGAAAATGATATTGACATGGGAAACTTTACTGAAGGAATTGCTGATTTCTATACGCTTGAAGACGAACTATACGCAATCCCTAAAGATGCTTCTGTAGTGGGGCTATGGTACAACAAAGAATTATTTGATAATGCAGGTGTCGATTATCCAGATGAAACATGGACATGGGAAACACTCAGACAAGCTGCAATTGATTTAACAGATGAATCAAAAGGCATCTATGGTTTTGCATCACATATTGGAACAGAGACTGGCTACTGGCCATTTATTTATCAAAATGGGGGAGAAGTATTTGCCGATGACAATACAAAATCAGGTTTGAATACCCCAGAAGCACAAGAAGCTTTAGCTTTTTATCGAGATATTGCACTTGTTGATCATGCTTCACCAACAATTACAGAATTACAAGATCCTGATAAGTTAAGTCGTTTTCAATCAGGTAGATTAGCAATGATGATTGAAGGAAACTGGTTTGCACCGGGATTTTTGAAAAATGACTATCTAGTTGAAAATGTTGCTTCTGCCGTGTTACCTAAGGGAAAAGTTAATGCAACAATTACAAATGGACTTGGTTGGGCTGCCAGTGCGAATACAAAATACCCAGAAGAAGTGAAAAAACTAATGGCATTTTTAGCTAGTGAGGACGCCAATAAAATCCAAGCGGAAACGGGGGCATCAATCCCAGCACTAAAAGGCTTTGAAGACGAGTGGGCTGCTTCTTCAGATACAATTGATTTGAGTGCTTTTGGAAAAATGTTGGAGTATGGAGTCCCTCGTCCATACAATAAAGATGGATTACGAGCTGAACAAGCAGAAGTTCAAATTATTAACCGTATTCTGTCTGGTGAAGTAACTGTTGAAGATGGAACCGCTCAAATTGAAAAAGAAGTCAATGCGATATTGAGCGGAAATTAAATTAGTTAATTATACAATATACAGGCGAAAGGATTCTATTTCGTCTGTATATTAATGGATGAATACCAAAAAGGGGGATATTATGAAAAATCGAATTTTTGGAAAATATCGTAAAGATCAAGTGATATGAGGCTATATTTTTATTTTTCCAACGGCATTAGGATTAATTTTATTAAATATATGGCCAGCAATTCAAACAGCAATTTTAAGTTTTCAAAAAACGGTAGGGTTCGGTGATACTGAATGGGTCGGATTAAGAAATTACCAAAAAATGTTTGCAGACGGTGAAGTTTTTCAGTCTTTATTAAACACATTAATTTATGCAGTGGTTTCGATACCTAGTATTGTTGTATTATCCTTGTTGGTGGCAGTTTTAATGAATAGAAAAGTTAAAGGATTGTCGATTTATCGGACAATTTATTTTCTACCAGTCGTTGCTGCACCATCCGCAGTCGCAATGATTTGGCGCTGGATGTTCAATAATGATTATGGACTGATTAATAACATGTTGGCTAAAATAGGTCTCGATGGACCAGCATGGTTAACGGATCCATCGATTGCGATTTATTCTATTATCATTGTAGGAGTTTGGAGTGCTATTGGTTATAACATGGTGTTATTACTAGCCGGCTTATAAGAAATTCCTAAAGATTATTATGAAGCAGCGGAAATTGATGGTGCTAGTCCAATCCAGCAGTTTTTCAACATTACGTTACCATTAGTTACACCAACATTATTTTTTGTAGTTGTAACAACAGTTATCAATGCTTTCCAAGTATTTGATGTTATTTTTATGATGATTACTCCTAATAGTACCGCCATGTTTAAATCACAATCATTAGCCTATTTATTCTATAAACATTCATTTATTTTAAATGACAAGGGATATGGTTCGGCAATCGTTATGTTCCTTTTAGTGATTATATTAATTATTACTGCAATTCAAATGAAGTTGCAGAAAAAGTGGGTAAACTATTAAGGAGGCTATCAAATTATGAAAAATAAATTTTTTTCAAATGCGCCAATCCATATCATGCTTATTTTAGGTGGTATTGCAATGGCATTACCTTTTATTTGGATGATTTTAACTTCAGGGAAAACGTTGGTTGAATCTACCCAAATTCCACCTACAATTTTCCCTGAGAAATTTCAGCTAAGTAACTATCAACAAGTACTTGATTTATTACCATTCATGGCTTTTTATATCAATACATTTTTAATGGTTGTTGGACGAGTGATTGGCTCGGTTTTATTTTCAGCAATGGCTGCATATGCTTGTGCGCGTCTAAGTTTTCCAGGGGAAAATATCTTTTTCAGCTTAGTACTTATTCAAATGATGATTCCCGGTTCCATTTTTATTACTCCACAGTATTTATTAGCACAAAAATTGGGTATTTTAAATACAATTCCAGCATTAATATTACCAGGGGTAGTTAGTGCGTTTGGTACGTTTTTATTAAGACAATTTTTCTTAGGTTTACCTGATGAATTGGAGGAAGCGGCCTATTTAGAAGGTGCCAATATTTGGACGATCTTTTTCAAAATTATGTTGCCGCTTGCTAAATCAGGATTGGTTGCACTTGGAATATTCACAGCGTTGTTTGCATTTAAAGATTTAATGTGGCCATTGATTGTCAATACTTCAATTGATAAGATGCCTTTAGCTCCGGGATTAGCAAACTTACAAGGACAATATGCCACGAACTTCCCACAATTAATGGCAGGTTCGTTATTAGCAATTTGGCCAATAGTTGTGATATTCATCGTTTTCCAAAGAAAATTCATTGAAGGAATTGCTACAACAGGTGGTAAATTATAAAACTATTAATTAGTGATTGGAGAGTAAGTACATGACAAAAATTACATTTATTGGTGCAGGAAGTACTATTTTTGCAAAAAACGTATTAGGCGATGCGATGTTAACTCCAAGTCTACAAAATGCACATATTGCATTGTACGATATTGATGAAAAACGACTAAAAGAATCAAATTTAATGCTTAAAAATATTAATAAAAATTCGAATGAAAATCGTGCTGATATTGTTTCTTATTATGATCGCAAAGAAGCGTTAAGAGAGGCTGATTTTGTTATCAATGCTATTCAAGTGGGTGGTTATAAACCTTCAACAGTGATTGATTTTGATATTCCTAAAAAATATGGGTTGCGACAAACTATTGGTGACACCATGGGGATTGGTGGGATTTTTAGAACCCTACGGACACTACCAGTAATGTTAGACTTTGCTAAAGAAATGGAAGAAGTTTGTCCAAATGCTTGGTTATTGAACTATACAAATCCGATGGCGATGTTAACCATGGGTGTTTTAAAAGCGACGAGTATTAAGACTGTTGGTTTATGTCATAGCGTTCAAGTATGCGTACCAGAATTGTTTGAGCATTTAGGAATAGCCGATCAATATGACTTAAATGACTTTCAATGGAAAATTGCAGGCATTAATCATATGGCATTCTTGTTGGAAATTACAAAAAATGGGGAAGATTTCTATCCAACAATTCGTCAGTTAGCTGCAGAAAAACCAAATCCACATCCAGATTCTGTACGTTTTGAATTGTTGAAACGTTTTGGTTACTATATTACAGAATCAAGTGAACACAATGCAGAATACCATCCATACTTTATTAAATCAAAATACCCAGAATTGATTGACGAATTAGGGATTCCGTTGGATGAATACTTACGTCGTTGTGAACAACAAATTAATGATTGGGAAAGCATGCGAGAGGACATTGTAAATAATGGGGAGTTAACACATACGAGAAGCCGTGAATATGCTTCATATATCATGGATTCTATTACGACAGGAACTCCGTCAGTGATTGCAGGAAATGTCTTAAATAAAGGCTTAATCACAAACTTACCGACAGATGTTTGTGTGGAAGTACCTTGTTTAGTCGATAAAAATGGCGTGCAACCAACCTATGTCGGTGAATTGCCAACACAATTAGCTGCTTTAAATCGGACGAATATCAATGTTCAAGAACTGACAGTAGAAGCCGCTTTAACACTAGATAAATCAAAAATTTATCAAGCAGCGTATTTAGATCCACATCTATCATCTGAATTGTCTTTAACAGATATCAAAAATTTAGTGGATGATTTAATCGAAGCACATGGGGACTATTTACCTGAATATAATTAAAAAGAAGCTGAAAGAGTAAGGAATTTTCAATTCCTTACTCTTTTCTTAGTTAAATTTAGTAAAAATATTGACAAAACACTTAGTAAACAGTTACATTAGTGTTAACAAAAAAGAAAACGCATTCAAATTGTATAAGGAGGAGCATAAAATGAAGTGGTCTAAAAAAATCATTTTAACTTGTATAGCACTAGGAGCAACGATCTCTTTGACTGCTTGTGGAAAAAATCAGGAAGATGCAAGCGGTAAGGTAGAAATAGAGTTTTTTAATCAAAAAAAAGAAATGACTCAAACGATTCAGGAGATTGCTAAAGATTTTGAAGCAAAAAACCCTGATATTCATGTAAAAGTTGTGGATGTACCGAATGCTGGTGAAGTAATTAAAACACGTATGCTTGCAGGCGATGTACCAGATGTCATTAATCTTTATCCTCAAAGTATAGAATTGAAAGAATGGGCGAAAGCTGGTTATTTAGAGGACTTAACCGAAGAACCGTATTTAGAGAATATCAAAAATGGATATGCACAACGTTTTGCTATTGAGGATCGTGTATATAGCATACCATTAACCGCTAATGTCTATGGTTTTTACTATAACAAAACTGCTTTTGAGGAAATGGGAATTCAAGCACCAGAAACTTGGGCAGAATTTGAAAAAATAGTAGCTGAGATTAAAGATCAAAACAAAGTACCGTTTGCGATTGCAGGAGCAGAAGGCTGGACTTTAAATGGTTATCACCAACTAGCTTTAGCGACTGCTGCTGGTGGTGAAGAGGAAGCGAA
The DNA here is from genome assembly GCF_051909435.1 of Enterococcus sp. 125944. Lineage (NCBI taxonomy): Bacteria > Bacillati > Bacillota > Bacilli > Lactobacillales > Enterococcaceae > Enterococcus > Enterococcus sp. 125944. The sequence goes on along the minus strand of NZ_JBQASY010000032.1, from coordinate 14,891 downwards.
CAATGTTTGGCGTTTCTCAGAAGTTAATGGAATTAATGCTGAAAGCAAAGAAATGCAAAAAGATTTTAATCGATTAGATTTGTTAAGAGAACCAAAAGCTTTGCAAAACAACTGGCAAGGTGCCGGTTATAACGATACAGTAGTTACTTTTACAAAAGGTGATGCGTTGATTATGCCGAATGGTTCATGGGCAATGCCGATGATTCATTCACAAAATCCAGATTTTGAAGTAGGAACTTTTCCTTTTCCAGCAGATGAAGCAGGTCAAAGTCTAACGATTGGCGCAGGAGACCTAGCCTTATCAGTTTCTGCAACTTCTCAACATAAAGAAGAAGCCAAACGTTTTGTAGAATATATGACAACACCTGAAGCGATGCAGAAATATTATGATGTAGATGGTGCACCGTGTGCTGTTGAGGGCGTTATCGAGAATACTCAGGATTCACCATTAAGTGGTTTAACTGAACTTGCTTTTACTGATCGTCATTTAGTTTGGTTAGCCAAAGATTGGAATAGTGAAAATGATTTTTATACCTTAACAACAAATTATTTACACAATGGCAATCAAAAAGCCATGATTAACGCATTAAATGCTTTCTTTAATCCAATGAAAGCTGACGGAAGGTAGGATAATAAAATGAAAATAAAAGAAATTTTAAATCGTTACTGGGCAATCATTTTTGTAGCAATTCCAATTATTTTGCAGATGATTTTTTTCTACTTTCCAATGGTTCAAGGTGCTTTTTACAGTTTAACTAATTGGACTGGTCTGACTTATAATTTTGATTTTGTGGGTTTGAACAATTATAAGATTCTTTTTTCTGATCCGAAGTTTATCAAATCGATTGGCTTCACTTTAATTGTGACGCTTTGCATGATTGCTGGACAAATTGGTTTTGGTATTTTGATTGCGCGGGCGTTGAACGCAAATATTAAAGGGAAAACATTCTTTAGAGCATGGTTCTTTTTTCCAGCGGTCTTATCGGGCGTGGTTGTTTCTTTAGTATTTAAACAAATTTTTAACTATGGTTTACCAAAAATTGGTAGTATGTTAGGCATTGAATTTTTACAAACCAGTCTTTTAGGAACAACATGGGGAGCGATTTTTGCAGTAATTTTTGTTTTACTTTGGCAAGGAATTGCCATGCCAGTCATCATTTTCTTAGCGGGTTTTCAAAGTATTCCACAAGAAATTATTGAAGCTGCTAGAATGGATGGGGCGAATGATAAGCAAATTTTTTGGAATATTGAAATCACCTACTTATTACCAAGTATTTCAATGGTATTTATTATGGCATTAAAAGGTGGCTTAACAGCATTTGATCAAATTTTTGCTTTAACTGGTGGTGGACCAAGCGATGCCACAACATCTTTGGGGTTACTTGTTTATAATTATGCTTTTAAAAACAATCAGTTTGGTTATGCGAATGCTATTGCTTTAGTCTTATTTATCTTAATTGGGATTGTTTCACTGGCACAATTAAAATTATCGAAAAAATTTGAAATCTAGGAGGTTTCCCAATGAAAACATCAAAAGAAAAAAATATTTCTAAATACTTGCTTTTATTATTAGGGGGCTTCATGATTTTAGTTCCCTTAGTTTCAACGCTATTCGGTTCATTTAAAACAACACCCGATATTATGAATAATTTCTTTCGTTTTCCTAATCCAGCGACTTTGGAAAATTTCCGAAGATTGTTAGCGGATGGAATTGGTCATTACTTTTGGAATTCGGCAATCATCACAATCATTGCAGTAGTTGCTGTGACAGCAATTATTCCTATGGCTGCTTATTCACTAGCAAGAAAAATGACTCGTGGGAAAGCATACGGATTGATGTATTTATTTTTAATTTTAGGAATTTTTGTTCCTTTCCAAGTAATTATGATTCCGATTACCGTTATGATGAGTAAAATTGGTTTAGCAAATATGTGGGGATTAATCTTACTCTATCTCACTTATGCCGTACCACAGACACTATTTTTATATGTTGGTTTTATTAAACTAAATGTGCCTATCAGTCTGGATGAGGCTGCTGAAATTGATGGGGCTAGTCACTTTACAACTTATTTCAAAATTGTTTTCCCAATGTTAAAACCAATGCATGCGACGACTATTATTCTTAATGCTCTATGGTTTTGGAATGATTTCATGCTACCATTATTAATTTTAAATCGTGAGTCTAATATGTGGACACTACCATTGTTTCAATATAATTATACGGGACAATATTTTAACGACTATGGTCCAAGTTTTGCTTCCTATACAGTAGGAATTGTCACGATTACACTAGTTTATCTTGCTTTCCAAAGAAGTATTATAGCTGGAATGAGCAATGGAGCAGTGAAATAACCAATAAATTATTCTCATTATAAAGGAGTTCATAAACTTATGATTATATTTGACAATCACACACAAACATTTCATTTACAAAATAAAAAAATTAGCTATCTATTAGGAATCGAAGAAAATAATTATTTAACGCATCTTTATTTTGGAAAAAAGATTACGCACTATTCTGGTGGGTATCGCTACCCCCGAACAGATCGTTCCTTCTCACCCAACAATGCAAATGCACAAGATCGTTTATTATCTTTAGATACATTACCATTAGAATTTCCAGGATATGGACATGGTGATTTTAGAGAACCGGCGCATAATATTAAATTAGGAAACGGTAGTCGTGTAAATGATTTTCGTTATGATAGCTACGAAATTCAAAAAGGAAAGCCCAGCTTAGCGGGATTGCCAGCCTTATATACGGAAGATGATGATGAAGCTGAAACGCTGATTATTCAATTGAAAGACGCGATTAGTGGATTGACTTTACAGTTGTTCTACACAATTTATCAAAATCACAGTGTAATTATTCGTTCTACGCAATTAGTAAATAATAGTGATGAAACAGTGGAGATTAACCGCTTAGCTAGTCAATCAATTGATTTTTCAAATCGTCCACTCGAGTTAATTCATTTAAATGGTACCTGGGCAAGAGAACGTCAAATGACTAGAGAAAAAATTCATACAGGGATAAAAGTATTAGATAGTAAACGCGGATCAAGCAGCCATCAACAAAATCCGTTTGTTGCTTTAGTAGATGCCAAAACAGATGAATTTCAAGGAGAGGCATATGGATTTAATTTAGTTTATAGCGGTAATCACGAAACGGTGATTCAAAAAGATCCATTTGACCAAACACGGGTCATTATGGGAATTAACTCATTTAATTTTGGTTGGCAACTAAAAACTGGCGACTCATTTCAAACGCCAGAAGTCGTGATGGTTTATAGTAATGAAGGTCTGAATACGTTATCACAGACGTATCATGAATTGTATAATCACCGTTTAATTCGTGGAAACTATCGTTTACAAGAACGTCCCACGTTAATCAACAACTGGGAAGCAACGTATTTTGATTTTAACGAAGAAAAAATCATGAATATTGTCGATGATGCGAAGAACTTGGGCATTGAAATGTTTGTTTTAGATGATGGTTGGTTTGGCGGTCGTGAAAATGACTTCACTTCATTAGGTGATTGGGTTGAAACAGAAGGCAAACTTGCTTGTGGTTTGGAAAATTTAGCCAAGCAAGTGCATGATAACGGGATGAAATTTGGGATTTGGTTTGAACCGGAAATGATTTCTGAAGATAGTGAACTATTTCGAGCACATCCAGATTGGGCATTGGGTATTCCAGGTCGTGACCGCTCAATTAGTCGAAATCAATATGTTCTTGATTTTTCAAGACAAGATGTTCGTGATAATATCTATCAACAAATGACGGCGATTTTTGATCGTGTACCGATTGATTATGTGAAGTGGGATATGAATCGAAATATGACAGAAGTCTATTCTGTCTTGTTGGACTCAACGATGCAAGGTGAAGTGGCTCATCGTTATATGTTAGGGTTATATGAATTTTTAGAAAAGTTAACAACGAATTATCCAACTATTTTATTTGAAAGTTGTTCGGGTGGAGGCGGTCGTTTTGATGCAGGTTTCTTGTATTACATGCCACAAACTTGGACGAGCGACAATACCGATGCCGTGGCTCGTCTGAAAATTCAATATGGAACCAGCTTAGTGTATCCAATTTCAAGTATGGGTGCGCATGTTTCAGCAGTCCCAAATCATCAAACAGGAAGAGAAACGAGTTTAACTATTCGTGGCAATGCTGCGATGGCTGGTGTTTTTGGTTATGAGCTAGATCTAACGCAATTAACTTCTGAAGAAAAAGCAGAAATTAAAGAACAAGTTGCCTTTTATAAAAAGCATCGCCAACTTTTGCAATATGGAACTTTTTATCGCTTGGAAAGTCCGTTTGAAGGCAATGATACTGCATGGATGTTTGTCTCAAAAGACCAAACAGAAGCCATGGTCTTTTATTTCCGAGTATTAGCAGAAGCTGCGCATCCATTAGTCACATTGAAATTAGCAGGATTAGCAGAAGAAGCAACTTATCAAATGGAAGATGTAACATTTGCTGGCGATGAATTGATGAATCTCGGTTTTTATATTGACTCAGAACTACATGGTGATTATGCGACACAACGCTTTTATTTGAAACAGATATAGTAGCTTGAATTTACAATATAAGTGCAACACCAAAAGAGACTCATTCCAAACGAAGAAAATATGTTTTATTTACACGCATTTACTAAAAAGCAGCCTGATTTGAATTGGGAAAATGAAGAAGTACGTGAAGAAATCTATGCAATGATTAACTATTGGTTAGATAAAGGACTAGGCGGATTTAGAATCGATGCGATATTAAACATCAAAAAAAAACTAGAGTATGGCATCTTTGAATCTGATGGAGAAGATGGGTTAGCCTTCATTGGGCCCTGGATTCTTAATCAGTCGGGCATTGAAGTGTGGTTAAAAGAAATGAGAGAGCGGACATTTAAACCACATAATAGTATGACGGTAGCAGAAGCCGATGTTCCTAATGAACGTTTAGATGAATATATTGGTGAAGATGGCTATTATTCGATGGTTTTTGATTTTAGTTATACGGATATTGATGTACCTGAAACTGGTGAATGGTTTAAAGATAGACAATGGACATGGACGGATATGCGTACCAATATTTTTACGAATCAATTAGTTACGCAAGATAAAGGTTGGGGCGCCTTATATTTAGAAAACCACGATCAACCACGTTCAATTAATAAATATATTCCAGAAGAATGGATCAATGATTATAGTAAAAAAATGTTGGCGACGCTTTTTATGTTACTAAGAGGTACCCCTTTTATTTATCAAGGACAAGAACTAGGAATGACCAACATAGAAATGGCATCATTAGAAGATTTTGATGATGTAGCTACGCATTCTCAGTATAAACGGGCATTAGAATATGGATTGGCACCAGAGCAAGCATTGAAAGCTGTCAATAAACGAAGTCGGGATAATTCTCGCACACCTATGCAATGGAATACGCAAAAAAATGCCAGATTCTTAACTTCTGATAATGTATGGTTAAAAGTAAATCCTAATTATCCAGAACTCAATGCAGAAGCTCAGTTAACCAATCAACAGTCGGTATTCAATTATTATCATCAATTAATTAAATTAAGAAAAAATAGTGTATACAAAGACGTGCTAATCTACGGACAATTTCTACCAGTGAAAGATAAAAATGAACATATTTTGCTTTATGAACGCCAATTAGAAGATAAAATCGTATTAGTTATCTTAAACGTTACAGCAACAGAACAAGAATATTATGTAGATGAACAGTACCAACAAGTATTAATCAATAATTATGAAGATGTTTTATTAGATCAAAGTCGAAAATTGCGTTTACGACCGTTTGAAAGTATTGTATTAGCTAATTATGGAGGACAATTATGAAAATTAAAAACGAAGCAATGCTCATCACCTATGCAGATAGTTTAGGAAAAAACATGGGCGAATTAAAACAAGTCTTAGACAAACATTTACAAGGTGTTATTGGTGGTGTACATCTGTTGCCTTTTTTTCCATCGACAGGTGATCGAGGCTTTGCGCCGAGTGATTATACGACAGTTGATCCAGCTCTTGGAACATGGGAAGATGTGGAAGCATTAGGTGAAGATTATTATTTGATGTTTGATTTTATGATTAATCACATTTCTCGTGAATCAAAATTTTTCCAAGATTTCAAAAAAAACCATGAGCAGTCACCATACAAAGAAATGTTTATCCGTATTCATGAATTTTTCCCAGAAAATCGACCAACACAAGAAGATATTAATTTAATCTACAAGCGTAAAGACAAAGCGCCGTTTCAAACGGTAGAATTTGCGGATGGTACGACAGAAGAGGTTTGGAATACCTTTGGGGAAGAACAAATTGATTTAGATGTGACCAAAGAAGTTGTGAAAGAATTTATTCGAGAAACCATCAAAGATATGGCGAACCATGGCTGTTCTTTAATTCGATTAGATGCGTTTGCTTATGCGATTAAAAAATTAGATACCAATGATTTCTTCGTGGAACCAGATATTTGGGAACTTTTAGACGAAGTGCGTCAAGAAGCAGCGAAATATGACGTCGAATTATTACCAGAAATCCATGAGCATTATTCCATTCAAATGAAAATTGCCAATCATGATTATTATATCTATGACTTCGCCTTGCCAATGGTCACTCTGTATTCACTTTATAGTGGAAAATCAGAACGTTTAGCCAATTGGTTGAAAATGAGTCCGATGAAGCAGTTTACAACATTGGATACGCATGATGGAATTGGTGTTGTGGACGCTCGTGATTTATTAACAGATGAAGAATTGGATTACACCTCTGAGGAATTGTATAAAGTCGGGGCGAATGTGAAGAAGGTCTATTCAAGTGCCAATTACAATAATTTAGATATTTATCAAATTAACAGCACCTATTATAGTGCATTAGGCGATAATGACCGTAGCTATCTGTTAGCACGTGCGATTCAAGTATTTGCGCCAGGGATTCCACAAATTTATTACGTTGGGTTATTAGCAGGAAAAAATGATATTGAACTGTTGGAAGCAACGAAAGAAGGGCGTAATATTAATCGTCATTACTATGATTTAGCCGAAATTGAAGAAGAAGTGCAACGGCCAGTGATTCAACAATTATTTGCACTTTTAAAATTTAGAAATGAATCTGCGGCGTTTGATTTGGATGGAACGATTGAAGTAGCAACGCCATCAGAATCAGAAATAGTGATTACACGTAAAAATAAAAACGGTAGTGATAGTGCAACATTAACGGCTAACTTGGATACGAAAGAATTTATCATTGAGTCTAAAGATATAAAAATTTTCACTAGTGTTGCATTAAAATTTTAACCTATTCCATAGAACAAAAAATCCTTTATACTAGCACTTGGATGACTTATCCAAGACCAATAAAAAGGACTCATACATGGATAAGTATAAAACAAATACAACATTTAATAAATGGTTTTCTGCCATAAAATTAGGAAAACTTTCTGTCAACTCCCAAAAATGTATTTTTGATTACAATTCGTATCGTAAAAAACTGTCTTTTGAAGCTGTGCTCAAGCTCTTTCTCTACGCAGTTAATGAAGAAAAAGAAAGTTTGCGTGATTTGAGTACAGCTCTTATCGACCGATCGCTCCAACTAGAAACCGATGTGTCATCGATTAGTCATACCCAATTGTCTCGAGCATTTAATGCACTTGAACCTAAAGTGTTAGAAGAAATTTTTCAACAACTGTTAGAAAAAGTTCAACATCAAATCAAACCAACCAAGCGAAATCATCTGTATCTGATTGATTCCAGTACGTTTTCGCTTAGTTTAAAACGTCATAAGTGGGCGACTTTCCGTCAAACAAAATCAGGTGTCAAGTTACACTTAAACTATTGTTATATGGACGATACCACGATGTATCCAACTGATTTTACCTTAACAAATGCCCATGAACATGATCTCAATCAACTACCAGTATTGGTGAATCAACCAGAGGCAACTTACGTGTTTGATCGTGGGTATTAGGACTTTGAAAAGATGGATCAGATGCATTGGGATGGCTATTTCTTCGTCACTCGGATTAAAAAAAACACCAAAGTTCACGTGATAGATACTCTGGAAACATCGCCAGAAACAGAAATTCTACGAGACGAGCTGGTTCGTTTAGGATCTAAAACCTATCTAACCGCCAATTTCCGACTAGTCACTGTTCAAGATAAGAACGGACGTGTGTTTCAATTTATCACCAATCGAATGGACGTCTCTTCAAAAGAAATCTCTGATATGTATCACGCTCGTTGGCAAATCGAATTGTTTTTCAAGCACATCAAACAACACATGACCATTAAAACCTTCTTTTCTCAAAGTGAAAAAGGCGTGCAGAATCAATTGATTTTAACGATGATTTCCGCTCTCCTCACGTTTCTCATCAAATTGGAGACGAAAACGGAAAAATCAGTGTTCCAAATCAAACGATTCTTTCGTTATTTACTGTTTCAGCCTTTTGAATGTTGGGTAGAAAAATTAATTCCCACATGAGAAAAAAGAAATTTAGCTCGTTACTTTTGGTTTTCAGTTGAATAACAGATAAAAAATTTTCTGGAAAAAGTCATCCTCTGCGTCAGCACAGCTTTTTTTGACTTATTTTCAGAGGAAATAGTTTTCAGAATATTCTAAAATGTTTTATGCAACACTAGTGATATTTTTTAGAATTAGATTTCTAATGTGCATTTTTTGAGTATTAAGGAGCAAGTATACAAAGATTTATAAAGCTGATTAAATTTGAATAAAAATATGCAGGAACGCTACTATTTTTAGTAGTGTTCTTTTTTATATTTGAATAAAAAATGTGGTGGTTAAATGGTGGTTATAACAAAAAATGAATTAATGAAATTAGGTTATGGGAAGTATCAGTCTGAGAGAATCATACGACAGGCAAAAGCAATTATGGTTTCAAAAAGCTATACCTATTACGAAAATAGAAGATTAGGACTAGTACCTGTTGAATCTGTAGAAGAAGTTTTAGGTATGAAGATAGAGGTAGAGGAGGATTTTCAGAATCATGGTTAATTTTAAAAAAGATAAAAATGGGAAATATCATTTTACTGCTAGTTTGGGATTCGACAAACGAACAGGGAAAAGAGTACAAAAAAACGTAGAGGGGTTAAAACAGTTAAAGAAGAAAAAAAGCGTATACCGAACTTGTTTCTAATTATGGAAAAGAAGCAGAAACTTCTCAAAGTACTATGTTGTTTGAGGAGTTTTTTTATAAATTATTCCTACCTTATTATCAAGGGAAAGTAGAAGAAAGAACATATAAAAATCGGTTATCTACAATCAAAAAAACTTTTCTTATTTCTTTAAAATGGAGTTAAGAGAAATACGTCCAATTGACATTCAAAAGTGGCAAAATAATTTATTGAGCAAATATAAAAATTCTTATGTAAGAAACATGTATGGGATTTTTCAGATGTCATTAGATCGAGCAGTTGTTTTGGGACTACTTGAAAAAAATCCTGCAAAAGTTATTGGAAATGTGAAGAAAAGGAAAACTACAGTTGATTTTTGGACAAAAGAAGAATTTACAAAAGTTATTTCAACTTTTTATATTGATGATTTGTACCAACATTTTGGTTTTATTTGTATGTGGTTACTTTTTATGACCGTTATGCGTTTGGGAGAAGCCATTGCATTAACTTGGAAAGATATTGATTTTGAAAATAAAAACTTGCGTGTGAATAAAACACTCTATTATAAGAGAGCCAAAACCTATGAGTTTGTAGAACCCGAAACGGCTTCTAGTATTCGTACAATCGAACTAGACGACAATACAATTACCTTTTTAAAAGCTTGGAAGGAGCGTCAAGTTTCAATAGGAGGCATGTCGTTTGTACTTTCTTATAATGGAACACCTACTCAGAAATATACAATCCGTCATATTATGAGAAGACATGCAACGATCGTTGGTGTTCATATAATCCGCATACACGGATTAAGGCATAGTCATGCTTCTTTGCTTATATCACAATAAAAAGATGCACTTCGAATTAAAGAAAGGTTAAAACATGCTGATGTACAAACGACTTTAGGAACTTATGGTCATTTGTATCTAAATTCATTGAGAGAGATAACAAATGATCCCACAGATTATATCCAAACTAATTTTTCTAAAATCAAACCGACACCTATTTACGATAATAAAAAATAAATGATAAACAAAAGTAGGATCACACCAAAAGAAACACACTAGAAAAACTATAATACAGGCTTTTCTAGCGTGTTGTTTCTTATTTCCGCCTATTTATACATTATACTCATAAAGCATTTAATGCATCGATCGTAGCCGCATTGTCTATATGGGTATATAAAGTTGTTGTATTGGTACTTGAATGTCCAAATTGTTGGGCAGTTAATACCAATGAATTTGTCTGTTGGTAGAGTCTAGTAGCTAATGTATGACGCAGTTTGTGAGGGCTGACTTGAATTCTAAAGCCTTTTGAATATTTTGCTACCATCCGTTCGATTGCAATACCGGATATACGCTTGGCTTCTCCTTGGTAAATTGCTAGAAATAAAGCTTTTTCGTTTTCTGTTACTTTATATCGTTCTTTCCGAATAGCTAGATAATTAGCTAAATATTCCATTGCGAATGCTGCTATATTGACAGCATCTCTTTTATTTCCTTTTCTAGTTACTACCACATTATTCTTATCTAAAGATAGGTCATCTAAATTAATATTTATAACCTCGGAGAGTCTCAATCCAGATCCTAAAATCAGTGCATTGATCGCCAGGTCTCTTTCTACATCTCGTTGATAATAGATCAAAGCTCGTTTACTCAAAGTATTTTTATATTCATTGGCAATATAATCTAGATAATTTTGTGTATCCTTATCTAGAAATAATTTTTTCTCAATGGCATTGGCACGTGCAGCTAACGTAGTTTTATCTGTGATGGTTGCTACTTGATCCATAGGATTATTGTCTAAGTATGGTTTTCCTAGAGGATTATTGGAACTTTTCGAAAGATATTTAAATAGAACCTTTAATGCCGTGATATTTCTATTGATAGTAGAAGTAGATAGACCTAAGTTATTATTATCTTTGAGCTTAGTTTTTGTTGTCTCTTTTTTTACATTTTCTTTTGTGCGACGTTTCAAATGAGATTTGTACAAGTTTAGGTCATAGGCAGTTAACTGTCTTATCGAGGTGATAGAAGTATCAGGAACTATAGACTCACTCAGAAGCCATTCATAAAAGAGCTTATAATTTTTTAGATATTCTAAAGTGGTTCGAGGTGATTGATCTTTATCCTCACGATCTTGAACAAAATCTTTTATATAATCGGGCATATGAAGTATGATTGTATCTATTTTTTGATATATTTCTGTATTTTTCATGTCATTCATCCTTTCAATAAGTAGGGGAGAAGAGTATCTCTATAATTGGACTATACCAATTATAGAATGTTTTGTCAATTGGTATGCTCTAAAATTTATTAATTTGTTTCAAAAAAAGCATATAAATAGGTATACGTTTAATAATTTAAAATAAATGGTATACATAAATAGGGAAGGAAATAGAAGGGAGCAATCTAAATTTTTTGAATTTTCTTAATTAATTATATAGAAAGAACAATCTTTCTATAGAGTTAGACATGAGAGGGACTATGCTTGATTTAAAATCAACAAGCGTATATACTGTATATACAAAGAAAAAGGAGGGAGAAGACTATGGCAATTAAAGAAAGAAAATTTAGGGAAGTGGGGAACTCAGTAGTATTAACTATTTCAAAGGAGTTTCTTAAAGAAAATGGGTTAAATCCCGGAGATACGGTTTTTTTAGATGAAGAAAAACTTCGAGCGGCAATTACAAAAAAACAAGCCTTATCTGATGAAATTGATGTAGCAATATCTCAAGCATTAACTGAATATGATACTACTTTTAGAGAGCTTGTCGATAAATGAGTATTCATTACCTAGAAGCCAAAGATATTATAAAAATGAATGTAATCCAAATAAAAAAATACTCTCCTAATGAACCCCTTGGTGTAAAGGATGCGAATGCTTTAGAAATGTGTGTAGGGCAACTTCGAGCCTCAGCTTTTGGTGAAGAGGTTTATCCTTCGATTTATGAAAAAGCAGCTATCCTACTTATACAATTGATAAAGAAACATCCTTTTCACAATGCAAATAAACGTACTGCTTTCTTAGCTACTTTTGTCTTTTTGAAAATCAATGGACAGCTTTTAGCTATTGATCAAAAAGATGCTGTAAATTTAGCGGTATATATTGCTACGTATGATAAGGATTTCGATCAACTAAAATATGAAGTGATCAACACTATAAAGACACATACGCAGCCCATTTAAGGAGTTACTGTGTGTGTCTTTATAGTGTTATTAGCTGCTATAGCGAAATAATTGAAGTAAATTACAAATAGCTATAATTCAAATCCAAGTATATAGAAAACGTAAATTTTCTATATACTTGGATATGCTGGAATGTTTAAGAGAATAATTACATTTCTAGAAAATACAATAAAAATTACAGGATAATTAGCCATATCCTACCTCCTCTAGCAGTTGCTCAAAAGTTAGCACTAAGTAACTTCTTTTTTGTTGCTGGTAACAATTTATCAATACTAAAATAGCTTTTAAGTATCTAATAAATACTAATTTTAAAGCTCTTAATTATTATGAAACACGATATAACAATATTGCTATATCGTGCTATTGTAATATTATACATTTGAAGACAGCGTATTCTTGTTCTAATATCAGGAATTTTTTATAAATATCAGTCATATTAAGACTCAAAATTTATTGGTATGTTCCTCTGTATAGAGTTTGACCGTCTACCATTATATAGCAATTATTATCATTGTTGTCTTGCACCAATATACCGTTAAGGGTAGCACTAGGAGTAGTAACAATCACTGGAAACTCATGAGAAAGCTCGGTCATTTTTCCTGTTCTGCTAGAATCGTGTTCTATTGTCAAGCCATTTACTATAAACGTGAATACTTTACTTCCTATTGTTATTGGATAGGCTACAATTAACTAGACAGAAAAATTAAGGTGTGTAGACTAGAAGAAAACATACCAGGAGGAATTTTTATGTCTAAGAGAACACGAAGAACTTTTTCACAAGAATTCAAGCAACAAATCGTCAATCTTTACTTAGCTGGAAAGCCACGTGTAGAAATCATTCGAGAATATGAACTAACGGCTTCAGCATTTGACAAATGGGTAAAGCAATCTAAAACGAGTGGTTCATTCAAAGAAAAAGATAATCTTACGCCTGAACAAAAAGAATTGTTAGAACTACGTAAAAGAAACCAGCAATTAGAAATGGAAAATGATATTTTAAAGCAAGCAGCGCTGATATTCGGACGAAGAGACAAGTAATCGATGCGAATAAGCATCTTTACCCTATATCAGCGATGTGCAGAATATTAGGTCTATCACGTCAGTCCTATTATTATCAATCAAAACCAAAGAAAGATGAATCAGAACTTGAAGAAGTAGTCGCTGAAGAATTTATCCGCAGCCGAAAGGCCTACGGCTCAAGAAAAATAAAAAAAGCCTTATCAAAACGAGGCATTCAGATCAGCCGACGAAAAATTAGTACAATCATGAAAAATAGAGGATTAAAATCGAGCTATACTGTTGCTTATTTTAAAGTACATCATTCTACTTGCAATGAAGCCAAAACGACAAACGTATTGAATCGTAAATTCTTAAGAGACAACCCATTAGAAGCGATCGTAACAGACTTGACTTATGTACGAGTCGGGAAAAAATGGAATTATGTCTGTTTCATTTTGGATCTGTTCAATCGAGAAATTCTCGGCTATTCTTGTGGAGAACATAAAGATGCCGTTCTAGTAAAAAAAGCATTTAGCCGTATCAAACAACCTCTGACAGAGGTTGAGATTTTTCATACTGATCGTGGAAAAGAGTTTGATAACCAAGCTATTGATGAATTATTAACAACTTTTGACATCAATCGATCATTAAGTCATAAAGGCTGTCCTTTTGATAATGCCGTAGCTGAATCAACTTATAAGTCGTTGAAAGTAGAATTTGTCTATCAATACACATTTGAAACCTTACAACAATTGGATTTGGAGTTATTTGACTATGTCAATTGGTGGAACCACCTTCGGTTGCACGGTACACTTGGCTACGAGACACCGGTTGGTTACCGTAACCAGAGATTGGCGCAGCGAATCCTTGATAATGAGCTCGGATGTGCTAACGCTAGCGAGGCAGTCTAACTTTAACTGTTAGCTCCTGCCGAAGATCGTCACATCCGAGGAGGCTCATTGTCAAGGACAATCGGAATAGCATACGGAAAGAAGTTCTGCACCTTATAAAATTTGTCAAAAAAACTGTTGCCATTCCATTATAGTAGCTTTTTGAGAAACAGTTTCTGTAGCTGGAGCTGTGCTTCTTTCCGAATTTGTTAGGGTTTCACTGGATTCATTGCTATAAACAATTGTAGAGGATTCTACGGCTTCTTGAGTGTCCACGTTGGTGCTGCTAGCTTCATCTAGCTTCCTTTTGTATTGTTCGTTACTGATTGCTAAGCTTTCCCGTTGGTCATCAAGCTTATTCATTTCTGTAATGGTATAAAATAATCCTCCTGCTAGTGCTATATTAACAACTAAACTAACCGCAAATAATACCTTTTTCATTCTTCCTTCTCTTCTTTCTCTTTTTGTAATTCCTTACTTTTGGCTCAAAAAGTCACTTATTAAGTTTATACCAACCGAAGCTAAATATTTGTATATAACTATACATGTTATATACTTTAGCTGGTTCTGTTGCAAAGTTTTAAATCTACTATCAAATAAGGTAGAATAATAGAAAAAGATAGCAGGAGGAATGACGATGAATCATTTTAAAGGAAAGCAATTTCAGCAGGATG
>NZ_JBQASY010000031.1:0-21878 GCF_051909435.1 Enterococcus sp. 125944 | reverse complement strand
TCTTCGGGTTTTCGGTCTGTACTGAAATCAAGGTATTATTGGGAATCCCAGCTTAAATCATAGATACCGTAAGGGATTTTATTCTTTATTTAAAACTTTGCAACAGAACCACATTTCTTGTTGGATTCTTTCTGTTTTTTTCATATTCTCCTCCAAAGGTGTCATGAAATGAAACCATTAACTGTTACAGTTAGTTTATCATAGAGAAAAGGAGAATTGATTATGGCATCCATCGATGTAGCACTTTTTTTGACCTTAGAAGGAAAAGGAACAGAAGCACTGGCTTTCTATCAGGATATTTTTGATGGAAAACTATTATTTAAAATGACGTTTCAAGAGTTTAAAACCCAATTGGCTCCCGATACTGTGATTGAAACTGGCACCGAGCATTGGCTTTCCCACGCGGTACTGCAAATAGGCCAGACACAACTGCAACTGACAGATCAAACAATTGATCCTAGAATCCCTTGCCAACAAGGAAATACCTTGTCATTGAGTGTCATTACGGATACGATCAAAGAAGCACAAACCATTTACGAGAAATTGAGCCAACACCAATTGAGCAAGATCTATCAGTCTCCTATTCAAAATGAATTTGCGGACTTCTATGCCATCTTGCAAGATCCGTTTGGTCTGGTCATTCAAATCACCAAAGAAAAAACACTTTCTGATGAGTAGGAGGAGAATCGATGCGTCAGTATCAAACAAAAGCAGAATTGATCCAAACCATTCAGGATACGTTTCAAAAATACATCACCGAATTTGAGGAGATTCCAGAAGAATGGAGACACCAGCACCATGATAAGGTAGATAAAAGTCCCTCTGAAAATTTGTCTTATCAACTAGGGTGGCTCCATCTTCTATTAGACTGGGAAGCCCAAGAAAAAAACGGCGTTGCTGTGCAAACACCAGCAGCCGGCTATAAGTGGAATCAGTTAGGTGCGCTTTATGAGCAATTCTATCAGCGCTATGGACAGCTTTCCCTAAAAGAACAGCAACAACAGTTGACCCAACTGGTGGAGGAACTATGCCAATGGATCAGCACATTATCAGATACCGAACTGTTTGAACCTGGACAGAGAAAGTGGGCCACAACTAAAGCGCAATGGCCCCTGTATAAATGGATCCACATTAATTCAGTAGCACCATTCACTAATTTCCGAACAAAAATCAGAAAATGGAAACGATTGGTGATGGCCTAAAATGCGGCAATCAGAGAAATTGATGACTGCATTATTGAAGATGCACCATATAGTTGGCCCCACTAAGATTCAAAGGGAGAGACAAAACAGCGTGTATGAAGGCATGACTTTCGCTGTTGGAAACACGACTTTTCGTAGCCGTCTGGCGAAGAAAACACCAAAGAAAAAGGGCTATTTCATCGCATTGTGGGAGCACCCTCATGAAAAGAATCAAGCTTATTCATTAAGCGGCTATCCAGACAAATGAATGATTACTGTCCTTGATGGCAAGCAAAAAGGCCAATTTGTCTTCCCATCTTCTGTTCTTGTCGCCAACGGCATCATCAAAACAGAAACAACCGCAGGGAAAATGGCTTTTCGCGTGTATCCACCATGAGTGCAGGACTTAAATCCTACCGCAGCCCGAACACAAAACTGGCAAAGGCCTTATTTTCTCGATTTATCTGAACCTCTCAAGCAGACTGAAACCCTAGAAAAGTTTTACTTTCACTGAAAAAAGGCTTAGAAGATGTCTGCGCTTCTGAGCTTTTTTCTCTCATCCCGTCTCTAATTTCCTTTATTAGCAAAAATCTTATTTTTCCTTTGACAGATTTCAAACTATTTTGTACACTAGATAAAACAATTTAAATATTCTGAAAATTTAGACAAAGGAAGTGATTGGATGACTGTTAGTAGAAGAGAGGCAATTATTTTATTATTATAGTCGGGACTGTTTGAGTATTTTATTCAAAGAGTCCCTATTCACATTGCACCAGAAGAACAGAGAATCTTCTTGGGTGGAATGTTTTTTTATACCCTTTTTAAAGCTTTGCTTGTTGAAAACTTTTGCTGTAGCTGTGTTGATTTTCTATTGATTCCTCTGATCCGCAGCATCTCAGGTGTTGGAAACGGTGATAGGATTGCTAGTCCCTTTACGTCAAGATGGAAGGAAAGTCTTAATGAATACAATAAATTCGATTGCCAAATTTGTGAATAAATACCTGATTTATCTCATGGTCCTTTTGATGCTGATCTCCTACCTGTTTCCCCAACCATTTTTGTGGATACCTACGCGCACAACAACGTTACTAAGCATCATCATGTTTTGTATGGGAATGACGTTAAATGTCACTGCTTTTAAAATGGTGGTGATTCAGCCAAAAGCTTTTATTTTAGGTTTATTGATCCAATTTACCATCAGCCCGCTTGTTGCTTATGGCTTGGCACAGCTTTTCGGATTATCCTCCGGACTGATCATCGGTTTTGTCTTGCTGGGTTCTGTTTCAGGAGGAACCGCCAGCAACGTGATGACCTTCATCGGCAAGGGAGATGTCGCATTGACGGTCTCTTTGACCACTGTCTCCACGCTAATGGCAACGGTGGTGACCCCTTTTCTTGTCTATTTTTTAGCTGGACAGTATACAGAAATCTCATTTTTCGCCATGCTTTTGTCGGTTTTGCAGATGGTACTACTGCCGATTCTTTTAGGGATCATCGTCCACAAGCTTATTGTCAACTATATCGATGCGTGGATGCAGGCTTTTGTTTTAGTCTCTTCCGTCAGCATCCTTTTGATCGTTGCAGGAACCGTGGCGAAAAATGGGGCAGTGATCGTTCAGTCTGGAATAATCGTCATCTTCCTTGTCTTGTTGCATAATCTTATCGGTTACGGTGCAGGCTACGGGATTAGCCGCCTACTAGGTGTCAGTGACCAACAGGCCAAGTCGATCATGTTTCAATTAGGAATGAAAAATACCGGATTAGCCATCTCCTTAGCGAATGCCCATTTCGCCACGATCGCTGCTGCCGTTACTCCAGCTGCTGTTGGCATGATCATTCATCAAATCACAGGACCAATATTAGCGAATATCGTCGCAAAGAAAGAAGGAAAACAATATGAGTCAAAGTATCTTTTTGCCAAATTATACGATCGGAACAGACGCTTACGAAAAAGTAAATGATATCGTTAAAAGTTATGGGACAAAAGCTGTTCTGATTGGTGGAAAAACAGCACTAGCGAAAGCAGAGCACAAAATCAAGTCTGCCTTGACACAAGACGTATTCGTCATTGACAGCCTATGGTATGGTGGAAATTCTACCTATGAAAATGTTTCACGCTTACTGCAGGAAGAAAGTGTCCAAGCAGCGGAGATCTTATTTGCCGTCGGTGGCGGGCGTGTGTGTGATACCGTCAAAGTCGTGGGTGAGAAATTAGCCAAGCCCGTCTTCACATTTCCGACGATTGGCTCAAATTGTTCTCCCGTTACAGCCGTATGTGTGATCTACACCGAAGCAGGCGAAATGCATGGCTTGTTCTTTCCTTCAAAACCGCCGGTCCATGCCTTTATTGATACAGCCATTATCGCCGCAGCGCCGGATAGTTACCT
Source organism: Enterococcus sp. 125944 (assembly GCF_051909435.1). NCBI lineage: Bacteria > Bacillati > Bacillota > Bacilli > Lactobacillales > Enterococcaceae > Enterococcus > Enterococcus sp. 125944. The sequence continues at coordinate 18,310 of NZ_JBQASY010000031.1, read as the reverse complement.
GTGGGCCGGCATCGGTGACGCCTTATCGAAAGAAATCGAAGCCACTTTTTCTTCTAGAGGGGATCAATTGGATCATACCGATGCATTAGGCATTCAGATCAGCAAAATGTGCACGGAGCGCTTATTGACCTACGGCACGCAAGCGTTGAAAGACAGTGCCGCCAATCGCCCCTCGGATGCCATCCAACAAGTCGTCTCAGATATCATCGTGACCACCGGGTTAGTATCTGTCTTAGTCATCAATGACTACAATTCTGCCATGGCCCATTCGTTCTATTATGGTACGACTGTTCTGGAAAAAATGGAGAATTATCTGCATGGGGCTTCTGTCAGCTACGGCGTTCTAGCATTGTTGATGATGGATCAGCAAACCGAACTCTTTCAACGAGTCTATGCTTTTATGAAAGAAAACAAGCTGCCCGTCTGTTTGGCTGACATGCACCTCAATGCCCAATCGGACTTGGAAGCCATCTTAGATAAAGCCATGACCACCAACGACATTGTTCATGTACCCTATCCCATCACTCGCGAGATGTTCCAGCAAGCCATTCTTGCTGTAGAAGCCTATCATGCCAAACAAGAAAAGCAGCAGTACACTACTATTGGATAAATACCACGAATAAACCAAGAATCTTTCTACCAACAAAGTAAGCAAAAAAGAGCAGCTCGAGTTGATTCGCGCTGCTCTTTTTCTATTACGGCTTATCAATTAACTAAGGAATTCATTTTCAACTAATCGTGGTCTTATCGGCTGAACAATCGTTGCGCCATTCTACTACCTTTTGGAAATAGTCATTTGTTATGAGAGAGAAACGACTGACCAATTACTTTGGCGGATGATCGCCGATAGTGATAGAATCTCTCCTTTCTCAATGAGTCGTTTTGTCCAGTGATTGGATCACTTCTCTAAGTTGGCTGCAGGATTGGGCAAATTTTTGCTTCTCGGCTGGGTCGATATTCAGCTCAATGATTTCCCGCACCCCTCCTTGGTCAACCACCGAAGGGACACCTGTAAATAGATCCTTTTCGCCGTATTCCCCATCGAGATAGGCAGAGACAGGCAATACTGCTTGCTCATTGTTCAAGATTGCTCGAACGATTCTGGCAACACTCATACCGATACCATAGAAGGTGGCTTTTTTACGATTGATAATCTCATAAGCGCTATTTTTCACCCGATCAGAAATGGTTGTCAAATCTTCGACAGTCAATCGATGGTTTTTGACGATAAACTCTAGCAACGGTTTTCCCCCTACTGTCGTATGTGACCAGACTGCTACTTCAGAGTCCCCATGCTCGCCAATAATGTAGCCATGGATACTTCTTGGGTCAATCTCTAATTTTTGCGCCAATTCTTTACGGAATCTGGTGGTATCTAGCGTTGTCCCAGTTCCAACGACGCGGTTGCTTGGCAGACCCGATGCTTGCCAAGCAACGTGTGTCAATACATCCACAGGGTTAGAAGCAATGACTAAAATCCCATCAAAACCTGACCCCATCACTTCTCTTACAACACTAGTCATGATCCCCGCGTTGACATCGATTAGTTCCAACCGTGTTTGTCCTGGTTTTTGATTGACACCGGCTGTGATTACCACGATATCTGCATCCTGACAATCAGTATAGTCTCCAGCCCAAACTTTGATGTTTTCCTGGGCCCATGACATCCCATCCAATAAATCAAGGGCTTCTCCTTCCGCCTTTTCACGATCCACATCGATCAAAACCAATTCATTGATCAGCCCTTGGTTGATCATTGAGTAAGCAATACTTGTTCCTACAAATCCAGTTCCAACGACAACTACTTTTCTACTTGTATTTCTCATATGAACCCACATCCTTTTCTATTATTTAGAAACAATATGACTTTCATTTATCCCGCAATAACAACAATTTTCTTACTCGAACTTACAAAAACACGTCCATTAATACCTTAACATTCATGATCTGCGATCAAACTCTTTGTCTGACTATACAAATGAACGAAGTATTTCAGCAATACATAGCAAACCATTGCGATAGCTAATACTGTTTCAACTATACTCAATAACTCAGTCACTCCAAATAAAATTGGGCGATCCATAAAGAATTGAGAAGACTTGAACATTGCTGTTGCTGAAATGACTAATGGGAATGTGAAGGCTGCATAACTTGGATAAAAGCCAACTTCCAGCATTTTTTTCATGTAAAATACCACGCAGAAATAAATTGCTTGGGACAATACCAGCATCAAAGCTACAAATAAAGCCGATCCTTCTTTAAAGACTGACAGATAGCCAGCTAAACAAAGGGACCCTGGGGCGGTCAAAATTGTGATCAAAGGTACTGCTGAAGCTTCTGTCATCTTTTGGAACATAATTCGTTTTAGAATCACTGGTAGTAGAGCAAAATATAGAACCAGTGCAATCCATACAACGATTTCCCCCAGTTCTTTGATAAAGACTGCTGATGTATTTGGAATCACTCCAATGCCGACAAAAGTAATAAACCAGCTTGGATACACATATTCCAACGTAATGTCGACAGGTAAAATATGAACGACAACAAAATAAGTCATGAGACCCAAATGCAACCCGATTGATGTCAGCCATAGCAAGTCATTCATCAGTAAATTAGGAAATACTCGCTCCAACACTACCGAGATCACCATCAAAGACATGGTAAAAGTAGGTGCAACAGAAGCGATGATCGGATTTTTCAAATCCGCTAATGTGTGTTTAAATGTGAAAAACAGCTTAAGAAGGAACAATCCCATAATCAAAATACCAATCAAACAAAAGATATTGCCGATTGCTTCGAACCCTTCGGCAAACAATAAATTTCCTAACGAAACCGTTCCTAAAATCAACCCACAAATAGGTATCGGAATTGCATTCAAAAAATTTTTTAGTGCTTGATTCATTGATCCATCCTTTCTGAACGATTAAAAATTTCTATCGTACTTGTGTTATCTTTTGTAGTCATCTATAATATAACCACGAATTAACTATTTGTAAAATAACGATTTTATATATCCGTTATAAATTATATTAATAGAAAAAGGTGGGATTCTTTTGTTTGAACTATTAAAAACATTCGTTGTCGTTTATGAAACTAGGAATTTTAGTGTTGCCGCCAAACAAATGTTTAAGACCCAGCCAACCATCTCCGTCCAAATTCAAAAATTGGAGACCGAGTTAGGGTTCAAACTCTTTGAACGCAAAGGAAAACAATTGATTCTACCCACGAAACAAGCAGAATTCTTGTACCCTAAAGTGGTGGATTCGTTAAATTCGTTAGCTAGTGTCTTTGCACAAGCTAAAAATGCCAAAAATTTCAAGACGGACTGCGTATTGGCTTGCTCCAATACAACTGGTGTTCACCTACTCCCAACGATCATGGGCCAGCTGATCGAACACTTTCCATTCATTGCTTTCGAAATCAAAATCATGAATTCTCAGGAAGTCATTGATGCCGTGGAAGCCAACAAAGCCCATATCGGACTGATCGAAAAAGCCATCGTCTCTCCTTTGATCCAAAAAGAGTTCGTCTATAAAGACGAACTTGTTCTAGCAGGAGATATTGATTCCGATTTCTGGATCCTCAGAGAGAATGATTCCGGAATGTACTATATCAATGAAACGTATCTTTACTCGAATCATTTGAACCCGCAGATCATTAAAGCCAACAATAGCGAAATGATTCTAGCACTACTGGAGAATAACATCGGCAAGTCGATCATTTCCAAACTTGCCCTCACAGACACATTGAATTGGCAAGAACTAGCCCCAGAGTATCGCTACCGAGACCTGTTTATTATCCAGAACGTCCAAAGCCCCTACCCAGAAACAGCCGTAGTTTATGACGTGATCAAAGACTTACTGATCCAGCTGTCGGAAGAAACAGATGCCTAAGAAAACAACACAAAAAGCAGCTCACCTACTGATGAGCTGCTTTTTATTCCTATCTCAAAATTATCTGAAAAAATGTTTTTATTAGGGTGATTAGCAAGGTTGACAATTATAGATTTCAGCTACAAAACTTAACGTTTTTTTGTCTCTTAAGCATTGGATAATGACCGGTACACCCTACCAAACAGCAAGAGATAATGAAGCGTTTCAATGATCTGTAAAAATAGCAAGAAGATTTCCTGAATGATTAATCAACTACATTGCCGACAAATTAACTAACACTTACTTGCTCATTTTATCTTGTTTTTACTTTACTTATTGGAAGAACTTGCATGTCTATTATGACTAATTGGAGCAGTTCTTGTATGGATTTTTATTACTGGAAAAAACACTCTTCCTCTATCTTCTATCCCCTACCAACACTTGCCATCGTTCATTCGTCTTCAACCAAGAAAAGGTTTCTTCATCACTAAACATGCGGAATAAATTCTCGTAAAGTCCGTTAACGAAGTTGCTGTCGATTTCCTTAAATGTCATGTGTTCATACAACGTTGAGTGGGTGAAATCATTGATTTTAGCAACACTGGCGATGATTTTCTCCATTGTTTCAACCGTTCTCTCCGCGTCTTTTTCTGCGATGGCTAAGTCAAGATCACTGGATACCTCGTGATATTCCCCCATTTCAAATAATTTTGCCAATTCTGACTGTTTCTTTATTAGCAGATGTGCCTTTGCATTATTCTCATCCTTCATCGCCAAAAGATATAATTGTTGGAATACCATACTCATCCTTTGATAACCAGAAAACAGCAGCTCCTCATATGCTTGGTAGGCTTCTGCTACTCGTCCGGTCTTACTGTAAAGATAGGCTTGTTTGCTTTTTTTCTCTGGGTTCTGATTGGAAAAATAATGGAGGTAGCTTTCTGCTTTCTCGTACGCTTCTTTTCGTACGTAAAATCCAAACAAAGAATCGGCTGCTCGATTTCTGGTATCTTCATCCCGACTTTCTAACGCCCGTTCGTACCAACGATGAATGTGCTTCTGGTATGTTTCTTTAGCGGGAACAGCTTGTTCCAATAGCTGTACATCTAAAAGCAGTGCTACTTGGCCAATCAATTGTTCACAATTTGGGTAGGTATCCAAAATTTCTTTGGCCCAGCGAAATACATCTTCAAAAGGTTGTTTTTTGAGCTTATGATCCAGTTCACGAATGATCTGATTGATTTCGGTTACCGTGAGTTCTTTTTCAAATGAGAATAACGTATCAAGACTAATGTCTAGTAAGCGTGCAATTGGCGCTAGCAACAAGATATCTGGATGTGAATGCCCCTTTTCCCACTTATTTACTGCTGGCGCTGTCACACCAAGGCGCTTGGCTAACTCTTCTTGTGTCAATCCTTTCTTCTTCCGGTACTGGCGAATCACTTCCCTCATCTCCATCGCTGTGGTCTCCTTTTCGGTTGATAGTGGTAACTGCTTTGATCATAACAAGAATCGGAACACGCAACAATTGATTAAATGATTCTATTTTCTAAAAAAAATTAACCAGTGGTTAGGTTACAAAGAGCAATCAAAGCGGACATAGAAAACTTGTCTCTTAGTTGTTTTTGTAGCAATCTTGACGCAAAAAAGACACCCATCTCTGAGTGTCTTACCAATGACTGATTCCCCATCTAGTAAACAGTCTTTATGCTTCACTTATTTGACGATTTTCTTGACCATGTCGAATAATGTTTTCACATCTTCTGGTCGCGTATCGCCAGTTTCTTTGTCAATAATCGAACTGTAAATATGCGGAATCACTTTTTTAACGCCTGCATCAATGGCGATTTGCAGAATTTCTTCGAAGTTTTCCAGATCAATTCCTCCGGTTGGTTCTAAATAAAAATCATATTTGGCGCAAGCTTCCGCAACTGCTTTGAATTCTTCTTTGTGCGCTAACCCTTTCATTGGGAAGTATTTAATGGAGCTTCCACCCATGTCTTGCAGCATTTTAATGGCGGTCTCGATGGGAACCTCTGCCGCCGGTGCCTGTGAACTTAAAGGTCCAGTGGCAATATTGACGTACCCTACCTTGCCTGTTGGTGAAACCAATCCATTGATGACTGTATCGTTTTGTCCCAATAAAGCACGGGAAGTTCCTACACCAGTGAATACTTGGTTGACATGTTGCGGTTGTAAAGTACCAGATAGACGGGAAACCATCTGACTTTGGTTGGGATCTCCGGCGCCCAACCCAACGGACAATGCATTATCCGTTGCCGCTTGATATTTTTTCATGTCTTCGATCGCTGCTTCATCGCTAGTATAGTTTTTGGATAACACACCTAGTACGACATGTCCTGCTGCTGCTTCATAACAAGCCTTCGCATTTTCAACTGAATGAGCCAATACATTTAAACATACGCGATCTTTATAATAATTTGGAATAACTGACAATTTAAAAGCCTCCTACATGATTTCTTTTAAGCGTTTGATGATTTTTTCCATTTCGTTTTGGTTGACCGAGCGAATATCAAACTCAATAATTCCGTTATTTGCTTGATATTCCCGTGTGTAGACTGCTGGGTTTTGTGCCTTTAGTTCTTCAATGACTTCTTTCGCAGATTTCTTGCCAGCAACCGTGACACTTGCACGATAAATATCTCTCCCGGCGCCATCTTGAACGATTTTCGCTGATAAATCAGGAAGTTGATTGATCGCTGCCACGAAAGGTGCCAATCGTTGTTTCATGGACTCACCGGATTCACTGCCATTTTGCAGGTAATCTTCTACTGCTTGTGTAAAGCCTAAAATATTGTCTTTGCCGATTTTCATTGCCCGACCGATCCCTTTAGACTGTAGACGAATCCATTGAATGTATTCCTTTTTCCCTATGACCAGACCGGCACTCGGACCTTCGATTGCTTTGGCGCCAGAATAGATAACAAGGTCGGCACCCATTTCGCTGTATTTGAACAAGTCTTCTTCCGCGGCTGCGTCAACGATCAATGGCAAGTGATGGGCTTTGGCAACTTCTACCATCTCCGACACCGTTAGCATACTTTTCTGCACGGTATGATGGCTTTTAATATATAGAAGTGCGGCTGTTTCTTCCGTGATCATCCTAGCGACATGCTCCGGTGTACACATATTTGCATATCCCGCTTCGACGACTTGTCCACCCCCTTGAGCAACCATTACTTCAACCGGTGTGCCGTAGTCTACATTGTGACCCTTAGGTACGACGATCTCCCGTCTCGTGATTTTTTCCGTGTAGGGATGATAAACATGGTACAGGTCGCCTTGACCAATCAAAGCCGCGACAGATTGGGCAATCCCTGCTGAAGCAGAAGAAACAATCTGCGCATCTTCCACCTTCAATAACTGAGAAAGGTAGGCGCCAGTTTTCACAGTCAGATCACTCATTTCAAAAAAATGTTCACCGCCAAATCGTTGTGCGGCTAGCACATTTTCAGATACTTTCGAGACACCGAGTATCGTCATTTTTCCCGAGGCATTGATGACTTCCTTTAAAGCAAACTTTTCATAGCTAATTGTCATAAATGACGCCTCCAATAATTGTTTGGACTGGAACAATTTGTTCTTTCGCTATCCGTGTAACCCCATTGGAATCTTTCAGTTCTTTTTCATTTTCGACAATCTCAAAGATCGTCAAATCGGCATCAAAACCAACAGTCAATTGACCTTTCTTCGCCAAGTGGAAGTTTTTGGCAGGAACTGAGGTGACTTTCTCAATAATCTCTTCCCACGAGTAGCCTACTACTCTCATTTTTTCCAGCGTAGTAGCCAGATCAAAGACTGGACCATTCGTACGATTGCGGATATAAATATCTGTACTGATCGAGTTGGCTTTGAGACCTGCTTTTAAGGCAGTTTCAGCAACGTGGAAATTAAAGCTGTCTGTTCCATGACCGATATCAAAGACAACGCCTTTTTTATACGCATCCCAAACAAAGTCTTTGATTTGATCCGTGGCTTGGTCTAAAATGCCGTTCGGTTTTCCATTAAAACAATGGGTCAATACGTCGCCTTTTTCCATTCTTGTCAATACTTCTTCTAATTCAGGAGGCGCCGAACCAATATGAACCATCAATGGCAAGTCATTGTTTTCTGATTGGATTTTTTTGGCTAACTCTAGTGGCGTGATGCCATTCTCGCCGACAACTGTTTTGCTCATTCTTGCCTTGATCCCTACAATAAATTCCGGAAGCTCTGCTAATGCAGCTCTGACTAGATCTTCTTGGATTTTTGTCAGGTCAGCAAGTTCATCTTGTTCCACGATCCCCCATTTAGAAATGTTCATTAGTGCGTACACATTGGTTTTGACCGATTTCGTCAGTTGATAAAAATCGCGAATATTTTCTGCGCCCGTAGTCCCTGCATCAATAACCGTTGTTACTCCCTTTTGGACCCCTATTTGATCCGGATAATCATAATAAAGATTCATCTTTTCATAACAGTGAACGTGGTCATCGATCCAACCGGCAGAGAGATAGGAATTGCCGGATAGATCAATCACTTCTCGTGCTGGCTCATTGATTTCGGCAGCAACTGCTTTGATTACGCCTTTTTCCAACGCAACTTCCACTTTCCTGCCGTCGATTAATTTGCCATTTTTGATTAAAGTATCAAACATTTCATTGCCTTCTTTCTATTGAATTACCGCTGGGAAGATCGCACCTAAGATCATTGCGCCTAGAATAGCACCACCGGCAATTGGTTTTTTCCAAGCATAAAAAGCCAACGCGCCTAATGTCGCCCCAATACCAATGGGAATAGAGGCCGCACAAGCACTCAAAATGATCAATGGGCCCAAAAATCGGCCGGAGGAATTGCCGGCGCCCATCATGACATCCGCACCAAAAGTTGAATTTGACTGATTGATGGTGAATTTGCGGATCAACACGATAATGCCGCCAACGATCAGACCCAAGACCAACCCAGTCAATAACGAGAGGGCAAAATTATCGATTGGTGCTGTTATCTTCATGCTTAGGAGAATGGCTGGAACGCCAATCCCGATCCCAGTCAAAATCGAACCGCCTAAGTCCAAGATCCCTACCAAAGAGCCTTCTAAGATCCGAGCAAATAAGAAACTCGCCCCAAAAGCTGCCGCAGCCCCATAGGAACCGCCATCCAAGCCGGCTTTTAGCATCGCAACGATCGAAACTTCATTGAATGCACCGACGCCATACACGACATACATATGGGTTCCTGAGAATACAGCCGCTGACATGATTCCTACGATCAATGGGAAAGACCAGTCTGCAAACCAAAAACTCTTTTGCCGTTTTGCTTCTACTGCTTTTACCTGTTCTTCTGTCTCCATGATTTCCCTCCTATTTCACACTAAAGATGTTGTGCAAGTTATCAAGCCAATGAGGTACTTGAAGTTGGAAACTCTTGATCATTTCCATATCAAATCCACGGAAAAATCCGCTGAAAACAAAGAGTAAAACAATCGCAATCATCATACTCTTCGTGACCCGATTCCAACCACTCTCATCGACGCCTTTACCGATTAAGATTCCTAGAACAACGCCAGGAACCGCATTGCCCATGATCAGTTGCGCAATCCCGCCAAAAAGCGTCCCCCAGAAACCTGTTCGTTTCCCTGCATCTAAAGCCGCCAACCAGAAGATCACTGGCATCACGGTATTGATCAGAATCGTCGCTGCCGGTACCAACACGGAAACAGCGGTTACTTGTAACGCCTCTGGAATCGCTGCAGCTGTCGTATTCAAGAAAGCGACTACTAACGCGCCAATAACAGCGCCAATGATCCCCATTTTTTTCGGATCATGCATTGTCTGGCTGACATCTTTGTTTTTGGCTAAGAGAGCCGCAGCTGCCCAGTTAGGCACGATGCGGTGGGTCACATCTTGCGTGAAAGCTCCAGCGCCAACTGAAGAAGCCCAAGCATTAAAGAAAAAACCTAATCCAAAGGAAAAATGGGAGGCAGCATCCCCCATGCAGGCATTCATCTCCCCTAATGTTCTAAAAGCTCCTAATCCTTGCGTACTGGGTGCATGAAACATACGAGCTGCTCCAACAGATGCAGAGAAACCGAGTAAGCCCCCGATGATGATCGATTTAGTTAAAATAATGACAAAATCCACGTTATTCCCTCCTCCTTATGATTCAAATCAAACTTTTTTCGTTACAAACGGTAAAACAATCCCATTGGGGTCTTCTGTTAGGTGTTGAGTGAATGGTACGTCTGCCAAACGTATTTCTGTCACAGTTACCGTGACAGAAAGTTCGACTTCATAATTCACTCGTTGCCGGGGAAAAAAGAAGAATAGAAAGCGTTCTGTGTATTTGTTTTCGACCGCCTTCAACACCTCCACATTGATTGGTTCGATGCGCAATAATACTTTCGCCGATGCCATTAGTTTGTTTTGGATCTCTGCGAGTGCTGATGCAAAGGCATGTTGCTTAGTTTCTCCTTTACCGGAGACGATGACTTTTTGCTGAGTTGTCTTTTGAACGCTCATCTCGTATGCCCTCTTTCTATTTTCCGTGCTTTTTGATAAATTCTTCCGTCAACCGTTTCCCTAATTCCTCTTGATCCATAAAACCGAAACCTAGCACGGTTTTCCCATCTTTGATGGCGGTGATCCCTTCTTCAATCGAACGCATCCCATGACGTTCTGGATACCCATATTTATTTGCGGCTGTTAAGGCTCCAGCCCCACCGCTCCCGCAAAAAGAAATTCCCATATCGGCATTCTCTTGTTGCATGACATCACCTAAACGCATATCTGCGCCCATTCCCGGAACAACAACTGCCTTGCCGCCAGCTGCTTCTACACCTTTAGCTACGTTTTGTCCTTTTCCCATACGATCTGCAATAACTACTGTAATCATGATTGTTTCCTCCCAAATATTAATTATTTTTTGCTGTTTCAAAATGAATCGATAAAACATAGATCTCATCTTCACTTAAATGACCAATCGTTCGAACGACCTCGTCGGAAATCGCAATGGCTTCTTTGGATACTTCTCGGAACAATTCCCGATCAACAGTGGGAATCTTTTCTCCTTTTTGAGAGCGTTTCAGCATCTCATTCAAGTGATTGATCAGAATCGTCCACTGAAGTTCAGTAGGTTCAATGGCATATTCCGCAAGTCGCTCTTCGACTAAAGCAATCACTTGTTTTAATTTTTCCTGGTTTTGACTTTCCTCGATCATAGTTATCGCTTCTGCTGACAGTTTCACTAGCTTGACGCTCCTTCTTTTATATATGAAAATAATGCGCTGATTTCTGATTTGTTGATGCCTAAATTATTTTCAGCAAAAATTGCTTCAATTTCTCCTACCAACGCTTCTCGGTTCAAAATGATTTGGTCGACTTGGCTGCCTTCTGCTAAATATTGCTGATCAAATGTGATGCGATGGACCATTAAGAAAACATGGAGCAAAAAGGCTTCTCGGTACTCTTGGATCAATTCAGACTCTAATGTGACAAGTAACTGTTCATAGATCGTATATGCCTTTAAAATCAGTTCCTTGCTGAAGTCTTCCAGAGTTTCCTTATTGATAGGTGCTTCATTGAGAACTAATTGGTGCCGCCTATCCTGACTTGTTGAAGCGAGGATTTTTTTGATCATTTGCTGGATGTTTTGCAGATCCTGCTCAGTCGGCAGTGGATGGACTTTGATGAAAGGCCGATCAATGCCATTGATCGGAAAAATACTAATGACCAGATCCGGATCCTTCGCGGCAATCACCTTTTGTGCATTTAAGACTGAAGCAAAAGCTACAATAGTAATATTGTTCAATTCTTCGTTGATCTTTTGCTTAATTAAACTTGTCACGCCTAAACCCGTTGAACAAACGTAAACCGCTCGAACACTTCGCAAGTCTTCTTCTCTTTCGTAGGAAACCAGAAAGTGCAACGCAATGTAGGCAACAAAAGAATCATTGATCAAGAGTTTCTCGCTTATTTCTTGGAGGGCTGCTTGATTGATAGCAGCAAACAATTCAGGATATTTCTGTTTGATGTCCTCTTTAAACGGATTGTACTCATTGACAAAATTTTTCCTTCTTGAGAGACGCATAGACAAATGGGCGTAGAGATTCGTCAATAATTGGGGGTCTTGATAAAACGGAAAATTGATTTTCTTGCTTACCTTATAAATCATATTCTCTACCAATTTCATGACATCTTGCTGATGGATCGTATCGAAGGTATCACTATAAATATAGTCATATTCATCTTCAAATAATGGCAATTGATAGTAATCAAACACCTGCTGCATCACCCGATACGAAAGATCGTTTTTTTCTATTTCGTGTTCAGGAATCAATTGGTACCGTCCAATCGTGGCCTCTTTGCGCAAGCGAACAGTGGCGATCGTTACGCGAATCAGAATATTTAGTAGTTCTGCATAATTTAGTTTTTCCAGATTTTCGGATTCCAGTAAGTGCCGCATCCGAATGATGACTTGATTAAAGACCTCCTGCAACGGCGTTTCCTTCGCAGAATACATTTCGAAACATTCCGTTTCTCTGCCATTTAGCAACAACGCCATTAATTTATAGATGTCATAGTCCGTAAACTCTTTTTGCAGAATCTCCTCGATCGTTAACCGAACCAAACGTTCATTGCCAGTGATCCAAAATCCCTTTCGTGTTTGGCGATTCAGAACTAAACCTTCTTTGAGAAAGTGATGTTCCAACTCATCTAAATCATTCATGATCGTATCTTTACTTACTTCTAGCGCATTGGCTAACTTTAGCGCCGTGATTGCTTCCTTGGTAACAAGAAGCATGATCAACAGGCGATTGATCCGTAAGCTTTGATCGGCAAATAGCTCCAGACGATTGACATCCATCAACTCGCTTTTTAATTTGATTCGATCAGAATCACTCACACTGAGCCAAATTCCCTGACTCCGTTTGCTGTGCAGTTCTTGATTCCGCTCAATCAACCAATCACGGATATCCTCCAGATCATATTTGATCGTTCGTACACTGACACTTTCTTTTTCAGCTAACTGTTTGATCGTTACCGGTTCTGTCATTTCTAACAAGTAAATCAAAAGTTGGCTTTCTCTTTTGGTAAGCTGCTGCATCGTTCTCGCTCCTTACACCGCTAAATATAAGCGTTTTCTTAACTAGTCACAATATGAAATGTTTGCACTTAACTTAGTGCAAATGATCGTAATTTAACAACTCATCAACTTATTCACAAGCTTATCCTCCCTCAAAACCGCAACGTGGACCCATTAATTATTGCACTAAGTCGTCCCTTTACAACATCTCGATGCCATTTTTTCTGCTTTTTTTATTTTATGACATTAATCCAACTGGCAGATACCCTTCACCTCAATGTATCAGAAATCGGTTCCCCGCATGACATCATTGAACAGCAAAAAACACTTTCCAACTTTTGGAAAGTGCCAGGAAATAGGATATGAACGTGTTCATTTTCTCGATTGATTGTTATTTAATCTGGTAATTGTGCATCAATGAAACCGTTAGACATATCCATCTTGATTAACTTTGAACAGCTATTTATTGAATCAGGAGAAGAAACAGTTCAAGATCAATACACTTGAGAACCAATGAAAACCCACTAATGCTATGCCATTTGTCATTAAAACTACTTCCATTTGTACTCGCCTACTTCATTTCAAACTCTTTGCCGAATTTTATTAGATACATTTTTTCCAAAGTGTCCTCTAACAAATACAACTTCCTAGGGGAGATAAATGCATTCTTCCAGTCCCAATTCACCAAATCATACTTTCCAATGTCAGCCATCGCTCTTACTTCTTCAATCGATAAGTTCAATTCTTTTCTTAGTTCATCGATTTTTCTGATTTGTTTTTTTCTTCTGAGAGCCGTTGGTACATTGATCGAAGAAATGACCACCATAAACCCTAAGAAAGAGGTCCATTCATAATAAAAGTCAAATACCTTACATACAAATAACAGAAACAAGCCTAACAAGAAAAAAATAATCGAATACAACCAATCGATCTTTTCATTAGCTACCATCTTTTTCACGTTGATAGCCTCCCTCCTACTTCCCTTCAAGACAAACAATAAAAAAAGAAAGCAACTCGCTTGATTTCAGCCGCTCCCAGCTATATTTTACTATGGTTCTGATTGACTGTTCGTTAAATATTTTTCACTATTCTTCTATTTTTTTCAACCTTAACCGCAACACAAGATACATCATACCTCCAAAAAAGCAACCTCCGGCAATGGAAGCAACGATTCTGGCTGGTGAAACGATGTATGGAAGGAAATCTTCTTCATCCACCATCATACTAAGTACTCCATTCAATAAGTGAATCGCAATTGCAAAGTAGATACCCAGTCCAATTCCTTTAAGAATCGTCTTCTTCTTTTCTTTTGCCATCTCTTTGGCTTCTACTTCGTTTTCTGTCAATTTTAAGCGTGCCGTGGCAAACAGAACATAACCGCAAACGATAAAGACTGTAAAGAATATATTACAGCCAATAAAAATCCATAACGCCAGCTCTGGTTTCTTAGATGCAAAAACCGTTACCAGTAAATTAGCAACCAGCGTATACCCAAACATCAGCATAAACGCATTATTGCCAATATGTTCTACTTGGCTTTTTTTGTATTCATCTAAGACACCAGAAATACCATAAAACCGCTTGATTATTTTTACTGCCAATCCTTCTTTAGCCTTCATCACTTTCAACCTCCCAAAACAAAGAATTTAAATCCGTTTGCAGTACTTTAGCAAGCTTAATACATAAATCAAGAGAAGGATTATACTTATTATTTTCAATCAAATTGATCGTTTGTCTTGCCACCCCAATCTCTTTAGCTAAAGCATTCTGAGATAAATTCATCTTCTGTCGAAATTCTCGGACTCTATTCATTCTTTTCTCCTATTTAGTCATATATATGTGACACAAGCGTACTACTTATCTCTTTTTCTGTCAAATATATATGACATATTACCAAGCTAGTGTAAACTCCCAGCAATCGATCTCACAAGCTTTGTAGAGAGTATAAAATTTATAATCCATATCAGCAAATCTAGGCTAGAAGTACGTAAAAAAGACCCTTCCAATGGAACAGACCATCATTACCTAAGATAACTATTCTAGTAGAATGGAATAAGCTTTGCATGTTCCACATTCTGTAACCAGCATCTTTCGTTGAGGAGACGATACGCTAAAAACTTCTTTCTTAATCCTCTCATCATAGAACTCTTCTTTTTTCTCGAATCACTTTTTGCTATACTAATTGAACATATCGAAATTTTTATTGTTTATGGAGGAACCATGCAAAAATTTATTGGAAACAAAGCTTTTTACAGGACTGTTTTAACGATCGCCATTCCGATCATGATCCAAAATGCCATCACTAATTTTGTCGGTTTATTAGACAATTTAATGGTAGGACAAATCGGAACGGCCCAAATGTCTGGCGTGGCGATCGTTAACCAACTAATTTTCGTTTTTAACTTAAGTATCTTTGGCATTGTTTCTGCCGGTAGTATTTTTGGTACCCAATTTTATGGGAAAAAGGATTATCAAGGGATGCGAGATGCCTTTCGTTTCAAGTTAGCGGGCAATCTTTTGATTTGTTTGTTGGCGATGGGGCTGCTGTTCTTTTGCCAAGATTTTTTGATTCGCTTATATTTACACGGTACCGGTGACAGTGGGGAACTGACACTTGCTTTGACGTCTGCCAAAGAATTTCTAGTTATTCTTTTGTTTAGTCTGCCGTTTTTTGCTATTTCTCAAGCTTATGCCAGTTCTTTACGAGAAATGGGCAAAACCATGGTGCCGATGTTTGCCAGCAGTATCGCTGTCGTCACGAACACAGCATTGAATTTCTTATTGATTTTTGGTTTGTTTTTCTTCCCCACTTTAGGGGTGCGAGGTGCCGCGATCTCCACATTGATTGCCCGCATCGTCGAATGTGCTATTACGATGTATTGGGTACATCGCCATGAGGAAGAGAATCCGTTTGCCATTCGGGTCTACCATCAATTCCATGTCCCTTTGCATTTGGTGAAACAGATTCTGCGTAAAGGATCGCCATTGATGGCAAATGAAATCCTTTGGGCGATCGGGCAGACAATGATTATTCAAGCTTATTCTGTTCGAGGACTATCAGTGATTGCTTCCTTGAACATCTCATCCACCGTCTCCAATTTGTTCAATATTGTCTATATGGCCCTTGGCGGTGCCGTTGCGGTCATGGTAGGGCAACTTCTTGGAGCCGCTAAATTTGAAGAAGCCAAAGACAGCGCCCGGAAGCTGCTTTTCTTTTCCGTCATGAGTTGTCTTGTACTTGGTCTTTTGATGATCCTAGTCGCACCATTCTTTCCAGAAATTTATCAAACCGAACCCGAAGTCAAACATCTGGCGAGTCAATTCATCAAAGTCGCCGCACTGTGTATGCCTATGTACGCCTTTAATCATGCCAGCTATTTTATTTTACGTTCAGGTGGGCAAACCTTGATCACCTTCTTATTTGACAGTGTCTTTACCTGGGTGATCGTCTTGCCTCTAGCCTTTGTATTAAGCACTCACACCAGTCTTTCGATTGTCTTAGTCTACTTGTTCTGCCAACTAGCAGAGCTGATCAAGAGTGGGATTGGGTATCGTTTGATTCGATCCGATCTTTGGGTGAAGAATATTGTGCATTGAGGAAAAGTTTCAACATAGGGGATGAAAAAGATGGATAGTCTGGTGGAAATGAGTGATTTTTTATCCTAAAAATAAATAAGACATTCCTAAAACCGATTATGATTTTGGGAACGTCTTATTTATTAAGATTATATTTATTCTTTTGACCATTGAAAATATAGACATTTCATACAAAAACTGTTTTCAAAAAATGGTAGCTTTACTAAAAATGACTCCGCAAAATGATCATAGTAATTTTTTGCTATTATTGAAATAATTTTTTTCCAGTCCAACTTGAAATTTCGTAACTTTGTAAAGTTTTTGGAATCGTACTGTAATTCAAATAAGTAGCATTTTCGTACCAACCATCTGCCACTACAATAAAGTTTGCTTGTGCCCCATTCATAGTGCCCGATAATGCCCCTTGGGTAAATACCGTATGTCCTCCAATACTTCCGTTAGGTTTATAGTAAAAATAAGTAAATGCTACTGGATAACTCTGTGCAATTTTCGTTTGGATATCCGAAAACGAAGGAGACACTTTTCTCTGATATGTTAAACTAACACTTTTATCTTTTGCGTATTTTACTAGTGCTGGTCCAATTTGGTCAGGTTGTGTCCCTCCATAAGAGATTCCATTATTGGTTGAAGATACGGTAGTTCCTGAATAGTTCCACAATGAATTGTATGCCACCTTTAATTCCGAATCATTTCCAGAATTAAAGAATCTATAGGAAGAACTTATAGTTGCTAATGCATGTACTGCACAAGCGTATTTCCCAGTGGCTTTTTCAGATCTACTCTGGGATAGCGCATTAAACATTGCTAAATAATGTGCACTTGTCAAGTGTAAATTACTTGGATAATTACTAAATACCGCGCTTGCATGGTCATACTTTGTAGAACGAGAATTATATCTAGAAAAGTGTTCTATTTCCATTTCAGCAACAGGCTGTACTTCTTCTACATACTTTTCAAATTCATTTAGTGAAAAGTTCTCACCGTTGGTACTGATGACTGAATCTTTGTCTTCTACAACTAAATTATATTCAGTGGGAAAAGTCTCAATTAAATAAGATTCCTCAGTATTATCAACTTTCATTTGTGATTTATCTGCTAAAAATCATATAAACTTTTTGATCCAAGTTCTATAGAAAATTGAGCAATATAAGTACCTTCCATTCTTAAATCAATTATAACGTAACCGTGTGTCACACCCTCTTTAATAAAATCTACACTATAAGAAATAATTTTTTCTTCTGTATCATAAATGGGAATTATAGAAGAAACAACCAAATCTTCAGTTCCTTTAAATTCTTTTGCAAAGTTTAAAGCTAAATTGGCTAAGCTTTCATCAGTTATTTCAACAGCAGACTGTTCAGAATAATTTTCACTGATGTCTGCTTCTGAAATGGAAACTTCTTTTGCATTAGTACTCTTCTCTGTATATAGAAACACAAAACAACTTGTTACCATTACCCATAAAATTCTACTGATTTTCTTCATTTTTAACTACTCTCTTTGTTTGCCAACCAGCGCAACCATAGAACACAATGTATTATTCATTCCACTTAAAACCATATTCTATGACCAACATTTTTTCACTTCATTTACCTAGCATTTACAAATTTTATGACAGTTTAAAACATTCAGTAGAGCTTAATTGCTTCGAGAGTGTAAAATATTTTGTGTAAATAGAAAAAAGGAAGTCCCTTCTGTAGAATAGAGTTACCACAACACATTCACAGAAGAGAGGACTTCCCTATGAACGATTTTACTAC
>NZ_JBQASY010000030.1:0-26593 GCF_051909435.1 Enterococcus sp. 125944 | reverse complement strand
TTCAGTTTCGAGAAGCTGTAAAAACAGCTGTCTAACAGTTAATCTTATCATACAAAAAAGGAGTGGATTTCTCCACTCCATAAAAGTCTAACTTTTTGGGGTCACTACATTAAATGGGGCTTTTCTTATATTTTTTTGAAACCTAACTTCAAACCCCAGATACGTTTTTTTACCGCTAATTCGCCAAACCAAAGAATGGAGGACTTAGCGTGGATCCAGAGAACCAAATGATGCGTATTCAAGAAGTGGGTGCTGGCGAAATGAGTGCGCAACAGTTACGTATCACGAAAGAGGATGCCGATGTTTATTCTTTAATGTTGGATGAAGCAATGCAAGAAGGGGAGCCGTTGATCGTTCAGCTGGATCTAAAATAAAGTCAAAACCAGCCGTAGAAAAATTTTTTTCGACCAGTACAAATAAAAACCGATTTTCTTTTTTTAG
The DNA here is from genome assembly GCF_051909435.1 of Enterococcus sp. 125944. Taxonomy (NCBI): domain Bacteria; kingdom Bacillati; phylum Bacillota; class Bacilli; order Lactobacillales; family Enterococcaceae; genus Enterococcus; species Enterococcus sp. 125944. The sequence goes on along the minus strand of NZ_JBQASY010000030.1, from coordinate 26,152 downwards.
AAAGTCGGCTTTTAATAACGAAGCTAATTTAGTTGAAGTAGTTGCTCAATAATCGAAGAGCTGCCTGGTAAAAATAAAAGTAGACTACCTATGACTAACAAGATCCCTAAAACAAAACAGGCTATTACGAATTTGGTTGATCTAGATACTTCTTTATTTGAAACACTTATGATCAACAAAGTTATACCGACAGCTAACGTTAAAAAATACCAAAATCCCATTGTTATCGCCCACTTTCTTTGAATAGTTTTTACTTTCAAACTGTTTAATAAATTTTATCATAGACAAGAAGAACTAATCCTTATACAAGAAAAATATATGTAAAGTTTAAACTTTCTTATACTAAATAAACTAAGTATGTAGAAAATTGATCGTAAACCACCTTCAAGGAAACTGATAGAACAATTTAAAAATTGTTAGAGTTACTTTCAATTGTCTTGACAGTTTTATCTGTGAAGAATGCGGTCGACCGGTAAATCCTGAAAATGCAGGTAGTCAGCATCGCAACCACTGTCCCCACTGTTTAACGAGTCTTCATGCGGATACTCTTCCCGGAGACCGAGCTTCTTTGTGCGAGGGAAGATGGATCCTATCAGTATTTGGTCCAAGGAGGATGGCGAATGGGCAATCATTCACCGTTGCCGAAATTGTGGTACTCTAAAGACGAATCGAATTGCGGCTGACGACAATCAGGAAAAACTCATTCACTTGGCGACAAGAGCGATTCAGTACCCACCCTTTGCTATCGAGAACTGTTAACTGTTTTGGTTTATAACGAAAGGAGAGCCACTGATGTATCAAATCCACCACATTCAAATTACTGTCAACGATGTAAAAAAAGCGGAACCCTTTTATGATCAATTGTTCCATTTGTTAGGTTTTGATGTTCAAAAGAAATATTCAGGCTATCTCGAACATGCCGACATGGAAATAGTAGAGTATTTGAGTGATACCTTTGATTTTGGAATCTGTTCGCCAAAGCAAGAATGGATCAATGAGACAATTGATTCTAGAAAGCCTGGTTCCCTCCAACACATTGCTTTTAAAGCAGAAAGCAGGGAAGCCGTAGACGCGATCTATCCAAAAATCAAAGCACTAGGAGTAAAGATTCTTCATGGGAAACCAATGGAATACAAAGAACGGATCGCGCCTAATTATTATGCACTATTCTTTGAGACGCCAGAAGGCCTCCGCTTTGAAATCTTTCATTATGCCTAAACCTGTGCTGACTTTTCAGGTCTTTTAAATGAAGGAGTTTTAACCAAAAAAGACAAATCCTTTTCTGATTCGAATCGAGTTGATTCGATGAATGGGAAAGGATTTGTCTTTTTTTTAGTATAAAGCAAAATCATTTAGCTGTTCTAGTTTTTGTTACGAAGAATGGTTATAGATTTTGATCGACTAATTTTGTCTTATTGTTCTCCATTACTTTAAAGAATGGATAGTATATGAAGATACTGATGACGATCAACAGTAGGCAAAAGAGAATGTTGCGCCAGTCCATACTTGAAAGATAAGCTTGTGCAAAAAACGGTGTGAAGGAAGGATCAACAATAAAGCCAATTCCGATCCATCCAAGACTCTGAGCAAAGTAGGTCAGCAATAACGAAATGATCGGAGTGACCAAAAATGGGATTGCTAGAATGGGATTAAAAACGATTGGTAAGCCAAAGATCACTGGTTCGTTGATGGAGCAGATTCCAGGAATCAAGGATAATTTTCCGATGGTGCGATATTCGGGAACTTTGCTTCGCATCATCAATAAAACCAATCCCAAAGTACCACCAGCTCCGCCAAGGACTGAAATCCGAAACATTTGTAAGTTCATTAAGTGTGTCATGGTTTCGCCATTTGCCATTTGCTCGGCATTCAAGCCAGTTTGAGCCATTCCCAGTGTAAAGACGATGGGAAAGATGATTGAAGAGCCGTTGATGCCAAACAGCCATAAGATATTGCCCAAGGTCACGATCAACAAGAAACCGCCGAGACTGCCAGCGATGTTCGTTGCAGGAGTCAGAACTTCCATCACTGCTTCAGGAAAGATTTTGTTTGTTGCTGCTAAGAAGATCAAATTGATCCCATAGAAGATGATGATATTTGTCAACAGCGGAACGAGCATATTGATGAAGGTTGCCACCATGGGTGGAACGGTATCTGGCAGTTTCAATTTGATCTGTTTCACTTCAAATAAACGATTGATTTCTACCACTAACAAGCCGATGATGATTGCGACGAAGAGTCCGTTTGTTCCTAGAAAATTGAGGCTGATCGCGCCTTCTTTTACTGGTGTACAAACCATTAGAAAAATGACGGATGCAACCATACCATTCATGGAAGGGTTGATTTTGTATTCATTTGCAAGAGAGAAGGCAATCCCAAAGACGCTGATGAAACCAATGATGCCCATCGTCAATTGATAAGGCGCGGTGATGAGATCATAATTTGCTACAGCGAAATCTTTCCAGCCAGCCATAAATGTCATAAAGATATTGGCTGTTTCAGGATGGTACTGATCCATGTTGATGGGTGGGTTGGCAAAGATTAGAAAAAAAGAACCGATAACAATAAATGGTAGTCCAAACATCATACCGCTGGATATAGCTTTTAAGTGGCGCTGATTGCCGATTTTTGCTGCGATGGGGCTTAGGACGTCATTCAGCTTCATGATAAATGCAGAGTTTTCCATGTAACTTCCTCCTATACTTGCCAAGGATTGAATGAAAACGCGCTTGGCACAACGTGATCTGGATCATAGTTCTCGATGATTTTTTCGTATTGTTCTTTGTAGTCATTAGTGACTTTTGCTTGTGGGATTACTTTGCTGGCTTCATGTAAGAAATGTTCGGAACCACGGCCCATTTCCTGTCCGCGGACAGTATGTTTATCCAAGGCAATATCAGGAATTTCTGGAACATAGCCCATCGCGAAACTCTTGATCACAATATTCTTGAGTAAGTCTGATGAGCGGTCTTTTTCCGACTGGCATAAGTAACGAATCGCATGGAAGAAATACATCGCCCGGTCGGATTCGTTGTATTGGAATTCCTTGCGCATCGTGTTTAAGTTATTGATCATAATGGCAGCCATTGGATTTCCCATACCTACATCTTCAACACTGATCGCTAGTAATCTTCTCCACAGTTTTTCTTCAAATTGCGGTGAGGTGATATACATTTCATAGGCAAATTCACACGCCTCTTTTTCTTTGCCTCGACGAATCGATTTTTGCAATGCCGAGATAACTTCATCTCCGCGTAAGCCGTTGCGGGTCGTCATTTTTGCCCAGGGATCTTGAATAAATTTCGTTTCTGTCATGATATAATACTCCTAATTGATAAAATTTGAGGTGGATCTTATGGATGTTGAAATGCTTATAGATAAATACCAACTGAATGATTCAGAAGCAGAAGTCTTGCGTTTTATGAAAAAAAATCGGCAGTCATTAAAAACTATCGGGATTCGCGATGTGGCTAAAGCATCCTATGTCTCTACTGCAACGATCATCAATATGGCCAAGAAAATCGGCTATTCCGGTTATAGCGAGTTGGTTTTTGCACTAGGTAACAGCCAATCGGACATTGCGATGCCAAGCACTTTCTCCAATGAGGAAAAGGCGGCATTTATCGATTTACTCTCTGAGTATCGCGACAAGCGCATCATGATCCTTGGCTCCGGTTTCTCTCAGAATCTCGCCAATTATTTTTCGGAATCTCTTAATTTATATGGCTTTCGTGCGACTGCCAATAGCCATCTGGAATTTCTTAGACAGCAAGTGCAGCAAGACATTCTGCTCGTTATTATTTCTAATTCTGGGGATACAGTTCGGTTAGCTGAGCTAGCGAAAATGGCTAACGACCACCATATCGATGTGATTGCTTTTGTTGGTCAAAAAAATTCAAAAATCGGCAGCCTAGCCACACTGACCATTAGTACAGAAACATATACTCCCCAAAGAATCTCCGATTACCAACCGAATCTTTTCTTTGGCACAACACTGAACCAATTTGAGCTTTTGCTAAGTGCAGCACTGAAGGCTATTTTTGAATAGAAGAACGATGTGGCCACTGTTTCTTCAAAAACTAGTATAAAGAATCTTTTTTGAAATGTAAGTGTTTTCCCTTTGTTCTGAACATGTTTAGGAATTTGCAAACTTGTTTAGAAAAAAATTCTATTCCCTCCACTATCCCATCATTGTTTGATTTTCGGCTAAACTGAGTCCAGATCAGATGGGAGGGAATGTATGAGCAAACAAGCAGCGATACAGGTTCATGGATTGAGCAAAACATTTGGGGAGAAACGAGTGATTGATGATCTTAGTTTCACAGTCGAAAAGGGCACCATCTTTGGTTTGTTAGGACATAACGGGGCAGGGAAATCCACGACGATCGATTGTATTTTGGGCACACAAAAATGTGATTCAGCAAGGATCTCGCTTTTGGGAAGAGATCCTAAGGCTGAACGGAAACGACTGTTTCAGTATGTGGGGGTCCAATTCCAAGAATCTGCCTTTCAAAATCAATTGAAGGTAAGAGAGATTTGCGAGATCACCCATTCGTTGTATGAAAACCCGCTAAACTGGAAGCAGGCGCTCCATGAATTTGGCCTTGCCTCTAAATTGAATTCATTTCTCGGAACATTATCGGGGGGCGAGAAACAGAAGCTATGTATCCTTTTGGCTATCATGGGGAATCCGCAAATCATTTTTTTGGATGAATTGACAACCGGACTGGACCCCCAGGCCCGGCGCGAGGTTTGGCGATACTTGCTCGCTTTGAAAGACAAGGGGGTCACTATCTTTCTGACCTCTCATTACATGGATGAAGTGGAAACGCTGTGTGATCGGATTCTAGTGTTAAACAAAGGCAAAGAAGTTGCCAGCGGGACGGTAGCTGATATTCTATTAAAAGTGAATAAGAAGAATCTCGAAGAGGCTTTCTTGACGCTTGTTGGGGAGGAAGTGTAGGAATGAAAACATTTTGGTTGTTGTATCAATCAGAAGCAAAACTTTCCATGAGAGAGATGTCTTCAGTGATCTTTGGGATTTTTGTTCCAGTCGGGATCATTTGTCTGATGGCATTTATGGATCCGGACAATCACTCCTTGAATACGAATTTTGTCGCTGTCTCAACCGTCGGGATTTGTTCAGCTGGTGTGATGGGGCTCCCGCTAGCATTGTCTTCTTATCGGGAACGCAAGATCTTAAAGCGATACCAAGTAACACCGATCAGTCCGGCACAATTGCTTTTCGCCCATCTGTTGTTTTGTTTTACGATCAGTATTGTTTCCATGCTGTTGATATTAGGCGTTTTGATCACGTTTTTCCAATTTTCCTATGTCGGTCATTGGGGGCAATTTATTTCTGCCTATTTGTTGGTGGTGGTTTCGATCCATGCCATCGGGTTGATCGTCGCCAGCTTGTCTCCTAGCGAAAAAGGCACTGGTGCGATCAATTCAGCGATTTTCTTTCCGATGTTTTTTCTTTCAGGAGCAACCGTTCCATATGAGATCTTGCCAACCGGCTTACAGAAGGTTGCCGATGTCATGCCACTGACTCAAGGAATCAAATTGCTGAAGGCAGTCACATTCCATGAAGAAACAGGAATCTTTTTCACGATAACCCTTTTAGTGGTCATTACATTGATCGGTCTATTTGTTGCGATCAGATATTTCCGTTGGGAGTAAAAGCAGTTCAAATAAGTGGACCAAGCAGAAAAAGGATGCAGACTTTGATCGCTGCATCCTTTTTCTTTGCGATACCAAACCCTACACTATACCACCAATGTATAGTTTCTTGCTAAACTCCTGAAAGAAAGGTGGTTTAAGAGATGACGATAACCAATGAAAACAGCTACTTAGCAAATGTGACTAAAAAGATCACCGCGCAAATCCAAGAACTTGAAACAACGGTGGATACCAATGAACAAGCCTACAAAGAAATCAAGAAATATACGGTGGATTATAAAAACGAATTAGACAAATACGAAGTCTATAACCATCAGCAGAACTTATCGTTTATCGATAAGCGGAATACCATTGAGACCAATCGCATCGCAAAATTGTCGTATCTGCAAGAAACACCATATTTTTCTCGGATCGACTTTCAATTTGACGGGGAAGAGGAAGCCGAGAAATTTTATATTGGCAGATATGGGTTTGTTGACAACTACGGGCAGCAACTGGTCTATGATTGGCGCGCGCCGATCTCTTCATTGTATTATGATTTTCCTTTAGGGAGCGCTTATTATGAGTCGATGGGAAAGAAGTTTACCGGCAGCTTGCAATTGAAGCGACAATTTGACATCAAGAATGGCACAATCCGTTTCTTGGTAGACAGCAACGACGCCTTGAACGACGACTTTTTGATCAATGAACTGAGTAAGCACACGACCAAAGAGATGAAAACCATCATTCGCACGATCCAAAAGGAGCAAAATGAAGCGATCAGAGATTCCAAAACAAGAAATCTACTGATTCAAGGGGGTGCCGGTTCTGGAAAAACTTCCATCGCATTGCATCGGATCGCCTACCTGCTTTATCAAAAAAGAGCAGAACTCGCCGCATCGGAGGTGTTGATTTTATCTCCCAATGAGGTCTTCTCTGATTACATTTCCACTGTGTTGCCTGAATTAGGCGAGGATGATCTCTTTCAATCAGATATCACACAGTTGATGCAGCCATTGATGGGTGAATCACTGGTGATTGGTGATCGCCAAGGGGAAATCGCAGCAATCCTCAGCAAGCCTCAATCGAAAAAAGCCCAGTCCTATCTCCATAAACGGTCTGCGTCCTTCTTTTGGGCCATGACTGAGTACCTCGAAACGATCCCAAAGAAGCTGTTTCGTGAAGACATAGTGATCGAGCCGGACATCCGTCTTACAAAACAGCAAATCCAAGCAGCGTTTGCCAACCTTCCAATCGCTGCTCTTTGGCAGCAAATAAAAGAATTGGCACAACGCTTGGCTCAAGAGTTGCCAGGCGATCAAAATAAATCTGCGGCATGGATTGCCTGTGAATTAAAGAAGCGAACTGGAATCACTCAGCCATTGAGGGAATATGAAAAATTCCTAGCTACGCAAAAAGAAGCGTTGATCAGAGAAGAAAATACGCTTGCCTATTCCGACGCCTTCCCGTATCTCTTTTTTAAATGGAAGATCGAAGGACTGCCGATCAACCACCAGATCAAGCATCTCGTCATTGATGAAATGCAAGATTATTCTCTGCTCCAATTTTATTTACTGGATCAATTGTTTCCCTGTCAAAAAACGATCTGGGGAGATGTTAGCCAAAATCTACTCAGAGAGAGCCCTGATTTTTTGACCCAAATACAAACCATCATTCCCGACAGCCGCGTAATCACCTTCAATAGGAGTTACCGATCCAGCTATGAAATCATGTCCTATGCCAAACGCTTTACCACCAATCAGGATCTCCAGCCGGTGGAACGTCACGGAAAAGCAGTGGCAGAGATCCACCTAACAAAAGAGCAAGACAAATGGATGGAACTTCGGCAGCAGATTGCTTCTTTTCAACAATCGTCGTATCGAACCTGTGGCATTATCTGTCAGACCGAAGCCGCAATGATTGCGATCAAACAGCAGCTTGTTGAGGTCCCCTTGACTTGCCTGACAAAAGAGACAAAAGCAATGGTAGAAGGAGTAATCCTTACCACGCCTCAATTTGCGAAAGGATTGGAATTTGACCAAGTGATCCTGCCGGATGTCCACGCGCATCAGCTAACAAAAAAGAGCAACCTGCTTTATACTAGTTGCTCTCGGGCGCTACATGAACTAACATTGTTAGTAACAAGCTAGGAGGGGGAGAATGAAGACCTATAGCACTTCCGAAGTTGCCAAAATCGTTGGCTTTCACCCAAATACCATTCGCCGCTATGAAGAATGGGCATTGATCCCCACGCCGCTGCGCAAGCAGAATGGCTATCGGATCTACACTGACTACCATCTAGAATTGATCAAAACGGCACGTATCGCTTTCCAGATTGAAGTTCTTCAGTCTGGGCTGCGAGAGCGCATGCGAGAGATGATCAAAGCATTAGCGAATTATGACTTTGATCACGCACAAACCTTGTTGGATCAGTATATCGTGGCGGTTGATCGAGAAATCGCTCAAGCCAAAGAAGCCATCCGCATCGTGGGACATTTGCTGAAAGGAGAGCCCGCAGACAGGATGTTTTCCCTCAAGCGAAGAGAAGCAGCGGACTACTTAGGCGTCACCACCGATGCGCTGCGAGATTGGGAACTGAACGGACTTCTTACCTTAAAGCGCAGTCAGAATGGCTACCGTATTTATGAAATGGACGACTTGAACCGCTTGAAAATCATTCGGATTCTGCGCTCTGCCAACTATTCATTAGAAGCCATCTTGCGATTACTCAATTCTCTGGATCAATCGCAGGAACCAGACATTAAATCTGTTCTAAACCAACCCGATCCTGACGGAGACATCATTTCTGTCTGTGACCGTTTGATCGCATCCTTGGAAAAAGCCAAAGAAAATGCCCTCGGATTAACAGCCAAGATCAAGCAATTACAGAAACTCTCTACAACGCTAGAAAGCCCACCTACCAGCCATTGAACACTGTTGAAAAAAATGCACCGAGAGGAACCATCTGTAGAATTGGAGGAAGAACCATGGATCCATTCAAAAGCCCCATCCGCATCGAGTTTCCCTTAAGGGGAGAGTGGCAAGCCCCCACGACCCCTGTCAAACGCGTCCCCAGTCATGGAACCAATCGTATGGGAATGAGGTATGCCTTTGATTTTGTCCAAGTCAATTGGAATAAGCCCCATAAGCCGTTTTATGATACCTCTTTTGCCAGATATTTTCTATCCGGTGTACCATTAGCGAACTGTTACTGTTGGGGTCAACCTATCTATGCTCCATGTGATGGTGAAGTCATTGCTGTGGTTGACGGCATTCCGGAACGGCAAACCGTTCATTGGGTATCCGATGGAGCTCTCGCAATCAAAAATGCCCGCACCTTTAATGAATACCAAGACGACTTTAGCCAAATCGCTGGCAACTATTTAATCGTGAAACACGCCCCACAAGTCTATCTCGCTTTCGTTCATTTGCAGACCAATTCCATCGGCGTAGCTGTCGGTCAACAGTTGCAAAAAGGCGAGTTTCTAGGAAACGTCGGTCACTCTGGCAACTCCACCTCGCCTCATTTGCACTTCCAAGTCATGGACAGCGACGACATTGCCCATGCCAAAGGCTTACCCTTCGTCTTCGAGAAATATGAACTGTATCAGGATAATCATTGGGAAATGGTCTATGATCAATTGCCTTCGGATATAGATCGGGTGAGGTTTTGAGGGGAAGAGACATTTTCCCAATTGAGTCAGCAGATTTCCCTTCCTTATCTATTTGCTTATCGAACGTACGTTTCTTATAATAGGGATGTATCTCTATGCAAAATTTCTATCGCTGGAGGGTTACTTGATAGGGATAGAGAAGGCGCTTTTGATAATATGAGATGAATAAAAATCAAAGAAAGCATAAAAAGAAGAAATTACCCGAAACTTCTTCTTTTTGTGCTTTATAGTGATAAAATTAGGAAAAAGAACGAAATATAGGAGTGTGCATGTAGTGGGACAAGAATTGAATCAGCGACTATTTAGTGCAGCGGATAATCTTCGTAGCAAAATGGATGCATCAGAATATAAAAACTATCTTTTAGGCTTGATTTTTTACAAATATCTTTCAGATAAATTATTACAACAAGTTGTTTTATTAGCAGATGAATCCTTAGAAGAATATGATGAAGTCGAGAAGCAGACGAAATTGTATCAAGAGTTACTGGCAGATGAAGATTCAAGAGAAGATTTGTTAGCAACGATTGTGGATACTCTGGGTTATGAAATTGAACCCAATCGCTTGTTTAATGTGTTAGCTGATCAAGCAAAACAAAATATCTTTCAATTGAATGACTTGAACAAAGGCTTTACCGAGCTGTCTTCAAAGTTTGAGCAATTTAATGGGTTGTTTGATGATGTCGATTTACAATCAAAAAAACTTGGTTCAGATGATCAACAACGAAATGTCACAATAACCGAAGTATTAAAGAAACTGAATGATATTGATGTATTAGGGCATGATGGTGACGTGATTGGGGATGCTTATGAATTCTTAATCAGCCAATTTGCTTCCGAAGCGGGAAAGAAAGCTGGCGAATTCTACACACCAAAAAAAGTTTCTGAAATGATGGCGCAAATTGTGACTATTGATCAAGAAGAGAAAAAATTATTCAGTGTCTTTGATCCGACGATGGGATCAGGCTCTTTAATGCTGAATGTACGGAATTATTTGAAATATCCTGAGAATGTCAAGTATCATGGTCAGGAAATGAATACCACGACTTTTAATTTAGCAAAAATGAACTTAATTCTTCATGGCGTAGACGCAGAAGATATGAATTTGAGAAACGGCGATACGCTTAATAAAGATTGGCCTACAGATGAGCCGTATTTATTTGATTCAGTAGTTATGAATCCACCATACTCAGCGAAATGGTCAGCAGATGCGACTTTTTTAGATGATTCCCGCTTTAACCGATATGGAAAGCTAGCACCAAAATCCAAAGCCGACTTTGCTTTTCTCCTTCACGGCTTTTACCATTTAAAAGATTCCGGAACAATGGCAATTGTCTTGCCTCATGGCGTGCTGTTTCGTGGTGCAGCTGAAGGGGTTATTCGGAAGAAGTTACTTGAAGATGGTAGCATTTATGCAGTCATTGGAATGCCAGCAAATCTTTTCTTTGGTACATCGATTCCAACAACAGTGATTATTTTGAAGAAAAATCGTGAAACACGCGATGTCTTGTTTATTGATGCCAGCAAAGAATTTATTAAAGGAAAAAATCAAAATAAATTATCAGTTGAGAACGTTGAAAAAATTGTTTCGACGTACAAAAATAGAGCAACTGAAGATAAATATGCTTATTTAGCCAGTTTTGATGAGATAAAAAAAAATGATTATAACTTAAATATTTCTCGTTATGTTGATACGTTTGAAGAAGAAGAAAGTATTGATATGAAGAATGTAGGGAATGAAGTTAAGCAAATTCGCCAAGAAAAGCAAGCATTAGTGAAAGAATTATTTTCTACCATCGCTGCTTTTGAGACAAATGATGAAAATAAAGAATGGCTCCAAGGTGCGTTAGAGGTGTTTAGACATGACGAATAAGAATAAACCAGAAATTCGTTTTCCGGGATTTACTGAAGAATGGGAACAGCGTAAGTTGGGAGAGGTAGCTAAAAGGATTACTCGTAAAAATAAAGAGTTAGATTCGACTCGCCCATTAACGATTTCAGCTCAAGAAGGGTTAATAGACCAAAATGAGTTCTTTAATAAAACTGTTGCTAGTCTCGATGTTAGTGGATATTATCTCGTGAAAAATGGAGAGTTTGCATATAATAAATCTTATTCAAATGGATATCCTTGGGGAGCAATCAAGCGATTAAATCGCTATGATATGGGAGTTTTATCAACTTTATATATTGTATTCAAGCCTATAGACATTGATTCGGATTTTTTAGAAAAATATTATGATACTACTTATTGGTTTAAAGAAGTTTCAAAGCATGCTGCTGAAGGAGCAAGAAACCATGGTCTACTGAACATTGCGGCTTCGAATTTCTTTGAAACTGAGATTATTATTCCTTCCAATAGTGAAGAACAAAAAAAAATAGGATCCTTCTTCAAACAACTCGACGATACGATTGTTCTTCATCAGCGCGAACTAGAGCTACTAAAAGAAACCAAAAAAGGATTCTTACAAAAAATGTTTCCCAAAGAAGGAGATAAAGTTCCAGAAATTCGTTTTCCGGGATTTACTGAAGAATGGGAACAGCGTAAGTTAAAAGATTTAGGAGTTATTCAGACCGGTAATACCCCATCAACTTCTGACACTGAGAACTACAATGAGAGTGGTGTTTTATGGGTTACCCCTACGGACATGGAACATTTAGTAACCAACAATAGTTCTAAAAAGTTAAGCCCAAAAGGTTATTCAAAGGCGAGAATTGCTGAACCAGGCTCCATTTTAGTTACTTGTATTGCTAGTATAGGTAAAAATACTTTGGTTGAAGAGTCTAGCGGGTTCAATCAGCAGATTAATTCGTTGACACCAAACGAATTAAACGATTCATATTTTCTATTAACTCAATCAGAATTATGGTCAAAAAAAATGAAAAATATAGCAGCCTCGGGAACAATGCAAATAGTCAACAAAACAGATTTTTCGAACTTATCATTTCTATATCCTGAGCTTGTTGAACAACAAAAAATCGGCACTTTCTTCAAACAACTCGACGACACGATCGCTCTTCATCAGCGTGAGCTCGATTGGCTAAAAGAAACCAAAATAGGGTTTCTGCAAAAATTATTTGTCTAAGGAGGTGAGCGAATGAAAATAAACCATCGTGACGAAGCCGAAGTAGAAAGTCACCTGATTCATATATTAGGCGAAGGTCACAACCAATGGGTGTACCGACCAGAGTTAAAGACAGAAGTTGATTTGTGGCAAAATTTGCGTGAGAAGATCACGCATAATAATCTTTCAGAAATTGGTGAACATCCTTTAACTGATAAAGAATTTGAAACCATTAAAACAGAATTGCTATTGAAAACTCAAACGCCCTTTGATGCAGCGAAATGGTTAAAGGGAGAAAATGGTATTGCTCGAATCAAGATTGATCGTGAAGATGCTTCTTTAGGATCAATCTCGCTGATTCTTTATTCCAACCAAGACGTAGGTGGGGGCTTGTCGACGTATGAAGTTGTGAATCAAATTGCCAAACAAGGTAGTAGTGCGGACGCACGTGACCGTCGTTTTGATGTGACATTATTAATCAGCGGCTTGCCGATTGTTCAAATTGAATTGAAACAGGTCACAGCAAAAGACGGTGTTTTTCAAGCCTTTAACCAAATAAAAAAATATGCTGAAGAAGGTTTCTTTCGTAATAACATCTTTTCAACGCTTCAATTGTTTGTTGTCTCAAATGAACAAACGACGCGCTATTTTGCCAATGCAATGCCTAAAGACATGCATCGGAAATTTTTGTTTAGTTGGCGGACAAGAGACAACAAAAAAGTAGATAATCTTTATGAATTTTGTAAGCAAGTGTTGAATATCCCAGATGCCCATCGGCTTATCGCTAACTACACGATTGTGAGCGAAGATCAAGACAATAAAACCTTAATGGTATTACATCCCTATCAGGTACATGCGATAGAGGCATTATTTGTGGCGGCCAATAAGCACCAATCCGGCTATGTTTGGCATGCAACTGGTTCAGGAAAAACGTTGACAAGTTTTGTTGCAACTAAACTTTTAGCGCGCAAGTCTGGTATTGATCGTACGATTATGCTGGTGGATCGCAAGGACTTAGATAATCAAACCACCAATGAATTTACAAAATTTGCCTCAGAATTTAATACAGGGACATCTTCTGGGGATGCGAAAGCCAATAGTTTAATTGTGGGAACTGGCAATGCAAAAGAGCTAGGCAAAACACTTTTGGCTGATGCAAATGCCAACGTAATTATTATTACCACCCGCCAGAAACTAGACGCAGCGCTGAAGTATGCCAAAAAACAAGAAGCCAAAAATGGAGCCAAGCGATTTGAAAAGCTGATTGGGCAACATATTGTTTTTGTAGTAGATGAATGCCATCGCGCTTTAAGTGCTGAAAATATGGAGGAAATCAAACAGTTCTTTCCTAACTCTACTTGGTTTGGCTTTACAGGAACGCCGATATTTGAAGTGAATAAGAAGCAAGCCCAAGGACAATTGGCTCGTACTACTCGAGACCAATATGGGGATGTCTTGCACACCTATACAATCAAGAATGCCTTAGAAGATGGTTCGGTATTAGGCTTTCAAGTGGAGCATGAAAATACCATTGAGCCAACCTCACTAGATAATCGCATTCACCAGAAATTACTTGAAGTCGAAAAATATGCAAAATACTCTCCAGAACAAATCAATTTGGTTGTGGATAATATAGATCAAATGAAAAAGGAGAGTTACATTGAGCCGATTGTTTATGAATCAGAGGAGCATATTCAGAAAGTGATCCATAAAATCTTTCGTCCTAATAATGCCTATACAAAATTCGATTTTAGAAATGGACGACCAACAAAGTCTGCTATTTTGACAACAAGCTCTATTGAGATGGCAAAGAGATACTATCGAGCGATCAAAGAAATGACGAAAGAATCAGATTGGCTTCAAAAAGAATTTCCTGATCAACCGATTCGTGAAGGAAGAACGATGGAGGACCCGGATTTTCCGCGAATTGCCATTACATACTCTATGGATGAGAATGCAGCAAGTGCCAAAGAAAAGCAAGATGAAATGCAGCAGATTATTTCAGAATACAATGAGTATTACCATACAGCATGGACAATCGCAGAAATTGAACGCTATAACGGAGATATCAATAATCGTTTGGCACGGAAACGAGCGGAATTTAAGCAATTCGGTAAGCAAATTGATTTAGTGATTGTCGTTGATCGGCTTTTAACAGGGTTTGATGCCCCTACGATCCAAACATTGTTTGTCGATCGAAATCTAGAATATGCAGGATTAATTCAAGCCTTCTCACGAACCAATCGCACATATCCCGATAAGAAGAAAGGGCTAGTCATTACATTTAGAAAACCTGCGACAATGGAATATAATGTGACAGAAGCAACAAAACTATATTCAGAAGCACAAGAAGAATCTGGGCTGATTTATCCAACCTATGAAGAATCAAAAGCACGCTTTGAAAAGGCATATAAGCAATTACAAACATTTACTGTAATACCTGGAACAACTGAGAATACTCCAATAGAAACCCGAGTAGATTATGTGAAAGCTTTTCAAGAGTTGAATAAGGCTTATGAAGCATTGGTTACGTATGACAATTACAATGAAGAGATGGAACAATCAGATGTTTTAAAAGAACAGGTTTCTATCTTAGAAGAACAAGTTGGCTTTTATGAAACAATCAAGGGCTCGTTGGTAGATGAGCAAGAGGAAGAAGGAGGTATGAATTTTTCAGCTATTGAGTTTTATAGCGACAATTCAATCCGACTGTATGACATTGACTCCTCATATATTGATCAATTATTAGGTACTTATGCAGCCAATAGTTCAGATGTACGTGAAGAAATTGAGAAAGCTTTGAAGAAATTAAACAAAACTGAGTGTGTCAAAGAAGTGTATCGACAAATCTTGAATGCCATAGATTCCGGAGAGCTTGATGTGAAAGAAGATATTTTTGCCATCAAACGACGCTTCTTTGTGCAAGCAAGAGATCAAATGATTCATGCGTTCTCAAATGAATGGAATGTTTCGGCAAATGAACTTCATTATTCAAGTATTCAATATGTTGTTGGAGAGGACCCAATTCCTAATATGAAAGGGATTATCCAAAGTAAAGATTTTGAGGCCTACAAAGAAAAACATCCAACCGCGAAGCCATTCCAATACCCGCAACAAATGAAGCGAGCATGGAGAACTGTGTTGTATGAAACCTTGATCCCTCTAGAAAATGAACTAAGGTAGGTAAAGAATGAAGGGATAGTAATTGAAGTAGCTGGTTTTTATTCTTCTGAAAAGGTGGTTGAGTTATTTGGCGCTTTATCAATTGAGCAACCTGAAAATGAAAGAAATTAAAGAAGAAGTTTTTGCTAAAGAAAAGCAATTGCAAGAACTCATTGAGGAAAACTTAGAATCATTATTTAATTTGGACTTTGTTGCTTCAGAATTTACTGTAGGTAATTTTCGGTTAGATACGGTAGCTTATGATTCTGATACTAAAAGTTTTGTAATAATTGAATATATGTCAAGGGCCATAATAAAATGTTGGTTTTGGGCCATTGAAATTGTAGGTAGTTTTCTCTTTATCGTTTCGTTTCTTTTCCTTTCGTTTCACTATAACTTTTCATTCGATAAGAAGGTCCTGTAATTTGAATAATTTTAGAATGATGGACCAATCGGTCCAATAAAGCATTAGTCAATTTCTTATTACCAAAAATTTCGGACCATTGAGACAGAGGAATATTCGTTGTAATAATCGTTGATTTTCTTTCGTATCGCATATTAATTAGTTGAAACAGTAAGTTAGATCCTTCTTTTGAGAAGGGGAGATACCCGACTTCATCAATAATTAATACAGAATAGCTCGCATATTTTTTGAGCATGGTATCACTTGTCCCACGTTTATGTGCCCGGATAAGTCGATTAACCAGTTCTGTACTAGTGATAAATAAACAGCTCTGCCCTCTATCAATACACTCTAAACCAATTGAAACGGCTAAATGGGTTTTTCCAACACCGCTATTTCCAATGAATAAAAGGTTGTCATACGTGTCTAAAAAGCGTAATGTCACTAAATCTTGAATTTCACTTTTTTTGATTTTGGGTTGAAAATCAAAGTTAAAATCATGAAGGCGTTTATGATAGGGAAACATTGCCCGTTTTAAAATTTTTCTTTGGGTCTCCTTTCTACGATAGCTAATTTCTTGATGTGTTAATTCAAATAAAGAATCAACTAGAGATTGTTCATTTTTAGCTACTTCATCTAAATGGGCAGGTAAAATTTCTTTGATACAGGTAAGATTTAAATCTGATAATTGATTTAATAACTGATGGTAATTTGACATATGAGCCTCCTTATAATTCATCGTAAGCATCTAAATTTTCTTCTACAAAGCGCTCCAACTCTTCGTCTTCTAAGTATTTGAAGACATCAGATCGAAGAATCTCAAGAGAGTCATCACGTTGATAATTTAAGGTTTTTTTGCTTAATGGGTGCGAGTGAATACATTGATGGCCATACCAAATGAATAGACTGTCCTTACGGACATCTAAAGTTACCTCTTTACCAATATATTTCACGGGAACAGAATACTTTGAGATTTGATATTGGACCATGGATTCAATGGAAACTTTTCTAATTACGTGTTGGGTTCTAGAAACATATCTGACTAATTCTAAACGATTGAAAGGACGCAACATCGATTGTTCATCTATAAGAAACTTAGAGGGATGATTATTCACTGCTTGAGAACGTTCATTATTTAAGTCATTCATAAACTCATAGACGATTCGTTTTAGCTCCTGCTCATTTTCAAACTCGTAGTTAAAGACCATTAAGCGGTTAACAGTACGAGCTAAAGCTTCAACTTTGCCTTTGGTTTGTGGACGAAAAGGGCGACAAGCAATCGGATTGAATCCAGCATCTTTAGCAAATTGACGAAATTTTTCGTTAAAAACGGTTTGACTAAATTGGCTTTTATTTCTATCAACAACTGTTTTCATATTGTCAAACCAAATTTCTTGAGGAACACCATTCCCGCAGTACTCAAACGCATTGACCAAACAATTGAAGACATTCGCTTGGGTTCGATCAAAGGTTACCTTTAAGTATTTCATGCGAGAATAGCCTAGAATATATAGAAAAAGATTGAAGTAAAAGACTTCACCATGTTTACTCACCATCTTAATATTTTCTTTCCAATCGACTTGAGCAGAAAGACCTGGCGTCGTTTCAATTCGAATGGTTGCTTTTTTTACACGCTTTTCTCGATAGTTCCGACAATATCGTTTGACGGTGGTATAGTCACCTTGATATCCTTTTTTCTTAATAAAATAATAAATTGAAGAAGCGGAACAGCTTAACTCCATTTTATCTTTAATAATTTCTTCAAAACCGCTTAATAAAAGAGGAGCAGAAGATTGTCTCTTTTTGATCTGTTCTACTTCCCCTTTAGTTCCAGCTTCATAGTAACGCTTGACTGTTCGGTAATCACAATTATATTGCTTGGCCATGGCTGCATAGTTAGGTTGAATATCGTTCATAATGTGTCGTAAGACTCCTTCTAAGACATCTTCTCGCATGAGTCACTCTCCTTGAATGGTTTCATGAAAAAGAATATCAGATTTTAAATCTAACCTACATTTTCGATGGCCCTTTTCCTACATTTTATCGTGGCCCTTTACACCAAGCAGTAAATTCATTTATCGCAAAAACGATTGTAACATCTGATTTAGGGGCAAAAATTGCCGAAGCTTATGGCATTGAAGTTAGAAACACGTTAACAGGATTTAAATTTATTGGGGAACAAATCCAATTATCAGAAGAAACAAAAGATAAAACGTTTCTTTTCGGCTATGAAGAAAGTTTTGGGTACCTGGTAGCCCCATTTGTCAGGGATAAGGATGCGATTCAAGCAGCTGTATTATTGGCTGAGACCGCACTGGACTGTTTCCTTTCTGGAATTGATTTAGTTGATCGCTTGAATGAAATCTATGACCGTTATGGTTATTACGAAGAACAATTAGAAACAAAAGTTTTTCCCGGTAAAGATGGACTGTCGCAGATGAGTCAGCAGTTAGATCGTTTAAGATCACTGTCATTTTCTCATTTGGGGGATTTTGTCTTAATGGCCAAAGAAGATTTCCTGACTTCTGAACGGTGGATGGCCGGTCAATCAATCGAAAAAATTACATTACCATCATCCAATGTTCTAAAATATATATTTACCGATGGTTCGTGGGTCTGTCTGAGACCTTCAGGTACAGAACCAAAGTTTAAAATTTATTATTCTGTCAATGCGTCAAATCAACCATCCGCTACACAGAAGATGCAGCAGTTGCGAACAGCTTTTCATCAGCTGTTAAAATCTGAATAAAAGACTTCCAAAAAAGTGTCCTCCAAAAATTGGGAGGCACTTTTTTTCAGAAGATTTATATTTATAATAATGAGAAATTTTTGCTCCACGGTTCATGAACGACTAGCGTTCGCCATTGCAATCAGTTGATTTTCCGATGCTAAAGGGGCGCTGATAGAAATAATTTGATCAAATTTATGAATGTTTTCTTCCAGTGGATGATGACTGACCATCACAACCGTCAACTCGTTGTCTTCCAAAAGGAGATTCTCAATGAGCAACGTATTCTTTTTATCTAATGAAGAGGTTCCTTCATCAAAGAGGATGACTGATTTTTTTTGAATAAAGGCTCTGGCTAAACCAATGCGCTGTTTTTGTCCACCGGAAAGATTGGTACCGTTGTTTTCAACTACTTTGTCAATATCATCTACAAAATCTGCCGCGGCTTTATTCAATGCTTCGGCTATTTCTGTGTTTGCGTAGTTGTTCCAAAGAGCGACATTTTCTTTATAAGAAGTGTTGAACAAATAATTGTCTTGGTCGATATATTGAATAAAAGAGTGGCTATCCACATCTATCAACTGATGACCATCCACCTTTATTTCGCCTGAATAGCCTTCCAAATCACCAATCAAGATTTTTAATAAAGTACTTTTTCCGCTGCCACTATCACCCGTGAGGAGATATTTTCCCCCTTTTTTTATGTCTAAACTGAAATTTTCTAGGATCGGGAGATTTGCGTCATAGCCGAAAGATAAATTTTCGATTCGTATACAATCAGTGAATTCGTTGTAGGTTTTTTTCGTGGCGCGAACGATTGGCTTATCAACAAAAAATGTTTCTATGACGGGCTCTATGGATCTTAGTTCCATGGCCGATTGACCTACCAACGATACAGAGTTAAAGATGTTTGCTGCTAAATTGCCACTGGAACTAATAGCTCCAATCGTCGTTTGTCCGATAATTGCCAGAAAGCCTGTCACAATATCTACGACTACTTGACTCAATAAACTAGAAAAAGCAATGAGGTTCATAATCTTGTGATTTGTTTTTGCAATGGCAACCTTATTCTCAGAAAGGTCTTGAGAGTATTCGGTAATCTTTTTTGGAATTTCTGCCAGCCTATTATTGTAACGGAAAACGTTGTAACCTTTTAAGATATTGGCAATCCTTTTTGTATAAGAGGAATTACTAGTAGATAACTTTTGTCCAAGCGCCACAAGAACTGTCCCGAATTTATTAGGGATATAAAGGATCAATCCCGTTAAACCAAGGACCAAAACGACCAGCCAAAGGTTAAAAAGGGCCAATGCAACAATTGAGAACAAAATCAACCATCCGTTAAAAAAAAGACGATATAAACTCATCACGCCCTGCGTTTCGATTTGTGTGATATCATTTGTCAGCTTCGACACATAGCCATCAGCCGTGATTTTATTGAAGTCTGCTAATGGGGCTGTCTTGATAGAGTCAGCTTCACGTTTTCGCAATGAAAGACTGATTTTTTGTAGTTCTTTCTCCTGATAAACTGAAAAGAAATAGTTTGAGCAGACATAAATCAGCCAAAGAATGAGAATCACTAGGTCCCAAAAAAGAAATTGGCTGATATTTCTGGCAAAGATAGCATTAGTGGCAAAAGCCAGTAGATAACTTGGCAGAACGCGTAAAAAGGATAAGAGGCCTGACAGCAACAGCATTTTAAGAATATTGCTTTTATAATGTTTATAGAGTGTTTTCACTGATGATCCTCCAATCTCTGTCGGATACAATCCACTAAGAATAAGACGCCGATTTCCCCTGTGAGAAATCTCGCTTCTATTCTTGAATTGGTGCAGTCCGGGTATCGATTCTTTCCCTTGAAATTGACCTTGTAGGATAGTAGATTCGTTAATAGAGAGTTGTAATCGTTTCTTTTGAGATTATTTGTCAGAACTTTCAAATAGGCGATACCACTAATACCGTATTCAAAGCTGACATTTGAAGAAACTAGTGGCAGTTCTTTTATTTGCTCAAAGGTTTCATTTTTCATGGCTTCTGTCCCTAATCCACTTCGCAAAACATACCATTTTGCTAGTAGCAGACCGGCTTTACCATTTGCCAAATAAGGTGATTTATTCGCATTTCTTTTACTGATTTGCGGGAAATGTGTCTTGCCAAATTTTTCTGTATAGTTCAGCCAATCAGTAAGACTCTGGAGTATTCTTTCCTCACGAAAAAAACGATAAGCTTCCACCAATGAACAGACGATCATTGCTGCACCATCAAGAAGCCCTTCTCCCTCAACCCCATCAATTTCTGAAATAAATCTGCCATCTTGATTCTGAGAACCGATTAATTTTTGTATCCAGAGGTGAATCATAGGTTTCAATCGATTGATCGTTTGTGCTGGACTCATAACCAAAACAAGAATAATCAAGTGAGCATAATCAGCCAAACCGGTTCTATTTACATGTCCTATTTTTTCAAAAGAGAAATCTACGTTATTTGTAAAAGTTATTTTTTGATTGTCCATTAAATAACTGAGATAAGCTAAAATGAATAGTTCTTTTTCGTTTGCTAAGTCTGTTAAATCAACCGAACTGCTTTTTGAGTCGATCAAATGAACTGCATTCTTATCCACGTTGGAAAGATCATCAGCTAATAGATTTTCTTTTATTTCGTTATACGCTAATGAGACGGCTTCAAGTGGGTGGGTGCACATAAGATGGAGCTGGATTTCAAGGTTCGTCGAATGAGGTCTCAATAGTAAATTGCTGATCAGTGAATAATAACGACGGTCTAGCTGATAATGACAAGCAAAAAGATAAAATGTCTCCAGTGCTGCTTGCTGATCCAATTGCGCCAGTTGGTTTGTTCCGATGAAAAGGTTAATAATCAGGAGCCCTAAGGAAACATAATCTCGCTTCATTCTGTCGATTGAATGATCCCCATTATCAAAACCAGGAGTCTTTACGATGTAATCGTATTGTTCAAAAGCAAATTTTCCACCTTCAAAATCTATGATTACTGGCTGTCCGTCTCGTAACATAATATTAGTATTGGAAATGTCATGAATCGTGATTCCAAATTTATTAATCGCTACTATCATTCTCATTAACTCGATGATTATCTTTTGAGCATCCTGGCGATAGCTGCCAGTAAGATCGTCGAAATACACTTCTTCAACTACTCGATCTGAGAACTCAGAGAGGGTGGGTCCTTCAATAAATTCGACTACCGTAAAATAATGCTCCCACTCGTAAAAACTGTCATAAACCTTTGGGCAATTCTGCGGAAAAAGGTTAAAGAAGGCTATTTCTTTCTTGCGCATGTCAATACAATCACCTGATGAAGAGGATTCGATATAGGGGCGCGCTTCTTTAATAATCACCTTTCGATTGCCGATAGTATCCGTTCCTAAATATACATCGCCGGTATTGGAGTAATGAACAGCTGTTTCTACTTTGTATCTATTATTCAGCAATGCAGATGGGTTCTCTTGTTGTGAACTATCATGAAAGGGATCTTGTACAAAAGGCGGCTGAGAATAATAAGGCAACCGTTTGTCTTCGATAATAGAGCCATCGGGACAAATTAATTGCTTTCTTTCTGTCTCTGATTCATTTTCGTCCGCTCGACAACGTCCATACCTGTAGTAGAGGACTTTACAATCTTTATATCTCTTGTCTGAAAGAACGTAAGGTCCCTGAAAATCATTTAATCGGGTATATAACTTTTCGCACATCACAATAAACTTCTCTAAAGTTGAGGGATAGATTGTGATGAACTTTCCTGAATAGGCTCTAGGGGTACTTTTAGAAAGGTTGTTTGTAAACTGATCAAGATTCTTCAAAAATTTCATATCTACATCATTTTCGATACAGCATGAGATACATTCGCTCAGTATCAAAAAATAATTAGTATAAGTAGCAGAAACATGAATTTTCCATCCTTGCTTGGGAACGTTCTGGTTAATGTTTAAATAAGTAAATGCTTGATCTGTATATGTATTTTTTAGATCAGGATAGATGAAGTGGAATGTATTGATGAAATCCATTGATTCCCTCTTTTCTTGACGTATTGATTTCATTTTTTTGAAAAACTGGCTTTACTCCCCTTTTGCTCGACAAGGACCAAACCTAAGCAAGGGGGACTTTGACATCTCTTTGTATCTAATTAAAAAAGAATAGAATGACCAAGGGGGGAGTATTCTATTCTTTTTTAATCGCATTTATTTTGTTGCTGATACTTTTAGTGAGATTTGACATTTAAACGTAAAGATTGAATTTGGAGAAACGGCAGAATCTTCTTTAAATGCTTGTAAGCTTAGTACTGTATTCATCTGAACACCACCTTTCCACTTGTTACCGTTACTATATCATCAGTAAATGTTCCCCAGTTTTTAAAAATGTGTAGTATACTATACGTGAAAAGGAGCGGTCAGATGAAGGCATATGGACCATTGATCAAAAAAATCAGAATGGCGAAACACTACACTCAAAAAGAAGTTTATTCAGGTGTTGCTTCCCGCAGCTTTTATGCGAAATTTGAAGCAGGAGAGTACGCGATCGAAGCATTAAAATTCAAGCGTATTTTAGAAAATATGAATATGAGTGAATCAGAATTTTTTTTCCTTTATGATAAGGAGAATCCTGCAACTAAGCGAATCACGATTAGAGATGTCATTGATACTTACTATGACTTCAATCTGCATTCTGTCGATAAGTTATTAGTGATCTATAGGGACAATAAAGCGTCAGAGATAAGCTCAGATCGGTTGATCAGCTCTGCAGCATATGCTTTGGCTTGGTCACTAAAACCGACCATCGATCACTGGCCTTTAGTGACTTTAAGAGAATATTTCACACGTCTTAAGAGTTTTTCAATGATGGAACTGGAATTGTTCATTACAACTTTTTTTATCTTTTTTGATGAGGAAGAACGAATTGAGCCATTACTCTCAAAAGCGATTGCTGCCGCAATCACTTGGTGGTCACTTTACCCAGAGTTGATTGATCGACTAATCGGCGCATTGTATGTCAATATGATTCAATTCTTGATTACAAATAATGAGTTAGAGAAGGCATCACTCTTAGATGAAAAATTGACGGAATCGCTTACTGATTCTACCTTCTCTCTGACCACGCAGCTCTACTTTGCTTTTTTTAAAGCCTTTCTAGCAGAAGATCGCGCAGAAGTAACGAATATCTTAAGCTTGCTTAGAAAGAATGATCGACAAACTTATACCATTCTTAGTAAGATCATCCAGTCGACAGCTTTTAGAAAAATTCTCGATATATCTTCATAAGCAGGCTGCTTAAAGGAGGGGCTAGTGAGCAAAAAGACATTGACCGCTACCTAACTGTTTTCGTTTCTGACTCGGGGAGTAGTGGCTGCCGGTCTGTTTCCACTAGTGCTAGTTGATAGAAGGATCAACTAGCTTTTTTGTTTGCCTTGCTGAAGTAATCATTGGTGGGAGTAAAAGTCTGAGACGTAACTATGCTTTTCCAGCGCCTGGTTGAAGATTATTTTCTAAAGGGATCAAAGCGATTAGCGAAAAGAGCTATCGAACGAGCAGCAATATGGACCACGTGTGTTCGAATCGCTGTGTTGATTCACTGTTGAAGATAAGGGAACAAGACGCAACCTTTCTTTTTTAACACCAAACATGTCGCCTCATTTTCTAAGTGGTAGGCGATAATTAAAGGTGCAGAAAAAGCAGAGGAGGCATTGAGAGATGTTGAGTATCTCGTTGGAAGAAAGCAGAACAATTTTATGTATTTTAGTAAGAAACCAGAGGCTGTTTTTTCAGACAAAAATTCAAATAGATTATTTCAGGAGGCGAGTTAAATGAAGCGCTATGACATTAACCGAGATTGGGCAAATTCAGGAGTGATTGAGGCTGGGAATTTAGTCTTTGTTGGCTATTGTGTCGGAAATATCGGACAATCGGTCGAACAACAAATAATCGGTGCTTTCGATCACTTGGAAGAACGGTTGAAACTAGCGGGACTTACGTTAGCAGATGTGGTCCAAATGGACGCTCTTTTCAAAGATATCTTTGATATTCCGATAATGGAAAAAATCATCAAAGAAAAATTTAATGGACAATACCCTGTCAGAAAGTCTATTCAGACTTCTTTTGCGCACCGTGGTGAGGTAGGCATCTTGTTTCAAGTGGATGCCATCGCATTTAAAGGAAAGGACTTTAAATAATAAAAGAGCTGAATTAGTCATTCAATTCTAAGATATTCAACTCAAGAAGGGGATTTGCTTCTAGAGTGCTTTCCCAGATCAAAAACAAACGGATTCCTCGGTAAACAACGGACGTTGATTTAACCGGGGTTTTTTTAATAGAATCTGATGAAAATTTCGTGAATTTTTTTACAATAACAATGCAAAATCAAAAACGATGGTGTTATAATCGTTGATGGAAATGTGAAGGAAATCACTATTGTTTTTTATCAGAAAATCTATTGGAAAAGTAGGGATCAAAGAGTTATGCACACACCAGAAGAAATTATGGACATTAGTATTCATCTAGGCACCAAAAAAGTACAAAAACCGATCATTGCGAAACTTATTTTAGGATTCATCGGAGGGGCTATGATTTCTCTTGGCTATTTAGCCTATGTTAGAGTCTCTGCCTCTATTCCAGAATCACTTTCAAGTCTCACCAGTCTAGTTGGAGCAGCGGTTTTTCCAATCGGATTGATTGTCATCCTGCTTGGGGGCGGTGAATTAATTACAGGGAATATGATGGCGGTAGCGATTGCTTTTATGGATAAGAAAGTCACGTTTCTGCAACTAGTGAAAAACTGGCTGATCATTACCTTAGCTAATATGGTCGGTGCGATTTTTGTGGCGTATTTTTTTGGTCACTTTGTTGGATTGACAAGTTCAGGAGTTTATTTAGACCAAATCATTCACCTTGCTGATCACAAAATAGCTGCGTCTTGGTTACAAGCAATTGGTTCTGGTATCGGCTGTAACTGGTTTGTCGGTTTAGCATTATGGTTGTCTTATGGTGCGAAAGATGCGGCTGGGAAAGTATTGACGATATGGTTTCCAGTCATGATTTTTGTTGCCATCGGGTTTCAGCATAGTGTGGCAAATTGTTTTGTCATTCCGGCAGCGATCTTCGAAGGCCACGGCACATGGTTGGAATTCTTTGCGAATTTTATTCCTGTCTATATTGGGAATATCATCGGAGGTGCGCTATTTGTATCCGGCTTTTACTATGCCAGCTACAAACATCATTAAGAAGTTTTCGAATAACAACACAATCCTATTCGTTCGTTGATAATGAGCTTTTTATATGGAAACTTGGTTCATTGTAAAAATAAAATTACTAAAGAACATCGAAGCGCGTTTTGAGAGTGTAAAATATTTTGTGTAAATAGAAAAAAGGAAGTCCCTTCTGTAGAATAGAGTTACCACAACACATTCACAGAAGAGAGGACTTCCCTATGAACGATTTTACTAC
>NZ_JBQASY010000029.1:0-27228 GCF_051909435.1 Enterococcus sp. 125944 | reverse complement strand
TTGGAATGACTTACCAGACGAAACAAAAGAGCTATATGCTGATAACTACGATTTCTTGACTAAGATTTATGAATCCGAAGATTCGTTTAATCGATGGAATCAACTACCGAATAGTGATAAAAAGCTGTTAGCTGATAATACTGATTTTCTCAATAAGATACTTACCTCTGAATCTAGCTGGAATCAATGGACCAATTTGCCAGTAACGGAAAAGAAAATTTTAGCGGATAATACCGACTTAATGACAAAAGTATTTTCTTCTCAAGAATCCTATAGTGCGTGGTCAGCGTTGCCGGACAATGTGAAACATATGCTCGCAAATAATGAAGATATATTATCTAAAGTTCGAGATGGAACAATATCTGTTGAAGATTATAACCAGAACGTACTTCCAGCCTTGAAAAAATTATTGGGGGACAATAGTGATATCATTCAAAAACTATCACAAGGTGAAAGCAGTTTGAATTCTTATGATAGTAATAACCCAGCGATGAAGATTCTAAACGGTGATTCGTCATCTACTCAACAAGCTGCTAAAACAGGCGGTAGTGCATTAAGTATTTACGATCGTAATAATCCAGCCATGAAATATTTAAAGGCAACGGATAATGCGAGTGGCCCAGCATACCAAGCAACGGAAGGTGTAAAAGCCTTCAGACAACAAAGAGACCATACCGTCACATTAACCAGTATTGTTAAAAATGTGACACAATGGATCACTGAAAAGATTTCCGGACACGCAACAGGAACAAATTTCCACAAAGGCGGACACATGATGGTCAATGACCAAAAAGGTCCGCTCTACAAAGAACTAATTGTTGAACCAGACGGCAATGCCTATATTCCAGAAGGTCGGAATGTCATTATTCCTAATGCGAAAAGAGGAACAAAAGTATATACCGCAAGACAAACAAAACAAATGATTCCACAGTATAAAAATGGTGTTGGAGTTCCTAGAGATGCTACATTGATTCGCAATTTGCAGTCTGTTCGCAATAGTGAAAGCACACAAACAATTACTGTTGATAATAGCGATTTAGTGCAATTGATGCGTCAAATGCTAAATGCAATTAGTAGATTAACTCCAGAAATAAATGTGTATCCACAAAACTGGGATACTAAAAATGATATTCGGCGAACTGCGCAAGAATTGGCTTTATTAACTCAAATCGAAGGGAGAGGAGCATTAGAATGACCTATGGATATTTTGAAATTGACAATCAAAAGTCAAGTGATTTTGATTTGTATATCGATACAGAGATCTCTTTTGCCTCTCCTGGGGTTAAAGGTGAATTTGTTGAAGTAAGTGGTCAAGATGGCGATTCGTTTTTGACAGACGGCAAATTAAAGAATGTAAACAAGAGCTTTCCGGCATACTTAATACCTACAGAAGTATCTCAGCAGCAACGAGCAACAGAGATATCGAACTGGCTTAAAAACAATGTGGGATGGAAAGAGTTATTTTTTAGCGGAGACAAGGAATATATTTATCAAGCAATTTATACAGCCGAATATGAGGTAGAAGCGAATATTGTTGAACATGGAAAAACCATACTAACGTTTAGCGTTAAGCCATACAAGTTTTTAAAGTCTGGCCTAGTTGAACAAGTTCTATCAACATCGATTACCAACCCTACTAATCGAATTTCAAGACCTAAAATCACGATCAGAGGGACAGGCAATATAACACTACAAATAGGATCGTCAACATACAAATTAAGAGGTGTAGATGGCGGTGTAATTATTGATGTATTGTACGATCAAGTGAAGTCTCTTGATGGTACTCGCCCACAGTGGAATAAGATCACTACTTATCCTTTGCCTGGGATTAATCCTGGACTTAACAATGTGCTGACTACTGGATCAGTAACTGAGATGAAAATTGTTCCTCGCTGGGAGGTGATTGTGTGACCTATCCAATTTTGTATGAGGCAAACGAAATAGATTTTTTTAGTTTGGGTTTAGGTCCAATCAAAACAGCAACAGAAGCTTTTGTCACAGAAGAAAGAAATGGTACCTTTATTCTTGAAGCTAAAGTGTTAGTTGATGATGAAATCTATCCGTTGTTGCAAGAAAACCGAATAATCAAAGCTGATGCAAGTCCGACACTAACTGATCAACGGTTCAGAATCAAACGGATTGTGCCAAATCATGACGGACAAGCTAAAATCTACGCAGAACACGTTAGCTACTTGAGTCAAGAATTACCAATGAAGCCAGAAGTATTTATCAGTGGAAACGCAAGTGCAGCTTTAAATGCTTGGAAGTTAGCAATTTTAGACAACAATCCATTTATTGTGGACTCGGATATTGATACAAGCAACAAAACGAATTGGCGAATCGACAAAGTGGAAAATCCTCGACAAGCCTTAGGCGGCGTGGAAGGTTCTATCTTAGATGTTTGGGGTGGTGAATATCGTTTTGACAACTATCACATTAGTTTGTTAAAGAAGCGTGGAACTACCGCCAACACTATTCTAGCATACGGTCGTAATATTACGGATTTTGAACAGGAACGTAATATCATGACGACTTATACAACAATTTATCCGTATGCTATTTATACGGATGACGATGAAAATGAACAAATAGTTACTATTGATGGATATGTAGTTGATTGCGAGAATATTAATGAATACCCAAACCGTAATGTGTTGCCAGTTGATTTTAGTAATAAATTTGAACATGATGAAGTTCCAACCAAGGTAAAACTAAAACAATTGGCTCAGGATTATATCAAAAATAATGATATTGGTATTCCAAAGACATCAATTAAGGTGTCTTTTTTGGATTTGGCACAGACCGCTGATTATGCTGATATTGCTACATTGGAGACTGTCGAGCTATGCGATGATGTTCGAGTATATTATGAAAAGTTAGGTGTAGACACGACTGCTAAAGTGATCAAAACAAAATGGAATGTGTTGCGTGATGCTTATGATGAAATAGAAATCGGTGAAAAACGTACTACTTTATCATCGATCATAAATGACACTCAAACATCGATCAAAGAAATAGGGAATCAAATGGATTCAGCAATTACTGCTGCGAATGGAAAGAACATGATTTTCCATGGTCTCTTTGGTAAAAATGGTGAAGGAGAACCAACAGCAACACGTGTCGGGGATATGTGGTACAAACCAAATGGTGAGGATATTGAATTTTATATTTGGGATGGAACTGTTTGGACATTCATTATGTCTACAGCGAATTTTGATGAAATCGCTAATAAAGTGAGTGAGGTAGAAAATGATACAAAACGAGCTGTTGAGAAAGCAAATAATATTCAAATCAATGTTAACCATCTTGTCTCTGATATTTCTGCGATGAATCGGGATATCAGTACAATCAGTTTTAAAGCAAGTGAAGCATATAGTAAGGTACGAGCCGTAGAGGGCAAGACTGTTTCAATAGAAAAATCAGTTGATGGTTTAAAAGGAAGGATCACGACAATTGAGACTACATCAACAAGTACAACAAAGAAACTCAACGAGTTAGAAATCACAGTAGATGGGCAAAAGCAGACTCTTGCTACTATGCAAACGACAGCTAATAGTGCGTTAAGTAAAGCTAGCGTTCTACAAACAACAGTTGATGGTGTAACCCAGACTTTGGCAAGTGTCGAACAATGGCAAAACAATTTTCAAGTTGGTGGTAGAAACTGGGTTAGTGAATCTGAATCTCCAAAATTTAGACCATATCAAGGTGCTTCAATTACTCATTCAATAGTTCAAGTTCCTGAATGGAATGCAAAAAATGCAGTTAGGCATGTTGTTACGGGCGGTACTGGTACAATTTGTGGTACTCTTCCCGGAAATATTATTACTTATGTTAAAAACAATACGAGCTATGTTCACTCTATATATGTTAAGAACAATGGAGACAAACGTATTAGGTTTAGTAATAATTTAGGTAAGACTGATTATGTTGAACCAGGTCAATCTAAACGTATTTCAATGGTAGCTAAACACCTTGAGAATTCAGCAGCAATGCAATTTGTACTATATCGATCCACGAATGCTGACAGCCTAGATTTTACCGTATGGCGTGCTCAGATTGAAGAAGGAAATCAGTTGACTGACTGGTCTCCAGCACCTGAGGATAAGGCACAAATAACCAAAGTTAACGAGATTGAGACAACAGTAGACGGTGTCAAAACGACAGTATCTTCTGTAAAAACAACAGCAGAGTCAGCTCTCTCAAAAGCTGTTCAAACTGAAATAACAGTGAACGGTTTAAAGACAACTATTTCAAGTGTTCAGACTTCAGCAAACTCAGCACTGACAAAAGCTACGCAGCTTGAAACTACTGCCAATGTTATTAGACAGACAGTTACAGAAATTCAAGGAAATATTACGGATATCACAAACAAATTTCCTAATCCAAACTTCAAAAAACAAGAGCCAAAGCCAGCTGTTGAAGGAACAGGAATTCACATAGTTTATGATAGTCAAGGAATGACTATTAATAATAACGGAGGAACAACAAGAAACAGAGCTTACTGGGGATCACCACCACTTTCCTTAGAAATCGGGAAAACATACAATATTAAAATGTATGTAAATGTGGGGGTTAACTCTGGGAGGAAACCCATAGAGGTAGGAACAAGTGAAGGAGAAAATTTTACGTTCTCTCTTCCTAATACGAATCCTGTATGGATATATGGAACAATTAAATTGACAAAATGGACTGACTTGTCATTTTGGCTGCCACCAGCAACTACGATTAAGATTCGTCAGTTATATATTTATGAGGCAAATACTAATATTACTTCATCACAGATTACCCAACTATCAGATACAATTAATTTAAAAGTTTCTAAAAATGATGTTGTTAATCAAATCAATATATCTAATGAATCAATATTGATTGCTGGTAATAAGATTCACATTACAGGTCAGACATCAATTGATAATGGAGTGATCAAAACCGCTCAAATTGCGGATCTTTCAGTATCGACAGCTAAAATTGCGAACGCAGCAATTACTGATGCAAAAATTGCGTTTGTCGATGCTGCAAAAATTACAACGGGCTATCTTTCTGCACAACGGATTCAAGCTCGATCAATTACTGCAGATAAATTAGCAGTCAATGCGATTCAAGTTGGTTTTAATAATTATAGCCAGAATTTAAAGATAGACCCTTACACCTTAAGTTTCTTCAATAAAAATCAATTAAGTGGAAAGTTAACCAGTGAAGGAATGGAATTTTGGCATGGAACAAGAAAAATAGGAAGAATAGGTGAAAATTCAAAAATAGGAAATGAAACTATCCGTGGTATTGCAATGAACTTAGAGCATGAGGGGGATTATATCTCCTGGTCTTATCGAAAAGCTCAAAACGATAGTGCATTTTCTTCTTTATTCATGCTTGATCCTCGTGGAAAATTTTCAGGAAAAGCAGGAATTCATATGGATGCAGATGTACATATGATTAAAGTTAAGCCAGGAATTCCTAGTGCAAGAGAGTTTTTACGATTTGGTGTAGTGAATTATAATAATACCTTTTATTCTGCTCTATTAAACGATAGTGGAAAAAGCGGTGTAATGTTTGGTAGTGGTTATTTGTATCTTCTGCATAATAATGTTGTATTACCTGTGGAAGATATAAGAAATATCGTTCGTGCATTAAAAGGATTAGGCACATTACAACTGCCCACTTCTATTCGTACTTCTGGTCAAGGTAGTGGAACGGTGGCGTCTTTTAAAACAGTAAGGTTATAGAAGGAGATAGGAGAATGAAAATTACATTGAAGAATAATGAGTTAGTACCAGCAATCAACTTTTTGGAATCTATCGAATTATCTACAAAAGATAGCAGACACCGAACAAAGTTGATAAAACGTATTCGAGAAGCGCTCATAGAACTTTCTGACGAGGAGAAGTCTTTGATGGAAAAATTCAATTTGCTTGATGAAAACGGTCAACTCAAAGATAGCAAAGAACAAGACATAAAAGATGTAGCTATATTTAATAAGGAACAAGCGATATTGCTTAATGAAGAAGTTGTGATTGAGGGAGGGATGTATGCCCGAAATTTTGATGAAATACCGCGTATTTTAGAGGAGTATGACGGAATGATATCTGGAAAAGATGCCGAGATCTACGATCGTTTGTTAGATGAGTTTGAAAAGGAAGCTGTTGAATAGATCAGTATTAAAAAAGGAGGAGTTTATTATGGCGTTAAATACTAAAAAATCAATCAGCATTACAGGAGAATCGAAAATTAATGGGCAGCAAGTTATTTACTTGAATGCGGATGTTACAACGGATAGTGCTGGAAATACAAATATTAACCAATCGATTACGGATCAAAATCTATATCGGCAGAATCGTGTGGAATGCCGCAAAGACGTGGATGATTTTCAAGAAAGAGTTTGGGCAATTGAGGATGAATTATTAAATGAAGTGGAGGAGCAGGCGTAAAGCTTGCTCTTTTTAGTTTATGAAAGTAGGTGGCACATGTTAAACGTAGGGGAGTTAGCAACTTGGGCTGGCTGGATTATGACAATTATTGGATTAGTTGCATTTGTCATCAAACCGATAATGTCAAACTTTACAAAAATAACGGAAAATCTAACGAAACTAGGGCACAATCTTGATCTTCTAACAAAAGATTTAGAGTCAAGTAAATCTGATCGAGTAGCAATACATGATGAATTAAAGAAGCATGATGAACGACTAGACAGACACAACGAACGACTAATTGAACATGGCGAACAATTAAAATCTTTATGGAAAGAAAGAAGGAAGTAAAAATGGATTTGAATTTCTTGCAAGAGTATTTAGTACCAGTGATCGTAGTAGCGTGTTTGGTAGTGGGGTATTTGATCAAATCAACGCCGGTATTTGCAGCAGTGGCCAATAACTACATTCCATTGATTGTTATCGTCTTAGGAGCGATCCTAGGAGCAATCATTAACGGGCTGACAGTTGAAGCCATTGTTTACGGTGCGGTGAGCGGGATTGCATCCACAGGGATGCACCAATTATTTGTACAACTTTTAAATTTAAGTAGTGATGATCAGAAACCCGATTATGGCGATGGACAGGAGTTTACAGAACGGAGAGATGAAAAGTGAGTGGAAGTATCAGAAAATTTATCGAACGCATGAATTATTGGTGCCAAACAGTTAGCCTTGGCTATGACCAAAGCAATCGGCAAGATTTCCGAGATGGTGGAGAAACGGACTGTTCGGCATTAGTGATCCATGCATTGAAAGAAGCAGGTTTTGATATAGGATCAGCTACATATACCGGCAATATGCGCTCTAATCTGACAAAACGTGGCTGGAAAGTTGTAGCAAACAATGGTCGACCTCAAGCAGGAGATATCTTGTTAAATGATGTGCACCATGTGGCTGTGTATATCGGCGGTGGGAAATTGGCGCAAGCATCGATTGATGAGAGAGGTCGAATCACAGGTGGTCGTGGTGGAGATCAGACAGGATGGGAAACCAATGTCCGCTCCTATTACAACTATCCGTGGAATTGTTATTTGCGGTATGTTGGCACACAAACAAGTACCAAACCGACTTCAAACGGTTGGATTGCGGAAAAGGGACACTTTAAACTGAATACTGCGATCAAGCTTCGAAAGGGACCATCAACGAGCTATGGCGAAATTGCGACAATATGCGCTGGTTCTGTGATCATTTACGATGCGTATAAAATCGATCCAAATGGTTACGTGTGGATTCGTCAAAAACGTGGAAATGGTTATGGCTATATGGCGACTGGTAGAAGTAAAAACGGAAGACGTATTGACTACTGGGGAAGATTTTATTAAGAACAGAAACAAATAGCCCGCTTCTGCGGGCTTGTAAATTATTGTCTATATAAACTCACTTTCATGAGCATACATAAAATAGTGGTATAGTAAAGGCATAATATTAGGAAAAAAGTAAAGTTAATGCTATATTGAATTTATAAAAGGCATATTGACGATTCTGTAAATCTTATGCTAAACTGTATTTAGCTCAACTACCATGTTGTAGAAGGAGTTTCTAAAAGCGTATCTTGTCTAAGAGATGCGCTTTTTGCTTGTTTATACTTTGTATCTTTCATAGTCTTTTATTTTTTTTGCTAAAGTATGGTCATATTCAATATAAAATGAAGTAACTAATAATATATAATCTCTTCTGATTTCTAGTACAATAAGGAATCTATCTTTGTCATTCAATAAATGTAATCTATTTCCTTTTTTATATATCTTCAAGCAATTGAGTCCGCATATTATTGGATGGTTAGTCATTATAGTTGGTTTAATCCAACATAATCGTTCACATCTTCTTAAATCAGGTGTTCTTTCGCCATCTTTATTCCATTCTTTGCAAGTAAAATGGTAAAAAGATTCTTCTTTGTCTAAATAACGAGGATGGGACCTCATAGTAATTTTGGTACCATTATATGTTAGTCCTTGCTTGATTTCTTTTCTATATAAATCATATAAAAAATTTTGATAATCAATAAAGTTTCCATTGAATTTATCTAAAGTTATTATATCTGGTAATGTGGGACAATACATACAAATTACTCCTTATCAAAAAACAATAAGTTAAGTTTCGTTTCATTAAAATGGGATGTGCTTGTAATTCCACAATGGGATTTTTCATCAATATAATTGGCAAGCATCATTTTAGTTTTACTTTCTGTTAGATTTCGATTTTTATATGTTATACCTCCTATAATAAGATCTGCAAGTTGTAATATAGAGTTTTCATGTGAGCGTATTTGCTGAATCTTTACTATTTTTTCAGGATTTCTAGCTTTATTATTTAGATATTTTTTAAGTTTTTTTACTTTTTCTAAACCATTGGTGTCTTTAATATCAATATAAACTTCTATTTTTTCATCTAGATTTAAGATTTTTACTAAAGTAAGATAATACATTTTATAGTAGAAATCATCATGAGTTTGGTTAAACTCACTATGCTTTAATTTTGTTTTATCAGGTATTACGATACCTCTAAATGATAGTAAGTTATTTTCGAAAAAATAATTTATTAAATCTAAATAGTAAGCTTCCTTTGCTGCAGAAACCTTTGTCCATTTTATTTCTCGATGAATAGGGATATTGTGTTTTTTCTTGATATTTTTAATATCCTGATATATGTTCTTTCTCTCATAGGTAGGTAGATATATTCCCCCTATAGTCATAACACTACTTTTGTCATGCTCAAGATGACCGCTTTCATCGCAGTATATACTCAACATTTTTTTATCCTTTCAATAGTTTTTTTTGATTTAAAATATCTATTTTCTTATTGAAAATTATAGCTACTCTAAACATTTATTTGCAAGAATATTTTTTTCTACTTCATAAGTTATTTCTTTTTTATACAGAAATATTTATATTGTTTTTTTCGTACCTTTAGCTCAGTTGGTCAGAGCAGACGGCTCATAACCGTCCGGTCGTAGGTTCGAGTCCTACAGGGTACATAGAATGACCCTCTTACTCAATTGAGTAGGAGTTTTTTTCGAGTTCTTTAGATATCGAGTTTCTTTGTTTTGTTAACAGGATTTTTGACTTTAAGCAGAAAAATAATTTCACAATGACCATACTTTGACCATACTTTGTCTGGAAAATTAGCTTAAATGAGAAAATGTAATATTGTGAGAATGCTTATATATCAACGTTTAGGTCAGTTCAGGATTGATCAGGAAATGTCTGGATTAAAAACCAGGTCTTAAGAAAGCTCGTAAAGCTTCACAGTTTTCAAAACGTTAATATCCTTTATATATCAACGTTCAAGACGCTTTCCAATTATTTGGAAAGTGTCTTTTTTTTATATTTAGAACACATTCTAGAACACATTAATTAGATTTTTGTAATCCTCGCTGAAACGCTTCGAACACAGCTTTATCAACTAAATCAGGTGTATTCACATAAATTTTTGTAGTTGAAATACCTGAATGTGTCAAAGCGTTAGAAATTTGATTCATATCAGCCCCACCTTGTCTAGCTAAAGTTGCGTAAGTATGTCGAAGTTTATGAGGAGTTAAATGAACCAAATGGGATGT
Source organism: Enterococcus sp. 125944 (assembly GCF_051909435.1). Taxonomy (NCBI): domain Bacteria; kingdom Bacillati; phylum Bacillota; class Bacilli; order Lactobacillales; family Enterococcaceae; genus Enterococcus; species Enterococcus sp. 125944. The sequence goes on along the minus strand of NZ_JBQASY010000029.1, from coordinate 17,206 downwards.
CTTTTTTTTATAGAATTAATTCGATAATTTAAGTAATCAGTATGGACTGGACAATTTACTTCACCAGAAGGTTTGGAGTAACTAAAAAGATATTGGTCAGGTGTCTGTTTAATTTTCAACTTCAATAGTTGTTCAGCTTGCACTGATTTCCATTCTTGCAATAGTGTCATTACAATTTCCGGAACTTGGATAATAGTATCTTTTCGACCTTTTGTAAATTTCTTTTTTGTGTGTTTATCCAAGGCATATTTAAGACGGACTGTTTGGTTTTCAAAATCAATGTATTTCCATTGCAAAGCATAGGTCTCACTCTTTCTATCCCCAAGATATAAAGTAAGCATAAAAAGAGTGTAATCGTGAAAGGAAAGTAATTGATCATTGAAATCATCTCTTACAGCGTCTAACCAATCAGTGAGTTCTTTCGAAGATAAAGCTTGTTTTCCTTCTCGTATTCTTTTTTCTTCCAGAGCAACTTTCTTAGGTGCAGTAATACTTTGAATTATTTTTGTTGTACGATTAAATTCAATATAATTTAGAACCTCTGCAATATCAAACATGGAACGAACATAGCATTTAATGATTTTTATGTTTGCATATTCCTTCGACTTTTTTGTGAGTTCATCTGATATTATTTCGGTATTTGCATTAAGATAGCTCATGGCATACTCACCAAATATAGGCAGAATATGCAATCGAAATAAATTCTTTGTATTAATGATGGTTATATCGCTTGGAGCTTTATGGGATCTAGTAGTTTGCCCTAACTCATATCTAGGAAGCCATTTAGATTTATAAAACTCCTTGAATTTTATTTGACCTTTGAGCTCTAATGAATTTGCATTCTCCTCTCTTAAGACTTTTGCGATTTTCTTTTTCATTTCATTTTCGGCTTTAATAGCCAATTGCCTAGTTGTAAATGTTTTTTGGAATTTTTCTGAACTGATACCTGTAATTTCTTTAAATTTTTTTGGATATCTCAAATTAGTTTTATATTTTCCATTTGAAAGCTTCGTAGGCAACTTCCTCACTCCTTAATAAAAAAGTAAGGCAGTATATTTCGCTACTTTTAGTATATGCAGTCAAAAGTAAAATTCAAATCTTTTTGAACGTATCCATAAAGCCTTTGATATCTTCTACATCAAAGCGAATTATACCGTCTATTTTTATTACGGGAAAATTATATATACGAATCCATTTATCTAAAGTATTGTTATCAATTCCTAAAAACTCACAGGTTTGTTTTTTGTTTAGATAGACTATTGATTTAATAAAATCATCCCCTTATAAATGAACTAAAATTTTTGAATTGCCTTGGGTAAGCACATAGGAATTTCACCTCTCCCCAGTTTACGGCGAGCCTTACGGAAGTATCATTATCTACTGCTATTGTCATGGCATTTTGTCTTCCCAAAACAAAAAGAAATCTCTAAGTAGTTATCGCTAAATAGGTCATGGCGTACTTGAATTCTTAGCTCGAATAGCAGGGAACGTTATTCAAAAATTATATTTAATTGTCAATGGTCAAAATAGGAATATCATCCTAGTCACTATTAACAACGAAAAACCATATGAAAAGGAAACAAAAATGCTAAAAAAGATTTTAAAATTGGAAAACATATTTAGAAATGAACAATCATATTTTTTTGACAGATTATTTAGTTTTTCATAAACAGGTATGTAAAAATTTAAAATAATAAATTCTGATATTGAAATAAAGATAGAAAATTAAAAGGGATTACCTTTATTTTAATTCAAAAATTATGAAAAATAGGGTGGAGTTGCTGGAGAGAATCAATTAGGTTGTAGTATTAAGGATAACCAAGAGCTAAAGAACCATTTGCGCATATATTTGCATCTAAGCAGAAATTACTAAAATAAACTATCAAAAAGCCAACTGTTCTTTAGTTGGCTTTTTGCGATGTCACTACAATTCGAATGATTCTCTAGAAGTCAGGTCGTCCTGTTTTTCTTACCTAGATAGGCGTGCAATTGTTTCTGTGTACATACGACAGGTATGGTAAGGGGCCTTTCCAAGCGTTGGCGATATCTTCTGTAGAATCTGGTGTCCATCATTGATGAGGTAGGCATACCATTCACTGTTAGATCGAGTATCCACAAAGTTTCATTCTACCATTTCGAAGTGGTGAGTAGCCAATTCATAATAGACCTTACTATTAGTTAATTGATACAGGTTGTAAAAGCCGATGATTGCTTCTGCTAGCGTCCACCAAGTTTTTCGAGTCGAGGTTTGAAGGGTATTTGAATGATCACAAATGATTTTGTTGTTATCGAAGCCTTTGGTAGCTACTTGAGTACCAAGATTTTCAATAAATTGACTGACTTGCACATCTTTGATACCAGTAACAGTCAAAGTCCGTTGCAATACCCAAATGGTTTCAATGTCATGGCTAAAACTGATTTCTTGGCTTAGAGGACACCAATCAGCATTGAAAAATTGGAGGCAGTTTGCTGGAGTCGCAATCTTATCTGTAAAGACAATGAGTAATCTTTGCAAGGTAGTTTTTACATCGAATGTTGGCGTCGTCATGTAGAAATTTATGTATGCCTCTAAAAAGTGCAAATGGGTATTAGTGGTAAAGTCTAGATCTGGCAAATCGCTGGGTCCGATTGATTGGGAGGGAACGGGCTACCAGTTGTGGGAAAAATCCTCCTGATAACCATTTGTAAGAGGGTCATAAGACTTCTTTTCGAGAAAACTAAAGAGCGTGGTTGCCATTTTTAATGCAGACAGATCATGAAAGTCTAAGTAATACTCGCTAAGAACATAGAGGGCAAAACTATTAGCATAAGTGGTTTTATTGGGATCAGAGAGTATTTCAGTTGCGGTTAGCTCCCAGAAGATCCCCTGGGTTTTCCTGGTCCCAACAGACTTACCGGAAAAATTCATAGGCAGGATTCACAGCAGTCTTTAGGCTAGCTAAAAAAGACTCAGTTAAGGATTTGTCTTGTAAAATGCGGCAGCAATGACTAAAACTCCATAAATACCGGGCGTTCATCAAGCAGCTCTTATTAGTAGTGGGATCTTATCCCGGCGACCGTAAAAACCATCATGAATTAGATCCATCTTACCTTGCCAGAAGGGGATGATTTTTTGAGTGAGCTGCGTGTACAATTTTTTCTTATCCAAAAAAGACCTCCAATTTTATTATATTTACTATATCATATTGTATAAATCATTATAATCAAAAGTATATATTTTTGTTGTTTTTTTCTTCTTCGTCCTTTATAATATAGAATTGAAATCGATTACAAAATAAAACGTGGAGAAGTGAAAAGATGGAAACTATCAATGGGATAACTTTTGGGTTTATGAGCCAACGGGGAGACTGGCAAGATCCAATGAGTCGAGAATCATTACACATGATGAAAGAAGAGTTAGCTGCAAGTCATGTGATATTACCAATTACTGTCACACAAGCTCATCCTCAGTCTACCAAAATCGATTGGCAAAGTGACAACGTTTTAATAGATGCAGAAGTGAAAGGGATGATCGCTTACGCTCAGGGAATCGGGTTGAAAGTAATCTTGAAACCCATGGTCAATGTGGCAGATGGTACGTGGCGAGCGCACATCAATTTTTTTGATTACGATGTTCCCTGCGAGCCGACTTGGAGCCAATGGTTTGATTCCTATCGTGAATACCTGAATCACTATGCAAAACTCGCTGAAGAGACAGGGTGTGTCATGTTGGTAATCGGCTGTGAATTGGTTAATAGTGATCGACGGGAAGCTCAGTGGCGGGAAACTATTTCCCAGATTCGACAGCATTACAATGGTCTACTAACTTATAATTGTGACAAGTATCAAGAAAATAATCTAACTTGGTGGGATGCTGTAGATGTCATCTCTTCATCAGGCTATTATCCGATTGACAAATGGGAACAAGAATTGGATCGGATTGAACAAGTGGTAAATCACTACCAAAAACCTTTCTTCTTTTGTGAAGTGGGTTGTCCAAGTCGTGAAGGAAGTCAATATCTACCCAATGATTGGAGTTTTTCAGGGGAAGTTAGCATGATAGCGCAATCAAGATGGTTTGAAAAGATGTTTACTGCTTGTGACAAGAGAAACTGGATTCAAGGCTTTGGTATTTGGGACTGGAAGGCGCGGTTATATTCGCGAGAGATGGCGCTCAAAGACGACGATTACGGGGTTTACGGTAAACCGGCTGCGGCGATCATTCGAGAATTTTACAAAAGTACAAAACAATATATATAAAAGTATATACTTTGAAATGGGAATGTAGTATTATATTTATGTAATCGCTTTCCATTTCTGACGTAACAGGCCATGAACAGTTTTTGGTAACAGCACTTTATTAATTTATAGGAGGAAGTAACATGAAGAAAAAAATGCTAGGTTCAATGATCGTCTTGGGAGTAGCAGGTTTAGTTCTAGGGGCATGTGGAAACAACAAAGATTCAGCTAATGACAAGGATGGTGGGAAAACTGAGACCATTACCTTCATCAACCACAAAACCGACTGGGAAACCAATGGAAAATGGGATGAATACATGACAAAATTCAATGAGAAGTACCCGGATATCAAAGTAGAAATTCAAACGATTACAGACTATGCTGGCCAAATTAAAACCCGGATGAATAGTGAAGAATATGGGGATGTTTTGATGATTCCAGGAGATATCAAGCCAGAAGATTATGGGAACTTTTTTGAACCACTTGGTAAAAAGGAAGAGCTCAGCAAAGAGTATATGGGTTTAAATGATCGGTCCTATGATGGCACGAGTTATGGCTTACCGTCACAGATGAACGCCACTGGGATGGTGGTCAATCAAAAGGTCTTCAAAGATGCTGGTATTGACGAATTTCCACAAACACCAGAAGATTTTGTAGCAGCATTAAAAACAATCAAAGAAAAAAATACTGATGTGATGCCGCTATATACTAACTATGCGGCTGGTTGGACATTATCAAACTGGGACTTTGTTCGCAGTGGTGCTTCTGGTGATAAAGACTTTACCAATAAGATGACTTCAGACAAAGAGCCATTTGCAGCGGGTAAAGTGATGAATACGATTTATAAAACCCTATACGATGTTAGCAATCAAGGGTTGATTGAGGCTGACCCAACTACATCTGATTGGGAACAATCAAAAGTAGATATGGCTAATGGTAAGATTGGGATCATGGTTTTGGGAAGTTGGGCGGTACCACAAATCAAAGACATCAATGCTGATACTGCTGAGGACATTATCTTCCAACCATTTCCAATGACTGCCGAGGATGGTAAACAATATTTGCCAATTGGAGCAGATTATAACTATGGGATCAACGTTCATAGTAAGCACAAAGAAGCGGCGCGCAAGTTGATCGACTGGTTAGTCAATGAATCAGACTACGCGGAAGAAAACGGGGGCTTGTCAGCAAAAATTGGAGCAGATTATCCAGAATCATTGAAGGCTGCACAAGATGCTGGGGTTGAGTTAATTGAAGAAAATCCAGCACCAGCCGGAAAAGAATCATTGTTTAGTTCAATCAATGACCAATCTGAACTAGGTTTGGGTACGACAGATGCTGAAAAGCAACGAATCATCGATGCAGCAGTTGGTAACTCTAACGAAAGCTTCGAAGCTATTATGAAAGACTTCAATACACGCTGGTCAGATGCGATAGCAGAAGTGGGAGAGTAAAATTTTTTTAGAAGTCACCCTAGCAGTTAGGAAAAGACTTTTGATTGATAGCAAATAAAGTTTTGATTGTAGGCACTAACTTTTGTCTGGCAACTTGTGCCAGGCAAAAGCACAGTGTCGTAAAGAAAACTTATCTTGGTAGTAACTTCTTTTGCAGGAGTACATAGCGGTTGCGGACCGTGGTCGATATGAGGGGTTTTAGAATAAGGAGGAGCCAACATGAATAAACAGGGAGAGTTTACCATGAATAAGACGGTGAAAAAATCCCGTTTTAGCCAAAAAACTGAAAAAAGAATCTTGATCTTTACTTTTACCATTATTCCGGTATTTTTATTATTAATGTTATCTTATTATCCTTTAGTGAAGATGTTCCAGTACAGTTTGACAGAGTGGAATGGTTATTCCCCAGACAGTAAATTTGTCGGACTAGATAACTACAAGACAGTCTTAACCAATCCAAAATACTTTACCGTTTTTAAAACCAGCTTGTATTACTTCTTTGCAACTTTTTTGCAATTGGGTGTCGCTTTATTGTTTGCAACGATTTTGTCCTTTAAGGTCAAATTTGCTAATTTTTGGAAGGGGATTTTGTTTTTCCCTTATTTACTAAATGGGGTAGCAATTGGATTTATTTTCTTGTACTTCTTTAAAGGTGATGGAACTTTGGATACAGTGCTATCGGCGCTAGGTTTGGAGAGTCAAATTCGGCTATGGTTAGGAGATCGCTCCATCAATAATATTTCTTTGGCCTTTACTTCCTTGTGGCGTTATACCGGCTTTAACTTTTTGATTTTTTTAGGAGCAATCCAGTCGGTCAATCCAGAAGTTTATGAAGCAGCCGAAATAGATGGGGCTAATCGTTGGGATGAGTTTCGTTATATCATCGTACCGAGTATTCGCAAAATCATCTTCCTAAATCTGATTTTGGGCATAAGCGGCTCCTTGAGTGTCTTTGATATTCCATATATTATGACTGGAGGATCCAACGGCACCATGACCTTTGTAATCCAAACCATCGATACTGCCTTTAAGTATAATAAAGTTGGTTTAGCTTCAGCGATGGCAGTTATTTTACTCGTGATTGTCTTAGTGGTGACGTTGATTCAACGGAAATTTATTAGCGAGAAGGAGGCATAGAAGATGAAAAGACAATTTTCTATCGGACGTATACTTCAATATTTGATTTTGATTATCGGGGCAGTGGTTGCCGTACTACCAATCCTGGTAGTTTTTATTGGCTCTTTCAAATCCAATAATGAATTTTTGTCTACCAGTGTCTTGTCGCTACCAAAGTCATTGGACTTTAGTAATTACAAAACTGCGTTTATCAATGGTCAGATGTTGACAGGTTTTAAAAATACGTTGCTTATTTTTTCAATTAGTATGGTAGGTAAGCTTTTGTTAGGCTCGATGTTTGCCTATGTTATGAGCCGTTTTGATTTTAAACTGAAAAAGCCGATTATGGCTTTGTTTATGATGGCAATGTTGATTCCTGGCATTACTAGTCAAGTAGCGACGTTCCAAATCATTGAAGGAATTGGCTTGTTCAACACGATTTGGTCAGTTATTTTACTAAATTTGGGAACAGATGTGATTTCCATCTATGTTTTTTTGCAATACTTAGATGAAATCCCAGTCTCTCTAGACGAATCGGCCTATTTGGACGGGGCCAACTATTTTGGTATCTTTTGGCGGATTATTTTACCGAACTTAAAGGCACCTATTGTCACTATGCTAATCATCAGCGGTGTGGGTGTTTACAATGATTTCTATAATCCATTCTTGTATATGCCCGATCGTAAACTAAAAGTGATCTCCACGGCACTCTTTGCATTCAAAGGCCCTTATGGAACCAACTGGCCAGTGATCTTAGCCGGGGTAATTATTGTTATTTTACCGATTTTGGTTGTCTTCTTGGCTTTGCAAAAATACATTTACAATGGTGTTGCTGGTTCTGTGAAATAAGCTTACCGGAAAAGGAGGGTTACTGGTGACCGAGAAGTCCAGTAAATTAGTAGTTGCAGTGGAATTACTCTATGTCCTAGTAAAGTGTTCCTTGCATTTTTGGGGCTGGTTAGTCACTGGTGGCTTTATTTATGGCTGGGTTAGTAGCCATAAAAAGTTAGTTTTTTGTGTCGACCATCCAGAAGCCTTACAAGAAAAGCTCTGTCGACTAACCAAAAAGCTACCACCTACGAAACTGTGCGAAAAAGTGCTATCTGTGGGCGTATTTTTGTCCTTGGCGATCTTTTTATCTGGTGCGTGGCTCGGTAGCACTTCACTAGGCTTGTTTTTTAAAGTTACTGGGGGATTATCTTTGCTTCTTTTCTTACTCTATAATGCACACTGGGTCTTGGGAACAGCGACGTATGACGAAATGAAGGAAGCTCCTGTTGCTATTGGGTATCAGCTATTACTTCAGACATTACGACCCAGTTTGCTAAATGGCTTCATCTTGGGGACCTATGCCTTTTGGATCCTATTATTGCTGGTCAGTCCCTTGCTGTTTTTCTTGGTGGCTCCTGGCGGAGTGGCCTATTTACTGAAAAAAGGCTCGCAAAAATTTCGTGAAATGGAAGGAATAAATCATGATTAGTGTCAATCCTGAAAGAAGAGAGTTTCACCTAAAAAATCAGAACATTAGTTATATTTTTCGGGTAATGGAAGAGTTAGACGTCTTGGAACAACTCTATTTTGGAAGTAGTATTCCTATTTATGATCAATATGATTTTTTGATTGAAAGAGAAATACGTCCCGCTAACAACCAAATCAAGCAAAACTACACTACTTCGTTGGAACATATCAAACAAGAAGTGGGCCTCTATGGTACCACTGATTTTCGCTATCCCATGCTACGGGTACGCTATCCAAAAGGAGATCGTATTAGTCACTTTACCTATCAACACTATCAGATTGAATTAGGAAAACAGGCACTTTCTGGCTTGCCTGGCAGTTTTGGTGAAGCGGGGGAGACTTTAATTATCACCTTGCAAGATCGTTATTCACCTTTGCAAGTCGAGCTTTACTATACCTTGTTTGGTGAAGAATCTGTAGTGACCAGACAAATGAAGATCATCAATCCTAGTGAGACGACCTTTGAGTTATTGGACTGTCTGAGTTTTAATCTGGATCTTCCAAATCAGCACTATGATTGGCTACACTTGGATGGAGCTTGGGCGAGAGAAACCCAGATTAGTAGAAATTCCATTGCTTATGGTGTGCAAGAAGTCGCCAGTACTCGTGGAGCCAGCAGTCATGTCCACAATCCTTTTATGGCTGTTTGTGAGTCCAATGCGACGGAAGAACAAGGAAAGATCTATGGCTTTAGCTTAATTTATAGTGGCAATTTTGTGGCACGTTTGCAGCTGGATACTTATGACATTTTGCGAATTCAAATGGGTATCAATCCTTTTGAATTTGCTTGGCAATTAACTCCAAAAAGCACATTTTTGACACCGGAAGCAGTACTGGTGTATAGTGAGGCCGGTTTTAATGGTATGAGTCAAAGCTTCCATCATTTTTTCCAAGAGCACTTGATATCACCTCGCTGGTCTCATAAGCAACGACCTGTTTTAATCAACAATTGGGAAGCCACTTATTTTGATTTTGACAGTGAGAAATTATTACAAATCGCTGAAAAAGCAGCAGCAATCGGTGTGGATCTGTTTGTGTTGGATGACGGCTGGTTTGGTACTCGGAATAGTGATAACGGCTCTTTAGGTAATTGGCAGGTGCAGCTAGCCAAAATACCAGAGGGGATCTCTGCCTTTGCGACGAAAATCAATCAATTAGGTTTGGAATTTGGGCTGTGGTTTGAACCCGAAATGATTTCTACGGATACACCCTTGTATGAGATGCACCCTGAGTGGGTAATTGGTAATTCTGAGAAGCAAATCTCTCATGGACGGAATCAGTTTGTCTTGGATTTTAGCAACCCAGAAGTGGTGGAGACAATTTTCCAGCAAATCGATTGCGTTCTTGCTTGTGGCAAAATTACATACCTGAAATGGGATATGAATCGTTATATTTCAGAACCATTTTCCAATTACCTCGCCGATGGTAATCAAGGAGAGTTGTTCCATCGCTACATTTTAGGTGTTTATGACCTGTATGAAAAAATCTTAGCAAAATACCCCGATTTGTTGATTGAATCCTGCGCTGGTGGCGGTGGCCGTTTTGATCCTGGGTTACTCTACTATGCACCCCAGACTTGGGCCAGTGATGATACTGATGGGGTCGAACGCTTGAAAATTCAATACGGGGCTTCGATGGTTTACCCATTAGCTAGTATCGGTAGTCATTTGTCACAGATTCCCAATCATCAAGTAGGGCGTTCGCCAGGACTGACTTTTCGTAATCAGGTAGCGATGTTTGGTACTTATGGTTTGGAGTTGGATATTACGAGGATGTCAGATGTAGAGCTACAACAGGTAAAAGCAGCGATTGCCACCTTTAAAGAATACCGAGAATTGATCCACGAGGGGCGTTTTTATCGTCTCAATAGTCCTTTTGATAATACCCAGTGTAGTTGGATGGTAGTTTCAAAAGATTTGAGTGAAGCTTTGGTGGCGGATTATCAAGTGTTGGGTAAACCGAATCCGGCTTATCGTCGTTTATTATTGGCCGGTTTAGATTTGGAAGCTAATTATCAAATCAATCAACTGCCACAATTACGTTCCGGTAAGGATCTTTCTAGCATTGGCTTGATTATGGGTGGCAACTATGTCGGTCGAGCAAAAGACTATTGGTCCCGTCAATTGCCGGGGGATTATGCGTCTCAACTGTATCATTTACGACGAGTAGATAAATAATTTCAAAAGGACAGTGGCTGGCTATTTCCATTCGGTAGCAGATAGGATAAGATATTAGGATAAGCCATAAGTGGAGGTAACATGACGATGAAAAAATATATCCTTATTTCCAGTGATATCCGTAAGAAGATACTGGAAGGTGTATATCAAGCAAATCAACAAATTCCCTTCGAAAAAGATCTTTGTGTGGAATATGACGCTAGTAAGATGACGGTGAAAAAGGCCTTAGATATGTTAGTGTCAGAGGGATTGATTATCAAACGTCGTGGATCCGGTACTTTTGTCAAGGATTTGGCGACCGATGAAATAGAACGAATTGCGGTGGCTAATCAGTTTCGTGGGACGACTGCTCTCAATCCAGGAAAAGAAGTTAAAAGTAAAGTTTTGGAGTTTAAGGTAATAGAAGCGGATAACTTGGTAAAAAATAAATTAAATATGCAGGAAGATACTTTCGTGTATGATATTTATCGGGTGCGTCACATTGATGGCAAGCCGTTGGTTATGGAAAAAATGTACATGCCTATCGATTTGATTCCTGGTTTGAAAAAAGCCAATATTGAAGGGTCCATTTATGAATATATTGAAGAAGATCTCGGTTTGAAAATCCAAAGTGGGCATCGACGCGTCAGTGTCCGAAAGGCGACTGAAATCGAACAACAGTATCTAGAATTGGATTCGGGAGATCCGGTGGCAGTGGCAGAGCAAATTGCTTATTTTGATACAGGCATCGCTTTTGAGTACTCCATTTCAGTTCATCGTTATGATAGTTTTTCGGTGGAGTTTGTCTTAACGAGAGAATAAGTAAGCGGAAAAATCCTCTTTCCGCTTTTTATTTTGATTTTCAAATTTTAAAAGTATATACCTAAAAATAAATAACTACTTACAATGAAAATTAGTGTAGGTAAGTAGACTGAGAAAGTAGGGGGAATTCTTGAGTATTTTAGCAATTGATATTGGGGGTACGAGTATCAAATATGCTCTGTGGGCAGCAGAAGCCTTGACCGAAAAAGGTTCCTTTGTGACACCCGTGACTTGGGAGCAAATGAAGATGGACCTAAAAGCCACTTTGCATAATTTAACCAGTTGTAGTCAGACACCGATTGAAGCGGTGTCGATCAGTGTACCCGGAGCAGTGGACAGTGATCAGGGGATTATCGGGGGCTACAGTGCGATCCCCTATATTCATAAAATTCATTTTGTTGCAGAATTAGAGGAGTTATTGGAAAAACCTGTCTTCGTGGAAAATGATGCCAATTGTGCAGGGTTAGCAGAAGCCTTTTATGGTGCTGCCAAAGATGCCAAAAGTTCAGTTTCTTTCATCATTGGATCGGGAATCGGTGGAGCCGTGGTGTTGGAGCGGAAACTAGTCAAGGGGCATAACTTATTTGGAGGCGAATTTGGCTACATGTTGGCGGAAAATGGACAAACGTTAAGTGAGTTAGCCAGCCCTGTTCATGCTGCAAAGCGCTATTGCGAACAGAAAGGTTTGGTATCAGGTATTACAGGTCGAGAACTATTTGATATTGCTGACACTGGAGATCAATTGGCTCAACAAGAAGTTCAACAATTGTTCCGAGCCTTGGCGATTGGTATTTATAATGTTTGCTTGGTCATCGATCCTGAAGTAGTCTGTATCGGTGGTGGCATATCAATGCGCAAAGATCTATTGGCTCCGGTAAAAGCCCAATTATGTTTGTTACAACAACATCATCATTCAGAGGACCAACGAATTACTGTGAAGATTTGTCAGTTTCAACAAGATGCTAATCTGATAGGAGCAGTGGCAAACTATCACTTACGAAAGGAGCAAGTTTAATGTATGCAATAGATGCAAAAAAAAGGTGGCAAAACTATCAAGGGAGTCAGCGAAAGCCTGCTGATTTTGAAGCTTTTTGGCAGGCAGGGTTTCAAGAGGTAGATGATTTGGGGACAGACTATCATTTAGAGCCTCATCCCTTGAATTCTTCAGTAGCAGAAGCATTTGATTTAACTTTTACAGGTGTTCAAGGAGCCACCGTCCATTGTCAACTCATTCGGCCTAAACGTCTGCAAAAAAAGTCTCCCCTCTTGCTTCAATTTCATGGGTATCACTCAGATGCTGGGGATTGGTCAGACAAGGTCGCTATGGCTGCTGAAGGCTTTTGGGTAGTGGCACTCGATGTTAGAGGACAAGGTGGTTTGTCAGAAGATGTGGGATTGACCACGAAAACCAGTCTGAAAGGGCATATAATCCGGGGAGTGGAGTCTGGACCAAATGATTTATTTTATCGAAGTGTGTTTCTCGATATTTACCAGTTGACTCGGCTAATGGTAGCAGAACCCCAAGTGGATACCAGCCAACTGTATACCTATGGTGCGTCACAAGGAGGAGCTTTGGCGTTGATTTGTGCGGCTGTTGCTCCGGAAATCAAGGAATCTTTTGTTTGTTATCCGTTCCTAAGTGATTATCGCGAAGCTTATCGCTTAGATGTAGAAAACTCTGCCTATGAAGAGTTGGCTTATTGGTTTCGCTTTAAAGACCCCTTGCACCAACGAGAAGAAGCTTTCTTTGAAACATTGGATTACATTGATTTGCAATACTTTGCTCCTTGGATCAAAGGGAAGGTGCATTGGGCAATTGGCCTTGCAGATACAGTCTGTCCACCGAAAACCCAGTTTGCTGTGTACAATCAGCTAAGTAGCGCAGCTGACAAAGAAATGCTATTTTATCCAGAGTATGGCCATGAATACTTGCCAAAATTTGGCGATCATATGCGGCAGTGTTTAGCCGACGTTTTGAGAGAAAAGGAGTAGAATGCTATGTTGACATTTCCAAAAGATTTCTGGTGGGGTGCAGCCACATCTGGTCCCCAATCAGAAGGCCGTTTTCAAAAGAAACATGCCAATATGTTTGATCATTGGTACGATATTGAACCTGAAGTTTTTTATGACCGAGTGGGGCCAGATATGGCTTCGAACTTTTACAATAGCTACCGAGAAGATATCGCATTGATGAAGCAAACGGGATTGAATTCCCTTCGCACCTCGATTCAATGGACCCGTCTCATCAAGGATTTGGAAACCAATGAAGTGGATCCAGTGGGTGTTGCTTTTTACAATAATGTGATTGATGAGTTCCTCTCTCAAAATATCCGACCGATTTTTAACCTCCATCATTTTGATTTGCCAGTGGAGCTTTACCATAAATATGGCGGTTGGGAATCGAAGAAAGTTGTCGATTTGTTTGTGGGATTTGCTGAACAATGTTTTGCTTTGTTTGGTGACCGTGTGAAAGACTGGGTGACCCACAATGAGCCGATGGTGGTAGTAGATGGGGAGTACTTGTTCCAATTTCATTATCCAAAATTGGTGGATGGCAAGAAAGCAGTACAAGTGGCATACAATTTAAATCTCGCTTCCGCTAAGGTCATGGCGAAGTTTCGCGAAATGGGTCAACCACAAGCTGGTGGCCGGATTGGTACCGTGTTAAACTTGACGCCAACTTACGCAGCTTCAGATGCTGAAGCAGATCAAGAGGCAGCCCGAATTGCCGAACTGTGGAACAATAAAATGTTTCTCGACCCAGCCATCAAAGGGGAATTTCCTGTAGAATTGCTAGAATTGCTGACTAAGGATGGGGTATTGTGGCAGTCAACTGCTGATGAGTTAGCTTTGATTAAGGAAAATACTGTTGATTTTATCGGAGTGAATTTCTATCATCCAAACCGGGTCAAGACACCTGACATTGCTCCAAATTCAGTGGGTGCCTGGATGCCTGATCGTTATTATGATGCATATCAAATGCCTGGCCGTCGCATGAATATTGACAAAGGTTGGGAAATCTATCCCAAAGCAGTGTATGACATTGCCATCAATATTCGCGATAATTATGGCAATCTACCTTGGTTTGTTTCTGAAAATGGCATGGGGGTTTCTCGGGAAGAACGCTTTATGGATGAAAAAGGGCAAATTCTAGACGATTACCGCATAGAATTTATCAAAGAGCATCTCCAATGGTTGCATAAAGGGATTGAAGAAGGTTCCAACTGCTTTGGCTACCATCTATGGACTCCTATCGATTGCTGGTCCTGGAGCAATGCCTACCGTAACCGCTACGGCTTAATCGCTAATGATATTCACACTCAGATTAAGACGATTAAGAAATCTGGGGAATGGTTTAAGACATTGGCGGAGAATAATGGTTTTTAAGAAGATTTAGGAGGGAGGAGTGAATTTGTTTTCAAAAACTCCTTTGTGTTGGAGTAAATGGAAAATCTGAACGAACAATAGGGTTTATTGATGAAAAGTCATTCTAGTTTCTTCAGTGCTTTGTCAAATGGTGTTGTTTTGACCAAATCACACTTTAGGAAATGCTTTGGCATTTCCTTTTTTGATGTACCCTGCACGGGTAGCAACTTTGTAGCTGATGGAATCTGAAGGAAACCTAAAGCAAAAAATTATATCATAGTTCATCCATTTTATAACTAAATCAAATATCATTCGAATTCAAGGAACAGTGGATGTGTTTATTGCGATAGGTGGTTCTTTTGGAGGCGCAATAATAGCTTTGTTAATATTTATTTACCTTAACAAAAAGACCAATAAACATAGCTAATAAAGTTCAAGTAAAGAGATATACTGCATCCAACGATATTTTTTCATAAAGTTATTCTTAACTTTATGATTCTTGATTTAGATCAATGCCAACACCAACTTTATTTCCTAAAATAGGACCATAAAAGTGAAAAGGAGTGACTTCAATATGTCAGATTACAAAAAAATTTACGAAACAACAGCGACTAATACCGGTGGCCGTGATGGAGTGAGCTATTTAAATGATGGATCATTTGAAGTGAAGATTTCTACACCTAAAGAAATGGGAGGATCTGGGAGTGGAGTAAACCCAGAACAATTATTTGCTTTAGGATACAGTGCTTGTTTTCACGGGGCATTAGAAATTGTTAAGGGTCAACGTAAAATTCATCAATCTTCACAAGTTACACATACAGTAAAATTATACAAAAAGCCAGACGATGTGGACTTTAAATTAAGTGTTGAGATTCAAGTTGCAATTCAAGATTTAGATTTAGAAGAAGTTCAAAAAATTGCTGAAGAAGCGCATAAAGTTTGTCCATATTCTAAAGCAGTAAAGGATTCCATTGAAGTTTCAGTACGCGCTGTTCTTTATGATGCAGATAAAGAAAAATAAGTATAGAAAATCGTTCACTGATGATATTACATGAGTGAACGTTTTTTTATGCTATACTAACCACAAAAAGAGGAGTAGTAAGAACATGATTGATTTCACAAAATATGATCATTGTATAAGTACAATGCCTTTATTTCAGGGATTGTCCCTCACTGAAATTCAATTTATCCAAAGTGATATTACAGAACAAGCTTTTTCTGCAGGACAGTTTATCTATCAAGCAGAAGATATACTTGAATCTCTTTATCTTATTCAAGAAGGAAAAGTAAAAGTTTATCGCTTAGGTTCTTCAGGTAAAGAACAGGTGATTCGTATTTTAGAACAGGGTGATTTTGTGGGCGAGCTGGCATTATTTGAAGAACAACATTATGGATGCTTTATAGAAGCAATATCACCAACTAAAGTATGTACCATTCAAAAGGACAACTTTAAGCGGATTTTACTATCGCATCCCCAAATAGCTCTAGAACTTTTATCAGAAATGGCGAGACGTCTTGATAATACAGAACGATTAACTGTAGGAATCACGACTGAAAGAGCAGAAACACGCTTAATTCAGTATTTGTTAGAAGAAAATATAAAGCAAAATACAGAGCAGATAAAATTGGAAACTACGAAAAAAGAACTTGCTTCTTATTTAGGGATGACTCCAGAAACACTTAGTAGATATTTAACAAAACTCACTAGGAATAATCTAATAAAGCAGCCAATTCCTAATATAATCGAGTTAACAAATGTAACTGAATTGAAAAATTTAATGGATAAG
This sequence comes from Enterococcus sp. 125944, assembly GCF_051909435.1. NCBI lineage: Bacteria > Bacillati > Bacillota > Bacilli > Lactobacillales > Enterococcaceae > Enterococcus > Enterococcus sp. 125944. The sequence continues at coordinate 769 of NZ_JBQASY010000029.1, read as the reverse complement.
GTGAGGTAGATAAGAAGAAAGGGAGAAGCAAAATGCATCTCCCCAAAATGAGCTTATTCCTTGATTTCAAATTTTGAAATTGCTAGATAGACTGCAATCATACATTCTTGATAACAATCTTGATCGTATTTTCCGTTTCTCCACGATTTTTTGTGCATCAACGAGCTGAATCTTTTAAGAATGGCTTCAATGGCTTCTTCATTTCCAGCTTTTGCTAAAATAAAATCTTCTTTCAGTGTATTCATAGACCATCTTCCTTTCCATAAATTTAAATATTATTTATGGGAGGTGGTCGTATTAAAAGTGAAATCGAGTAAGTTTTAAATAAGCATAATTTTCTCCTGTTTTATAATTGGACATTTTTTTCATCTCTAAACTTCTATTAATCATTCGATTGTAGAAATCATCTATACATTCAGAAATATCTTCTTTCTTGTAATAGACATTTTCCATAACTGTACCTAAATCAGCTAAATCTGCATTTTTGGGGTCTAAAATAAATAATTTAGCTTTTGTTCGTAGTAGGGCTTCAATAATTGTAAGAATGAAATATGTCTTCCCACCACCGGTACCGGGAGCGTCAATAATTTTGTGTAAATGATTCTTCCCTACTGCAGATTGTTTCTAATTCTCAATCAGTTGGCTTAGCATTTGTTCGAGTTCGCCTTCGGCCTGTTGAAAGCCTTTATGACTGCGACCTAGGAATTTTTGGTTGTAAGTATCAAAAGACGAGACTAAGAAACGTTCCATCGACTCTTCGTTTTGGAAC
>NZ_JBQASY010000028.1:0-28080 GCF_051909435.1 Enterococcus sp. 125944 | reverse complement strand
GATGACAAATGATTGTCCATTTCGTAGAACCTTCCATTCAGATCAAGGATGGGCCTATCAAATGAATGCTTATAAGAATAAATTGAAGCAGCATAAAATCTTCCAGAGTATGTCTCGTAAAGGGAATTGTTTAGATAACTCACCTATGGAAAACTTCTTTGGTTTATTAAAGCAAGAGATTTTTCACGGAGAAGTCTATCGGAGTTTAGATGAATTGAAAACAAAAATTGACCAATATATCTATTATTACAACCATAAACGCATCAAAAAGAAATTAAATTGGCGAAGTCCGGTTCAGTTTCGAGAAGCTGTAAAAACAGCTGTCTAACAGTTAATCTTATCATACAAAAAAGGAGTGGATTTCTCCACTCCATAAAAGTCTAACTTTTTGGGGTCACTACATTTCTCTGCAGACGTGCGGCTTTTTTCTTTTTAGCTTTCTAGCTTTTGGTTTCTAAATCATGTAAAAACAGACCACTTAACAATTTGGGTTCAAACCATGTAGATTTAGGCGGCATGATCTCATTCGCATCGGCAACAGCCAATAAATCTTTCATCTGCGTTGGATACATCAAAAAGGCCATTGTCCATTCTCCGGAATCCACCATCCGTTCCAATTCTTCTGGACCACGAATTCCTCCTACAAAATCGATGCGCTTATCTGTGCGGACATCTTCAATACCGAGTAATGGCGCTAAGATATTTTTTTGCAAAAGAGAAACATCCAGACTTTCGACTGCGTCATTCCCTGCTTCTTTGATGGTTAAAGAGAACCATTCGTGGCCCAAATACAAATAGAAGGTTCCCTTTTGAGAAGGCTTGCTGCTAGTTGGCTTCTCAATGTGAAATTTCTCTGCTAGATGATCGAAGAAATGATCTGGAATCGGTACATTGACCACTCGGTTGTATTCCCAGATCGCCAATTCATTTTCCGGAAACAAAATCGCTAAGAAGCGCTCGCTTTCCTCACTATTGTTTTTTTCCTTGCGCTTTTGCAAGCCGACTTTCACTGCCGACTCGGTACGATGATGGCCGTCAGCGATATACAACGCATCAATCGCTGAGAATTCTTGTGATAAAGCAGCAATCACCGCAGAATCATCGATCAGCCAAACCCGATGATGGACCTCATGGTAACTCGTGAAATCATAGATCGGTTGATGGTGACTCTGCCAATCCTGGATCGTTTTTTTTAAGGACTCAGGCTGACGGTAACTTAGAAAGATTGGACTCGTGTTTGCATCACAAGCTTGGATGTGATTGATGCGGTCAACTTCTTTTTCTGGTCGAGTAAACTCATGTTTTTTGATTTTACCAGCTACATAATCCTCAATCGATGTGCAAACAACAAGCCCAGTTTGACTCCGCCCCGCCATTGTCAGCTCATATAAATAATAGGACGGTGCATTGTCTTGGATCAGCCATTTTTTTTCTCGAAAAGCAGCCAAATTTTCTGCTGCTTTCGCATACACTTGCGGATCATAAGGAGCAATATTTGGCAGATCGATTTCTGAGCGATCGATATGAAAATAGCTGTAAGGGTTGCCGGCAGCATATGCCGCTGCTTCTTGCGTGTTGACTACATCATAGGGCAACTCCGCAATTTTCTCTGCTAAGTCAGTTTGTGGGCGGATTGCTTTAAAAGGAAAAACTTGAACCATTAATAGCCTACCTCCTGATTCTTGATCACTCGCACGCGAATAATATCTTCTTTAGCTCGTAATTTATCTGCCACCGCTTCAAGCAATGCAGCATCTGTTGCTCCGACATCCACCAATGTGTAGGCATAGTCGTCACGTCCGCGATTCAACATATTATCGATGTTGATTCCAGATTCAGCGATGATCGAGGAAATTTGTCCTAGCATATTTGGCACGTTGCGGTTAATCACTGTTAAACGATACGGCGAATGGAACGCCATTTCTACGGTTGGAAAATTCACTGAGCGTTTGATCGTCCCAAACTCCAAAAATTTCTTCAATGTGCGGGCAGCCATTTTGGCACAATTGATCTCAGCCTCTTCTGTCGATGCTCCTAAATGCGGTAGAACTAGCACGTTGTCATGGCCCAGTAAGCGTTCATCTGCAAAATCAGTTGTATAACCAGCAATCTCATTATTATCTAACGCAGCAAGAGCTGCAGCTGTATCAACGATCTCACTACGAGAAAAGTTAAACAGTTTAGCCGTTGGCTTCATTTTGGCCAATTCATTCTTGCCCACTAAATGGCGGGTGTTTTCCATCAATGGCACGTGAAGAGTAATGAAATCACAGGTTGTGAAAATTTCTGCTAAATCATTGGCCCGTTTGACTCTGCGGGAGATGGTCCACGCTGTGTCCACCGAAACATAAGGATCATAGCCCACAACTTCCATCCCTAAGCGGTAGGCATCGTTAGCGACCATGGCACCAATCGAGCCTAACCCAACCACACCAAGCTTTTTGCCTTCTAGTTCCGTACCGGCGAATTGCTTTTTGTTGGCTTCTGCCTGTTCCTCTACATCTGATCCGTTCAGTGTTTGGACCCATTGAGCACCTTGGAGAATCGGGCGAACACTTAATAACAAGCTTGCAATAACCAACTCTTTGACTGCATTTGCATTAGCTCCTGGGGTATTGAAGACGACGATGCCTTGTTCTGTACATTCTTTGACCGGAATATTGTTCGTACCAGCTCCAGCTCGCGCAATCCCTAATACACTTTTTGGAAAAGGATAGTCATGCAGCTTTTGGCTTCGCAGCAAGATTCCTTCTGGCTCATCACTTTCATTGATGGCATATTTTTCTTTGTTTAGCCTTTGAAGCCCTTCTGGTGCAATCGCATTGAATGTCTTGATCTGATACATTTATTTGACCTCCGCTTCGAATGATTTCATGAAATCGACAAGTGCCTGAACGCCTTCGATAGGGAACGCATTGTACAAACTTGCTCGCATACCGCCTACCGAACGGTGTCCTTTTAAGTTTTTAAAGCCGGCTGCTTCTGCAGCTTCATTAAATTGTCGATCCAGCTCCTTATCGCCAGTGATAAAAGGAATGTTCGTTAGGGAGCGGCTATTTTTGTCTACGGGACTGCTAAACAAGTTCGATGCTTCGATCGCTTGATAGAGCAGTGCAGCTTTTTGTCGGTCTTGCGCAGTAATCGCTGCTACACCGCCTAATTCTTTCAACCACTCAAAAACCAGTTTTGCGATATAAATGCTGTAAGTAGGCGGCGTATTGTAAAGGGAACCGTTGTCAGCTTGAAGACGATAGTCCAACATTGGAGCAAAGACCGCTTCTTCATTTAATAAATCTTCTCGAATAATAACCACCGTCAATCCTGCTGGTCCAATGTTCTTTTGGGCACCTGCATAGATCATACCGAAATCTTCTACACGATACTCATTGGCCAAGATATTTGATGACATGTCAGCAATGATCGGGACTTTGCCAGCATCCGGAATCGTCTGAAAAGCTGTTCCTTCAATCGTATTATTCGTAGTAATATGCAGATAAGTCGCTGTTTGGTCGATGTTATCTACTGTGATTTCTGGAATATAAGTAAAATGCTTATCTTCACTTGATGCGATCACCTCAACCGTAGCAACTGCTTCAGCCGCTTGAATCGCTTTTTTTGACCAAGAGCCCGTGTTGATATAAAGGGCCTTTTTGTTTTTCGCTAAATTTAATGGCACCATACTAAATTGCAGACTTGCTCCACCTTGCAAAAACAGCACCCGATAGTTATCCGGGATCGCCATCAATTCCCGCAAGAGGGCTTCTGCGTCTTGAATGATCTCTTCAAACAAGGAAGACCGATGACTCAGCTCCATAACGGACATCCCACTGCCACGATAATCCAAAAGCTCGGATTGAGCTCTTTCCAATACGGGGCGGGGCAAGACGGCGGGACCAGCTGAAAAGTTATAAACAGTCATACAAAAATCTCTCCTTTGTTGTTAGATGTGACACCCATTATAGCAGAAGGAGGAATATGAAAAAAGGTTAAAAATAATTAAAATTCTCAATTTTCTGAAAAAAAGATGAAAGCAATTGATAACGTTCCTCAATTGCTTTCTAACCATTGCCAGATTTCATGAAATACGACTTGTTTATTGGTTTCATTTAAGATCTCGTGACGACCGCCTTCCAGCAAATAAACTGTCAGATGCCGCTGCCCTTGCTGGTTCAAATAGTTTGCTAGCTTACGGACACTCTTGCCATAATGGCCCACAGGATCTTCTTTTCCTGAAATCAGCAGTAACAGCAATTCGCGATCGATTTTCTGCAACAGGCGGGGGGCACTCGCTTTTTTTGTCAATAAAAACAAATCTCGATAGGCACTTAATGAAAAATGAAATTGCGTATGCGGATCTGCTAAATAAGCATCTACTTGTTGGGGATCACTGGACAACCAATCTTTCGCCGTTCGGTTGGGCTGAAACCGCCGATTATGTTGACCAAAAACCAGATTTTCCATCACGCGATAAGGCCATGCTTGCTGTCGAAAAGGCATCAACGACTTCGTCAATAAAGCGGCACTGGTCATTTTGGCCGGCGCTTCCAGTGTCGTCCCCATAATGATTGCTCCTGCCAATTTTGTATTTTTCTGATACAAAAAATTGCGCAAAACCAAAGAGCCCATACTATGACCTAAAAGATAATAAGGTTGAGCTGGAAACTGCTCCAACGCAAAACGCTGAACCAATCCCACATCTGCTACAAGATAATCCGCACCATTTGTTTCTCCAAATGTCCCATACTCGTTTTGCTCAGCTACTGTTTTCCCGTGTCCCAAGTGATCATGACCGATCACTGTGAATCCTTTTGAAACGAGATATTGAGCAAACGGATCGTACCGTTCAATGTGTTCAATCATGCCATGGATCAGCTGAAGCATTCCTTTGGACTGTCCCTCCGGCTGCCAAATTTTCACATAAAGTTGATCTTTGCCGTTTGAAGATCGAATCATTTCTTGCCTGGTTTTCATCCATTCACCTCATTTGCATTTACTTTTACGTCTACTTTGTAAAACGATTTGCTCCGTCCCATTTGTCTTTATTATACATGGAAGAAGGAAAACTGCCTATCTTGGCCTAGAGCTCTATCAGCGGCTCATCCTAATTACTCAAAAAAAAAACAGTATCATGGCACGTCTGTCCATGACACTGCTTTAGGATGTTAGTTTGCTTCATTCGGATCGAAGAACAGCCCTAAATTGAACAAGACAGATCACAGCATGGCCATTTGAGCCACGCCATTGCTTTCAGTGTTATGATATCTAAACCACTGAAAGCAGCTCTAGAAACTATTCTCCCTCTTTTGGTATGATCTCCATCCGATCGACACTCAGTGTGTCGACCCCAATTTCTGAAGACACTTCGATTTTGATAGTGCCTGCTTTCAAATTCATAGTAGTTTGGATAGGCTGACAGTATTGTGACGGATAGACCGCCAAACGTTGGCTGTCATCATCTGTTTTCAGTTGAACATACACGGGCTCATTCAATGACAAATAATCTTGAGTTTTAAGATAAACGATGACCGTCGCTTCACTAGCCTGTCCCATTGTTGGTTGAAAAACCAAACGATCTTCGGTCGATTCAAACCCTTGAACCACTTTTTTCATCAATGCTTCCTCGTCTGTCACTGTTACTAAATCACCTTCAAGAAGCGCATCACTGGCGGTCATTCGGATCCTTTTTGCTTCACCACTGGGAAGCTTCTGTGTTTCATTATCCGCTAAAGGAACTTCTAATTTCAGCTTGTTTTCTTCCCATTTGATTGGCTGCAAACGAATCGAGCGTTGCCAGCCAGAATGATCCCAACGAGCAGCGTGAAATATCAACCAGTCTTCGGTGCCGTCTTTCGACTTGGCAAACCCATTGTGCCCGGGACCAAAAACAGTTTCTGTCTGCTGAAAAATCGGTTCGGATTCTTTCGTCCAACTTCGGGTATCTAATGGATCATCTTGGCGATCCATTGTCAAAAGTCCCAGTGCATAATCATTGTCCCAACTTCCACTAGCCGAATAGACCACATTTACCGTATCTTCTTTGATGATCACTTGAGGTGCTTAGTTAATCAACGGCGTTTGCCGCATTTCCCATTCGTATTCCGGAGTCGAAATCAGCTGCTTTTCACCAATGACTTCTGTAGGTGAGATCATTTCAGCAATATAAATATTTTGGGCAATATTTTCATATCCTTCCCAACCTGACCAAAGGAAATACTGTTGTTCGTCTAATTCGAGGACAGTTCCATCAATAGCAAACTTGTCATCCAGTCCTTTGATTTCTTCCAACTGCCAATCATCACTGTAAGGATCCTGGTTTTCGTTGACTAGTGCATACATCCGGTGGGTTTCTGAGGGATGATTGGCCGCAAAATAAACGACCCACGTACCATCCAGCTGATGAAGTTCCGGTGCCCAGATACTTTCAAACTCCGCAGGCATTTCCCAGATGACTTTTTTCTCCCCCGCTGCTACTTCAGTCAGATTTTCCGAACGCCAAAGGGTTAAGTTGTTACCAGTAGTTTTCGTATAATAATAATATTTCTCATCTTGAAAAATCCACGGGTCTGCACCATCGTTGTCGATGATCGCTGTGAAATCGTCAACCAGCGTTTCATGAGAAGTACCGCAACCTCCTACGAAAGGAGTCGCCAAAATCAATGCACAAATAATACCATTTTTTCTCATTGTCTCTCCTTTCCAATGTTGCCGTCTGCATATCATTCAACTTGAGAAACATGAAATTGATCATTGATAGCTTTGATTGCTGCCAAGTCCACTTTAGGCTGACGGTCATAAGTCAACAACCCATTGATCTCCTGTTCGACATCGGTCAATTGCGTATAGCAATATCCCCAGAGCCCTACTGAAGCATAGACAGCCGACAGCACCCGTTGGTAGTCCTTTAAGAATTCAACTTCATTGTCGACTGACGTATACCCCCAACCTGGTTGTCCCGATACATCAAAGCCGATGCCACCAAATTCCGTTAACAAGATTGGTTGCTCCTGATAAGAAAAGCCGTTGGCAAAAATCGGCCACGGAGTAGAAAGCCGCTTAATCAGATTTTCGCGAGTTCGGAGGGTTTCTTTAAAGTAATCATATTTCTCAGTTTCTTCTTTTTGGCCATGGGCATAGTTGTGAATGGCGCAAATATCTGTTTCTGTCATTGCCCAACCATCATTTGAGATCACTAATCGTGTTTTATCCAATGCGTGCAAGAAATGATACATTGCTTGAGAGAAATGTTGCTGTGTTCGGTCAAAGGAAATCTTTGGCACGCCCCAGCTTTCATTGATCGGCACCCAAGTCACAATGGAGGGATGGCTAAAGTCTCTGGCAATGATCTCGGTCCATTCCCGCATCAGTCGTTCAACAGAATCTTCATTGTAAATCGCCGGAGCCGCACATTCTCCCCAAACCAGAAAACCTAACTGATCCGCCCAGTACAAAAAGCGCGGATCTTCTGTTTTTTGATGTTTGCGGCAACCATTGAAGCCCATTTCTTTTGCTAGTAAGATGTCTTTTTTAAAGTCTTCATCTGACGGTGCAGTCAAGAGGCCACTAGGCCAGTACCCTTGATCCAAAATCAACTTTTGATAGTAAGGTTTGTTGTTCAAATAGACCATGCCGTTTTCCGTATGGATTTTACGCATGCCGAAATAACTTTTCAGGTAGTCAATTGTTTCTCCATCGTTGATTAAAGAAAGTTTAATATCAAATAACTGGGGATTTTCCGGTGTCCAAGACCAACCGTCATGATGGAAATTGCTTCTGAAAATATGTTCCTGAAAAAGATCGGCATTGAACTTCATTTTTGCCGAATCTGCAGACAGTCTCCCCGCTGCGATTAGCTGTTCTTTAAAAGAGATCCGATAGTCCAGTTCACACTGCGGCTGGAACTGATTCAAGATCGTTTCAACAGTCACGGTCCCCTCATCAAAATTTGGAGTTAGATTGATTTCTTTCAAATGAGTCTCTGAAACGACTTCCAGCCATACTGGCTGCCAAATCCCGGTAGAATTCGTATACCAGATACCAGCAGATTCTGTCTCCCAGAATTGTTTTCCTCGAGGAATACTTTCATCTGCATGAGGATCAAATGCACGCACACTTATCGCTTGCTGACCGTCGACCAAATAATCGGTAATATCTACTTCAAAAGAGGTATGACCGCCTTGATGATTCGTTACATGACAACCATTGACAAAGACATCCGCCTCGTAATCCACCGCACCAAAATGCAAGACTACACGTTGACTGTCCATTGCCTGCACTGTGAATGTCCGGTAATACCAGACAATATCGTGAGGTTCTCGTTGGTTGATCCCGCTCAATTCGCTTTGATAGACGAAGGGCACCTTGATTCTATGCGGATAGGCTTCCTCCTCTTGATACCATTTCTCTTTTAGTCCTACATTTTTATCATCAAAGGCGAAGTGCCATTCTCCATTTAAATTCAGCCAGTTTTCTCGTTGAAACTGGGGTCTAGGGTATTCATTTCTGCTCATAGTTCCTCCAAAAAACAATTTATTTTATACCACTTTGCAATGACATTGATTCCATGAAACTCTTTTGCGCCACTAAATATAAAAGGAATGTCGGGATCAATGCTAAAAGAGCTCCTGCAGCTCCTACTCCCGGATACGTCATATATTGCCCTTGCAGCAACTGAAGTCCCGGCGTGATAGGCAGTTTATCAATATCGCTCATAACGATAGAAGGCCACAAGAAGTCGTTCCACGAACCAGTAAAACTAAATAACGCAACGACGGTTAAAACCGGCTTGATCAGCGGCAGAATAATATGATAAAAAATCTGAAATTCATTGGCCCCATCAATTACAGCCGACTCATCCAATTCTTTAGGAATCCCTAAGATAAACTGACGAACTAGAAAAATGTTATAGACACCTGCTGCGCCAGGAACGATCACGGCTAGAAACGTGTTGGTCCAGCCTAATGTATCCACGATTTTGAAATTGGGGATCAAATTGACGACACCAGGAAACATCATCGTTCCCAGCAATAATGCAAAAATCAAGTCTCGACCTTTAAACGCCAGCCGTGTATAGCCATAAGCCGCAAAAGAAACGATCACCATCACCAACAATGTGTGGGCTGTTGAAATGATCATCGAATTCAAAAACCAGCGAAAGACTGGCGATGAATCATTCCCCTGCAACAACCCTAAAAAGTTTGCGAAGGTCCACTCTTTAGGAATCAGGCTAAAGCCAACTTTTTGGATCTCAGCATCTGATTTGAAAGAGGTAAAAATAGCCCATATCAGAGGAAAAATCCAGACAATACAAACAATAGCTAATACGATAAATGCGACTCTTTTTCCTACTTTATTTTCTCGCATGGCTGTCCCCTTACCTCTCTAATTTTTTGATCATGATAAATTGAAAGACCGAAACGATCATGATAACGATCCCTAGTAAAATCGCCATCGCCGATGACATACCAGCAACGGACGTACTACTGCCAAAAGCATTCTCTTGAATATACATCATGAGTACTCTCGTCGAATTGTTCGGACCACCCCCGGTCAGCATCAATGGCTGTCCATAAATATTGAATTGAGCAATAGTCGTCATGACTGTTGTAAAAATCAGCTGATTCCGAATACTCGGCAACGAAATCCGGAAAAACTTCACTACACTGCTGGCTCCGTCAAGCTCGGCTGCCTCCATTTGTTCCCTGGGCACACCGTTCAACGCAGCTACATAAATGATCAAATTTCCTCCTAATGTCCACCAAATCGTTACGATCAAAATCGCGATCCAGGCCCATGGTTGTGTCCCGACAAAATTGATATCTATCCCAAAAACTTCTTTGATGGGGCCAAAGGATTTACTTAACAGAAACCCCCAGATGATCATTACAGCAGAGATGGCAAACAATGTCGGCAAGTAAAGAACCGATTGAAAAAAGCGCATCATCTTTGGCTTTGCGGACAATGCCACAGCTAATAGCAATGGAATCGCGATACACAGAGGTACTGATATCACTGCAAAGAATAGCGTGTTTTTCATCCCATTGAAAAATTGCGTATGATACAGCGAGTCTTGATCAAATAGAATCGTCTTAAAATTGTCTAAACCAATAAAAATCGGTGAACTAAAAAGATCCCATTCGGTAAAGGAAACATAAACACCAATTACAGCAGGAACCAAAAAGAATAAAATAAAAAGAATCATGTGGGGACCGATAAACAAAACGGGCCAACCACTGAGCTTTTTTTTGCTACTCATACATTACGCATCCTTTCATGCCTTGATAAAATCGACTAGAAAAAGACTGTGACAAAAACCACTTCTGCATGGAAGATGCTCTTTCGTGTAAGTTGCCAAGCTAACCAGATCAAAAGGCCACTCTTTGAGAAATCTTATATGAGTCCTCTTTTGGTATGTGTCTTCTCGACATGCCTGATCACTATCTTCTTTGCCTTCAGCTTTTGTCACAGACCCTGCGATTATTTCATTTTCTCTTCCACGACTTTTTGGATTTCACCAAAGGTATCTTTAATATCGGCTTTTCCAGTGATCATGTCCCAAGAACGATTGTCGTATTCATCAAAAATGTAAGACAATCCATCGACTGCATTCACAGAGATCGCCGCCTGTCCTTTTTCTGTTTTCAACAAGAAAGATTGCGGCATCTTGACATATTCCTCATTGTCAAGCATCGCTAGTGAAGTTGGATTGGCGCCAGATTTCACCCATTCTAACTGGTTTGCCTGCAACCAAGTCAAGAAATCCACCATTCCCTCTTTCTTTTCATCAGAACGTTCTTCTTTTGTCTTAAACATCGCAAACTGATCAACTCCCGATCCTTGAACGATATTTTCCGCATCCCATTGCGGTGTAAAGGTTTCTCCCCACTCAAAGTCACTGATTTCTTCCATATTGCTCAACATCCACGTTCCTTCCGGCAAGAAGATCAACTGTTGATTCGCAAAAAGTTTATTGGCATCTTCCCCGTCTGGCACCATGTAGCCCGCATCATACAAATTTTTGAATTCCTGTACCGTGTTATACGAATACTCATTATCGATATTGATTTTGCCATCTTGATCTTGCCATTGTCCGCCCATTTGCTGATATAGATTGGAATAATTCTGCATCCCCCAGGTATAACCAAAGCTATAAACGCCATCTGCTTTTGCTTTTTCACCTGCCTGATTGATTTCTTCATAAGTCACGATGCCATCATCTAATGCTCCAGGAATGTATTTGTCTACCAGATCTTTGTTGTAATACATGACCCACGACCCCATGGTGGCAGGAATCCCATACTGGCTGTCCTCAAGAGTACCGGTATCCCAAGCTGCTTCAACATAATTGCTGCGATCTAGCTCTGTACCTTTGATCATGTCATCCCAAGAATCCAGCATCTCTTGGTTCTTATAGGTGGGAAGTGCTTCTGAAGCGACTAAAGCCAAATCTGGTACACCTTTCCCCGATTTACCTGCTGTAGTTAGTTTTGAGGTGAAGGTATCCCCTTGCATACTCACTAATTTCACTTTGAAATCCGGATCCGTCGCATTGTATTCGTCAATCGTCTTTTTGATTTTCTCCCCATCTGGTCCAGTTGTGGATGACCATAACAAAATTTCAGAACTCTTGCTTGAGTTGCCGCCGCCACTTCCACATGCTGACAATACGATGCCACACAGCAACGTCGCCCCTACTACTATAGCTGCTTTACTAAATTTCATTTTTCCACGCTCCTATTATTTAACTTATTTGTAAAACGATATTCCAACTCACTTTACTTTTTTCAACAACAATAAAAACCAAACTGTTTACACCGTTAAATTAACATCAAAATAAAGCGCTGTCAACAGCTATTTAACAACTAAAATAAAATATTTATATCGTTTAACTATAGTGTAAAATCATCAAGTTATGTTATAATAAACCTGCGCAATCAATTAACAAAAAAGTATAACGAGGTGAATAGAATGGAATTAAATTTAGAGAAAACCTCTTTACCGGTTTATGAAGCTTTAGCCAATGAGACGCGTTTGGCAATTTTGAGAGAGTTAGGCGGGGAAAGAAAAAGCATCAGTGAGATTGGGGAAAAACTGGCAATCAGCAACGCACTCATGACCAAGCACATCAAAAAATTAGAGCAGGCACAATTGATCAGATTAGAAAAAGGAACGGGAAAAGATTGGAAAAAGAAGTTTCTAGCTTTAAAGACTGATTTCATCAACATCAACTTCCCCGAAAAAGTATTTCCAGAAATGAATTTGACTTCATTACCTGTGAAAATTGGTCACTTCACTGATTTTAGAGCCGAAGCTTCTTGTGGAATGGCTACAAAAGATCGCCTGATCGGCGCATTGGATGATCCTAAATCCTTTTTGGCACAAGAACGAGTAGATGCCAGTATTATCTGGTTAAACAATGGATTCTTAGAGTACAAAATTCCGAAACCGCTAAAAAATGGGGAAAAAATCGAAATGCTGGAAATCAGCATGGAGATTGCTTCTGAATTCCCTATTTCCAATAATTATTGGCCGAGTGATATTTCTTTCTATATCAACGATGTCTGTTTAGGAACCTATACTGTTCCAGGAAACTTTTCAGATGTACGGGGGGCATTGACCCCTCAATGGTGGATCGATGAGTTCAGTCAATACGGCTTGTTGAAACATCTGCGGATCAACCGTTTTGATACTTCGATCGACGGAGAAAAGCTGACCGACCATAACTTAAGCGAGATCGATTTGGATCACAGTGATTTCTTTACATTCAAAATTGCAGCACCGGCAACCGCAGAAAACGCTGGCGGTCTAACTATTTTTGGCGATCGTTGGGGCAATTACCCGCAGGATCTGCTTTTCAATTTTTATATTTCGGAATAAAAAAAGACACAGGCAAACAATCACCTGCATCACTTGATGATCTCTGTTAACTCTCCTTTGACTGCAAGATTTAACAGGGATCATTTGCTATGCGGGATTCGTTTTTCTGTGTCTTGATTGCTCTTATTTTGCGCTGGCTACGGCAAAGATTCGTTCGATCAATTCCATGACGTTGCGAACTTCTTCATTTTTGACAATTGGTTCAGCACCGTGACGGACTACATGATAAAAATTCTTGTAGAAAGGATCAAAATCGGCTTTCGCTTCTGGAAATGGGATTGATTCTGCAGCCAATTCAGATGGCGGTGCCATTGTTTTCGTTAATCCAACACCTGCTTGGACAGGTTTAGGTGCGGCAACATCTTCGCGGCCAGTTGCCCGAACCATCTTACCATTCAACGCCCAATCTTGGATCGTAGCAGTTCCTTCAATTCCCTTAATGTACCAGCGAGGCAATTGGGTGTAATTGGAGGTCCCAACTTCCACGATTGCTTTGACACCATTTTCAAATGTGATCAAAGCAAAGAATCCATCGTCGACTTCTTCTCCCAGAATATAGCTTAAGTCAGCTTTCACATCTTTCACTGGACTGTCCACTAACCAAAGTATTTGATCCAACAAGTGAACGCCCCAGTCTAATACCATACCGCCTCCTTGTTTTTTCACATGGCGCCAATCACCTGGGATGCCATTTGCACCTTGGACCCGTGATTCGATTTGGAAAAGATCACCGATCTGCCTATTACGATATAAATCGCGAACGATCAGAAAGTCTGGATCCCAGCGACGGTTTTGATGGACCATAAATGTATTGCCTGTTTCTTTGGCCACAGCAACGATTTCGTCTAGTTCAGCAGTGTTTAAAGCAACAGGTTTCTCACATACAACATGCTTACCCGCTCTGAGGGCTGCGATCGACAAATCCTTATGCAAATCATTCGGCGTTGCGATCAGCACTGCTTCAATGGTTTCATCTGCTAAGACTTCTTCATAACTTTTATAGATTTTATGCCCTTTTTCTTGTGAAATAGCTTGTCTTTCTTCCGAAATATCATAGGTTCCCACAATATGGATCCGTTCATTTTCATTCGGCAGGATGTTGTGCACATGGTAAGCACCCATACCGCCATAACCGATGACAACAAAATTGATTGCACTCATTTTCTATACTCCTCGTTACACCCACCACATTGCGGATGGTTCTTCTTTGATCATAATCGATTTCAAATTAGTGATTGCTCGGTTCAATCCTTCATCAACAGACATGATTGGATCTTCATGCTCGATACTCAAGACATAATCATACCCATAGATCCGCAATGCGGAAATGATGTCCGACCAAACTTGCAAGCTGTGCCCGCAGCCAACAGAGCGGAAAGTCCAAGCTCTTGTTTTGACATTGCTGTATGGCTGCATGTCTGTCAACCCATGCATGTTGATATTATCTTGATCAAGATACGTATCTTTGGCATGAAAATGATGAATCGCATCTGCTTCACCTAAAATCTTGACTGCTGCCACTGGATCGATCCCTTGCCACCACAAATGGCTTGGATCAAGGTTACAACCAATTGCTTTACCTGCAGCGTCGCGAAGTTTTAACATCGTATAAGGCGTATGAGCCAAGAATCCGCCATGCAGCTCAATACCGATTTTTACACCAGCAGCTTCTGCCTCGGTATTGATTTCTTTCCAATAAGGGATCAGCTTTTGCTCCCATTGATAGTTGTAATTATCATCGTATTCCGTTGGCCATGGCAGAACAGGCCAGTTGACTTGCGTGTCTGTTGCATTTCCTCCCGAAACACCAGAGAATCCATTGACGACAGGGACATTCATCAAACTGGCCAGCTTGATCGTTTTGCGTAATAATTCATCTGCTTCCTGCGCTTCATTTTTTAAAGGCGAAATGGGATTGTTGTGACAGCTTAACGCCGAGATTTCTAGTCCTTTGTCGGCTAATTTAGCTAAATATTCTTTCCGGTCTGCTTCACTAGCAAGCAACTTATCGATATCCAAGTGGGCATTGCCTGGAGAACCTCCTGTACCGATCTCAACTGTCTGCAATCCTTTTTCTGCAACTTCTGTGATCATTTCTTCAAACGTTAAATGATTGAATAATGGCGTAAATACTCCTAATTTCATTTGCCTACCTCCTCATTGGCTTGATAATGGCCGTACGTTGGGTACGTATTTTCTGTTGGTGCGCACCAACGTGCCGCGTTTTTGATAACTTTTTGTACTTTTTCGTTGTAATAACTCGGAAACGTCTCATGCCCAGGTTGGAAATAAAAGATCTTGCCATTGCCACGACGGAAGGTGCAGCCGCTGCGGAAGACTTCGCCTCCTGGGAACCAGCTAACAAAGATCAATTCGTCTGGAGTTGGGATGTCAAAGTGTTCCCCATACATTTCTTCTTTCTCAAGTTCAATAAATTCGCCGACACCTTCTACGATTGGATGACTCGGGTTGATATTCCAAATTCGACAATGCTGATCATCCACGCGCCATTTCAAGTCACAGGAAGTGCCCATCAATTTCTTGAAGACTTTTGAGAAGTGACCAGAATGGAGGACAATCAGACCCATTCCTTCTAACACCCGTTGTTGAACGCGCTGAACGATTTCGTCTTGTACTTCATCATGGGCCATATGCCCCCACCAAACGAGCACATCGGTATCAGCTAATACTTCGTTTGTTAATCCGTGTTCTGGTTCATCCAAGGTTGCTGTGCGAACTTGAAAATCATCTGCTTGCAAAAAGGCAGCGATTTGTCCGTGGATTCCTTCGGGATACATTGCCTGAACGGTTTCATCTGTTTTTTCGTGTCTAAATTCATTCCAAACAGTGACATGGATCATTGGTAAACCTCCTCAACGATAGCTTTTAATTGCAAATAATCGATGGCCGTCGCTTCTAAAGGTGCGTATTTTTGGAACGCTTCTTGTTCCACGATCAACCAAGGCAATTGGAATTGTTGCGCAACTGTGACATAGTCCTTGATAGGTAAAATGCCATTATTGATTTCTGTGCTTTCTTTTGGTTCTTCCTGCATATCTTTGATATGCAAAAGACCAACGGACTCTTGATGTTCTTTCAACCAAGTGAAAACATCAGTGCCGGAATAAGCGATCCAATAAAGATCTGCTTCTAATTTAAGTGCTGGATTTTCAGCTAACAATTCTTCAATCATTGATTTATTAGGAATCTCGGTAAATTCATGGGCATGATTGTGATAGTAGCATTCAAAGCCCTGAGCAGCTGCTTTCTTAGCAACTTCTGCAAACTCTCGGGCAAACTGTTGCCATTCTGCGAATGTCTCAAATGAAGCATATGGAACCACGAGTCGGTGATTCCCGATCGCTTTTTCATAGGCCAGTGTTGCTTCAAAATGATCCCGCAATGTTTCAAAGGGTAGATGAGAAGCAGCAACTCCCAAGTCGTATTCTTTTAGCGCGTTTGAGACCTCTGTTGCGGAATAACCGTAGTAACCCGCGAATTCGACTCCGTCATACCCGCTTTTTTTGACACTTTCAAGTGCTTGGAACAAGTCTTCTTTACACGCTTCTTGGATGCTCCATAACTGTAGTCCGATTTTTGGTTTCATGCTTTGCTCCTTTTTAGCTACTGCTTTTACAAGTAGACCGGTTCGCCAGTTGCTGAGGATTTGTAGATTGCTTCTAAAATCTCAGTAACTACCATTGCCTCTTCCGGCTTGACCACAGGTTCTGTGTCATTGATGATGGCGTTGATCCAAGATTGTGCTTCCAAGATTTCAGGCGTTTCGCCGTCCCCTTCATAGAAGTCGACACCACCAGTTTCCAACTCAATATTTTTTTCATACAACAAACTATGATCTTCGCCATTGATTGTTAAGCCATTATTCATATCCGCGCCAGCTTTGCTGCCCATCAATGTTGTTTTTGCTTCTTTGACATCTAAACTGTTCAACGCCCAGCTAGCTTCCAAGAAAATCGTTGCGCCATTTTCCATCACGACAAATCCAAAAGCAGAGTCTTCTACCGAAAACTTCTCTGGATCCCATGACCCCCAAGCGTTCGCCGCATTCTTTGTCTGAGATAATTCATGGTAAGCTTTTCCGACAACAAATTTAGGTTGGTAGTTATTCATCATCCACAATGTTAAATCAAGAGCATGCGTACCGATGTCGATCAATGGTCCCCCGCCTTGAGCTTCTTCGTCTAGAAAGACACCCCAAGTTGGTACTGCACGACGACGGATGGCATGGGCTTTCCCAAAATAGATATTGCCTAATTGTCCTTCCGCACAAACCTCGTGCAAGTAGCGGGAATCTTTTCTAAAACGATTTTGATAACCGATCGTTAATTTTTTGCCTGTTCGATTAGCGGCATCGATCATTGCTTTTGCTTCTTCTGTCGTTTTTGCCATTGGTTTTTCGCACATTACATGGCAATCTGCTTCTAATGCTGCGATGGACAATTCCGCGTGAGAAGCATTTGGTGTACAAACATGCACAACATCTAATTCAGCTTCTGCTAACATTTCTTTGTAGTCGCTGAATACCTGGGCATCTTCTGTACCGAAAGCTGTTTTAGCTTCCACTGCTCGTTCGACGATCAAATCACAAAATGCGACCATTTCCGCTTCTTTTACTTGTGATAATGCCGGCATGTGTTTGCCATTCGCAATCCCACCGCAACCAATGATTCCAATTCTTACTGTCATCTCTTTCCTCCTGAAAACGCTTATTATTTTCTACTCATTCATTATAGCGAAAGGATTTGACAGGTTCTTCCCAATTTCCTCTTAAAAAATTCCCGAAATTTATCTTATGGAACTCTCACTAAAACGAATCAAAGACTCCTTCACACCAAATAAAAGCACCCAAACAAACAGTGAACAATCGCTTAAAAATTGCGCTTGTTCAAGGGTTCGAGTGATTGACAAGATTGGCTCGTTGATCTAGCTTTCATCAAGTATTCAATTATTTAATTGTTTCTGATACTGCAATGGGGATTGTCCTACGGTCTCTTTGAACACGTGATGGAACGTTTTGACACTGGCAAATCCGGCTTTTTCCGCTACTTCTGCCATTGGAAGTTTCTCGTTTGCCAAAATGAATTTGGCTTGATTGATCCGGTATTCCGTCAGAAACTGCATGAATGTTTTTCCAGTATTCGTCTTAAAAAAGCGGGTAAAGTAATGGGGACTGAATCCAACATGCTTCGCTGTTTCTTCCATCGTTAAGACATCTTGGTAATGGGATTCAATATATTCAAACACTTCATCCAGACGTTGCAGCGTTTCTTTGTATTGAGCTGCAGAACGTTTTAAAGGAGCGATCTTTTTGGCACGCGGCGGCAACCCTTGATAACATTCGCCGATCAACTGATACAAAAAACCCATAGTCAAATAGCGTTTACCAGCTACTTGCTCTTCCTCTAACTGGTAGAGTTCGATCAACAATCCTGTGATTTTTTCGGTAAAACTGACTGGCCAATGCTTGCTGTGGGGTTCCCCCTCGTCAAAAAGTGTTTTTAAAGAAAGTTCTTTTTCTCGCAAAATGGTTTCATCAAACAGTGCGAAATCAAACTGATACACATAACGCTCACTCTCTGGAGAAGCCAAAAAATAGTGGGGCTGGCCACTGGCAAAAATGTACAGCTCGCCTTCTTCCAACTCAATGATCTCATCAGCTACCCCAATATTGACTTTTCCTCGTTTCGCATAAATCAGCTCGATTTCTTTATGTACATGGGGATAAACGATCGTCAGCCCATCATTAAGGAATGTCCGAAAGCGAAAATCGCTTTCAAATTCCGGAATCTCAAGATACATACTCATACTGCTATTTACTCCTTTGCTTCCATTCTCATCCATTATAGAACAAAGAATTTTTGTACGAAATGCTTTTCTGATTTTTTATGAAAAAATAGTCGTTTCTCGCTTTTTATGGTATCTTGTACAAAAAGGAGGTTATTATGAATTACTACGATCAGCATTTGCATACTTTTTTATCTTTTGATTCAGAAGAACGCTTCGAAAATTATTTAGCTTTTCAACCGGAATTTTTTGTGGCGACTGACCACTTTGATCTCAAGAACCCTTATTCAAATTATCGCGATGATATTCCCGATTATGAACAGCTTCAACAATGCCATCAGACTTTACAGGAACAAACAGCAACGAAACTTTTGAAAGGGATCGAAATCGGTGTCGTTCCTGGGCAAGAAACACAAATACGCGACTATCTGGATCAGCATCCTTATGACCTGAAGTTAGTCAGCATCCATCAAAACGGTTCCTTTGACTATATGGATGATGCCGTATTGGAGAAAGACAAACTTACCGTCGTCAAGTCTTATTTTGATCAGATGGCCACAGTTTTAGATACTTTTTCTGACGGACATATCCTGACCCATTTTGACTACGGGTTGCGGCGCTTCGACTTTACAGCAGAAGAACTTGCACAGCATTTCGAAAAAGAACTGACAGTTATTTTCAAGAAAGTCGTCGCTCGCGAGCTAGCTTTTGAAGTCAATGCCAAAAGCTTTGGTCCTTATCAAAATGCATCACTTTACGAATATGCGATCCCGCTCTATCAAAGTGTGGGGGGCAAACTCTTTACACTAGGTTCAGATGCGCATAAGTCCAGTGATTATCGCTTGTTATTTGCCGAAATGAGCCAGATGCTGTGCTCCTTCGGTGTAGAACAATTGGCCGTCTTTCAAGGAACCGAAAGATACATGGCAGATTTGCCTGAAGGTTGAGGGAGGATACTGTAAACAAAAACTTCTTCCTGCGAAGCATCCGTATAGCTAGTCGAATAACAATAGCAGAAAAAATCTATCCGGAGAATGGATTTATTTCTTTCCATCTTCAAGATAGATTTTTCTCGCTTTAAGATCGTTTTAATGAAAATGCTACTTCGCTCTTAGTTCATTGTTTTTCGTTTTTGCACATGCAAACTTTTAATTTTGTTACTTTTAAAACCACTGCTGAACACAGCGATCGTCACTACATATAAAATCAGCGGGATAACGAAAGTCACGAATAA
Source organism: Enterococcus sp. 125944 (assembly GCF_051909435.1). Classification (NCBI taxonomy): domain Bacteria; kingdom Bacillati; phylum Bacillota; class Bacilli; order Lactobacillales; family Enterococcaceae; genus Enterococcus; species Enterococcus sp. 125944. Next base: position 8,168 of record NZ_JBQASY010000028.1, on the reverse strand, counting down.
AATCCCTTTTTCCGCAGTGCTTGATTGTGACTGATTCGCTGCATAGCCGGTAAAACTTAACACAAATCCCGGAACAGCACCACCTATAGCCATCGCAAATTTCATGATTAATGAAGTGAGAGAAGCAATCAATGCTGTCGCCTCTATGTCTAATTCGTTTCTTATCGTATCAACATTATCGGCCGAAATACTGTATTGCAGTGTATTCGTCAACCCTAATGCAAATTGCACCCCGCAATAGCATAAAACGAAAACGGCTGAGTGATGATTGATGACCAGAAATCCCAGCATACATAATGAAATCAATACCAAACCTGTAATGTACAGATGTTTTTTTCCATATCGCTGCGATAATTTTGGAACCAGAAGCCCTGCTGCCAATGCCCCCAGCATACCTAAGAAACTGGCTGCACTCAATAATTTAGGGTTGCTAATAATATAACTAAGATAATATAGAAGTGAACCATTGAAGATGTTCGTTGCCGCTGTAATGAATAGCATTGCTAGAAACAATGAAACAACTGGACGCAGTTTGAATACAGATAACGCATCCTTCATTGTATATTTTTCTTTTACCGGCTTTGTTACATAGGCAGCTTCCGTCCCTCTTTCCTTTACCATCAACGTCCCTACAATCGTAAAAAATAGAACAACTAGTACCGTCCCTACAATCAATAAAACGTATCCTTTCAAAGACGTTGCAAAAGCTGCGATTGCCAAAGGTGCTGCTACATTTAAGATAGCTGGACCTACCGTATATGAAATCCCTTTGATTGATGAAAGTTGATTACGCCCTTCATCCTCTTGCGTCAGTACGGGGATTAAACTATTCAAAGGAATATCCATAAAATCAAAAGTAATTCCTAGAAGGATGTAAGAAATACTAATAGCAATGATTTTTTGAGCTGGAAATAGGAGAGGCGAAAACCAAACAAGCAAATAGTTTAAGCAACAGATGATGACTCCTAAAATCAACACAGGTTTGTATTTCCCTATCTTTGTTCTTGGAAAACGATCAATCACAAAACCAATAAGTGGATCACTAACGCCATCTAAAAGTCTCGAAACAAGGAATAACATTCCTACCAAAGCTGGATTAACACCAATGACATCCGTATAGAAAATTAACAAATACGTATTTAATAGTGTCATAATAGGGATATTCCCTAGATTTGTTAAGGCAAATCCGAGTTTTTCAGACACTTTTAACCGATCACTATTCATTGCTTTCTTCCTTTCTTTGATGAATCCAGCTTAGACCTTTTTTACAACCTCATAACTTACAGGTTGATTGGCAAACATTGGCTGCTCTTTTCCATCTATCCGCAAGATCCCACCGTCTCGATTTGTACAAATTGTTAAGCACGTATCTGTCTTCTCAATCTTCACCCAGCCACCTTTAACTGGGAATATACACGTTAATTGATGAAAAGAATCGAGCTTAGGGTCAACTAAGAATGTTTCATAACCTGGTCGAATAGGTTGAATTCCTGCGAAATAACGTCCTAATAAGTAGATAGGACTGGCTCCCCATGCATGACATAAACTTTTCCCAAAAGGATCCCCATACATTTCATAAATAGCATTTCCACTTTCTCCAGGAATATACTCCTCCCAGAAAGTAACCGCTTCTTGTTCCACCATTCCACCCCAGTAGTCAAGAATAATCTCATGTACTTGACTTGTCTGTCCCAGTTTACAAAGGGCATCTTGTTCGAAGAATTTGAAGTAAGGAGTTGTGATTTGAGTGACTTCATCATTAAGCAATACATTTTTCAAAATTTGTTGCTTTTTCGTTTCATCTACAAAGTCGAATAAGACCGCAAAAATATTGGCATGGCGTGTCACATTTCTCTTTCCAGATAGATAAGAATCAATAAATGCCCCTTTTTCTTCATCCCAGAAATAACTCATTAAATTAGCTTTCAACTGTTCATATCTTGTCACATAGTGATCAATATCACGATTCAAGATAGAGCCACAAACAGTCATAGCTTTGTATGCTTTCAATAACAGGACTTGTTCCGCTGCCAATGTCCCTTCCTTATCTATTTCAGACCAATCAATAAAAATCCAGTCCTTTTCGCGACCATAAATAAATCCTAACTCATTGGTTTGTTTTTCAAGATAGTCCATCATAGTCACCATTTTCGAATAAATCTGTGCAAGAAATGAGCTGTCCCCAGACATCATATAGTGATTTTCAATCCCTATGATCCATAAAATGGAATAATCAACAATTGTATTCATATGCTGTTTTACTTCATTTTGACCTCGCAATGCCATGATCGTTCGCTTATTGATATCTTCATCAAAGAATAAGTATTGGTTGATAAAATAGCTTTGGTAAGCATCCCCTGACCAGATCCAGCGATCTCGTTTGATTCCGTCAATAAAGAAAAGCCCACTGCACAATGTAAAGGTTTCTATAGATATATCCCATATTCGATTCATCACAGAGTCATCTGATTTGAATGTGGCTTGATTGTGTATGGGAAGATATTCATGCATCGCACGAATATCAATTGCTTCTGGTGCTATATTAGGAATGAAAAGATAACGAAAAGCACGTTTGCGAATGTTTGTTTCTTTTCTTACATTTTCCTGTTTGTAATAACACATTTGACTATCACATGCTTCTGCTTCTGATTCTCCATAGCAAATAGATATCGGTATCTCCGACAACAATTTATCGATCATTAATGAACCGAAAATCGTCCGTCCATAATCAAACAACGTGCCGCCAGCAACCGCCGTCTTCGAAACAGGGAAACAAGTTTCTATTTCATAATAGACTTTATTAGGGTCTTGCTCTTTATTCATATAAAGATTGCTCCATCCTACTGGAGCTTCTTCAACAAAGTTACTGCAATACCAGCCTTCATCACTCTTGATTCTTTCTCCTTCAATATAGATGGCTGGCAAACCGTTTGGATTCCCTACATTCACCCTAATCTTATTAAAACCGGGTTGACAGACAATCTCTTGTTCAAAAGAATATTTCACTTCATTCACTTCTACAAAGCCAATCCCTGTTGCATATACAACAAATGTCGTGGGACTTTGTAATTCATATTCACGTTTAAATTTTACATTTTTATGGCAGTCATCAATATACCAGTAAGCTGGCCAATCGTATCCTCGTTCTTCTCTAGAAAAATTTTGTAAAAGTCCTTGACGTATTTCAAAATCGCCAGCATACCAGATCCATCGTGGCCGTTCATTTGTTATCACTATTATCCGTTCCTTTCGTTTACTCATTTATATTCTATCGATCAACTACTTTACTAAATCAGCTAGATTAGAATCTCTTCGACTGTTTGCTCTCGTTTTAGCTCCTTTTTGCAATTTCATCATGACAGCTCCTGCAATAGCTGCTACTAGAACAATCGCCGCAAAGCCATACATCGAAAATTGAATATTGTTTGGCGATACCAAAAATGGTGTGACAAAGGCAAACAATCCGCAACACAACCGTGAAAAACCATTGATAATGCCTTGTAAGAATGCCCGAGATTCTGTTGGAAATGATTCTTGAGTCCAAACTTTATAGATGGCTTCCCCTGCTAATGGATTTCCAAAATTATAAAAAGCAATCGTTATCGCCAATGCGATGAATCCTGCACTACCGCCAATAACTGCCATACCAACCATTGCCATGAATTGAACAAAAGCGCCAACAAAAAATGCTTTATTCCGATGCTTTCCACCCGCTACTGAAGCAAAGATAATCGTAGTCACTAAAGAAATGATATTCAGCACAATACCTAGCCCTGTTGCTTGCATTTGTGTAGCACCAGCATTAGTCAAAGCGTATGTCTGAAATTGTCCCCATGTATTCGCTAACAAATTCCAACAAACATAAAAGACTAAAATAGCGAAGAAAAAGTTGCGATAAATTTTTGCATTATTCCCACTAAAAATCTCTTTTAGTGAAATTTTTTGTTGATTGCTAACCAGATTCAACGCAGACTGACGTGCTGCACCTTCTTCGTGGAACATCCGAAATTTTTTTGAGACTGTCCGCCAAACCCACGCAAAGATTGAAAAGACCAATAAAATAACAAAAACAATACGCGCTCCCAAAACTCCATTGACTCCGGAAAGTAAGAAAGAACAAATATAAGAAATAAAAATACCAATTTGCCAAAATATTTGTGTCGAAGATACTAAACTTGCAGAAGTTTTTTCATCTGGTGCATCATGAGAGACAACGGTTAAACTGATTGGTAAATCCGCCCCAGATGCAATCCCCATGACGATGACTCCTAATAATAAAGCCACAAAATTTCCTGAAAATACACAAATTGCTGCTCCAATAGCATAAAACAAATTGATCCAGTTGAACGCTCGAATCAGGCCGAAGATTTTTGTAATTTGCCCTGCAAACAAAGAGCCGAACGCAATTGCAAAGGTTAGTGCACCAGAGATTAATCCAACTTGTCCCGCAGATAAGTTCAACCCTTTTTGCCAAACCGGTATAGTTGCCGAGAGACCGACGATACATCCAGAACCCAACATAGAACCTACACCGGCTGCAGTTGCTAAAAGAGAATACTTTTTCACTAATGATTGCTGCTTTCCATTTGTGTCCATTTGAAACACCCTTTCTTGTTCATAGGGTTATATTAAACGCTTACATAAAATGGTACAATTTCAAAAATGTAGGTCTTTACTATCAAATTCACAGGTCATAAATTTGAATTTTTTTGAAAGGCTATTTGTTTGATCTGACAAACCCTTTAATAGCAAAGTAAATATTGACTATTTATTGGGAATAACTTATATATAGAACTAACTATATAAAAAAATTAGGTGATTGACGGATGGAAAGTTTGATTAAACTTTTTGATATAGAAGATCGAATTGAAGCCCAGCAAAGAACTACTGGGAAGAATATTAATGAAATGAATTTAGACTATCATGGATCAGTAATTCCAAAAATACCCGTTAATGATTTTTTTGAAGAGGGATCTATTTATATCAATAAGCATCATCGCTACTCTTATACGCCTGCTCATACTCATAGTTTCATTGAAATGAATTACCTTCTAAGAGGATGTTGTCGGCAAAAAATAAACGGGGAGGCATGGAGGTTCACTGAACAGCAATTGATTATTATGGACACTGAAGTGATTCAGCAAATTGATTATGTAGGAAAAGATGATTTGATTCTCAATATTTTAATTGACAAACATACTTTACAAACAGAGCTCTTGAACCACTTGCCCGCTTCAAGTAATCCAGTCACGGACTTCTTTTTGAATGCTGCTAAAAAGGATAGTGTTCATAATACTTTTTTAGTTTTTGATTTAAAAGAACACGCGATCATCAATCAGCTTTTATTCTTGATGATTCACAAATTTTATCTCAAAGAAATCTTCTATCATCGTTCCTTAAGTCTCCTTTTAGGATCATGTTTATTGGAATTAGCAGCAATTCCTAGTTTGAATGAACTGTCGTTAACTTCTCAAAGAAATGATTTAGCTGCACTCTTAAAATATATTAACGATCATTACACAACTATCACTCTCAAAAAATTAGCCACGGAGTTTGGTTATAACCAAAACTATTTAGGTAATATGCTCAAGACAAAAACTGGCGCGACTTTTCAAGAAATGATCGACCAAAAACGTTTGATTGAAGCACAAAGATTACTTAGAGAATCTTCCATGACTATTGATACTATCGCTGAAAATTTAGGTTACAAGAGTACGCCCTCCTTATTCAAGCTCTTTCAAAACAAAATGCAGATGACTCCTACTCAATACCGTCACTTTTCAAAAAAAGTTAATTAATCACAAGTAAAATTTGTAATAAGCAATAGCAGGAAAAATTCTTTATCGTCAATTGAATTAAAGTCACTACGATATGAACAAAAAAAAGGATCCGGACCATAAATGTTTGATTGCTCCTGAACGTCCAAAATGTGTGACGATGTTCTCCTAAACTACCAGGGCATTACATAGATGATTCGGATCTTTTATTATTAGACTTATATCATAGTTTTTTATTTTTACTACTACTTCGCTTCAAGCACATCTTCTTTGGCATGGATCAATTGGGTCAAGAAGTCGCAATAAGGCGTGGGAACATTGTATTTTCGACCTTTACGCGAAATAGCCCCGTTGATGTAATCGATCTCCGTTTTACGATGATTATTGATCAAATCTTGATACATGGAAGGATAGTGTAAGCCAATACCTGCAGGATCATAGGTTTTTTCAATATGGGCAACGACTTCTGGAACATCTAGTTCTACCGATTCATGAGCCGCAACAGCTGCGAATTCTCCAACAATGGTTTGCACCATTTGTCGTGCAGTGGCTGTATTTCCAAACTGTGCAATGTTGACATCCAAAATTGAACATAAACCATTCAATGTACCATTGACACAGGCTTTACGATAGATTGAATAGCGAATATTTTCAGAGTATGACGCATTCAATCCAGAAGCAGTTAGTACCTCAGCCAGTTCTTTGGCCGCTGCTTCTTTGCCTTCACCAATGTTTTGCAGTTCAACCGATCCTTCCCCAAACAATCGAACTTGCCCAGGTCCAATCAAATCTGCTGTCCATAGGGTATTTCCTAAGAAAATTTTATCGGTAGCGACATATTTTTCAATTGTATCTTCATGTCCAATGCCATTAAGTAAGCAAAGTACTCTTGTTTGATCACCGATTAGTGAAGCAATGTCTTGCATCATTTGGTCTAATTGCATCGCTTTTGTAAAAACAATGATCAGATCCGCTGGCGTATCCGCCGTTACTTCGGACTGTGGATAAATGGGGAAAGATTCTGTGATTTCTTCTCCATCCAAATTTGCTTGTAGTCCATTGGTACGGATCGCTTCGATATGCGCTGGCCAACCATCGATCAACGTTACATCGTTGCCGCCTCTTTTTAATTTAATGGCAAATCGGCTGCCCATGGCACCAGCACCAGCAATAACAATTTTCATCTCTATTCCTCTTTCCTATCTGACAATTAGGTATAGTTTACTCCAAATCAAACAAATATGCGAGGAGCTTGCCTTTTTTAAAGTGAAATTTGTTAAAAAAATCAATTGGAATCGTTTGATTTTTCAGATAATTAAAGAACAAAAAAAGATCCTTTTCAGGATCTTTTTAAACCGTCACTTCAGACGCTAGTTGTGCTAAAACTGCTGCTTGTTCTTCTTGAGAGATATTGTGCTCAATGACGTAACGATTGTTTTCATTGGCGGCACATTCATAGCAGCAGCCGCCTAAGTGTGCCGCTTGATTCTCTTCCGAAGTGAGGAACTGACGATTGCACTCTGGATTTGCACAATTGACGTAACGCTCACATGGTGTGCCATCGAACCAATCGCGACCGATCACGGTCTTGTCGACATGATTGATCTCAACACTGATACGTTCATCAAAGACATACATCTTACCGTCCCACAACTCTCCTTGAACTTCTGGATCATTGCCATAAGCAAAAATTCCCCCGTGAAGTTGTGCTACGTCTTGGAATCCTTCTCGCAACAACCAGCCCGAGAATTTCTCGCAGCGAATCCCACCTGTGCAGTAAGTGACCACTTTTTTATCCATGAATTTCTCTTTGTTCTCAATGATCCATTGAGGCAATTCACGGAAACTGCGGATATCGGGACGGACCGCACCTCGAAAATGACCAAGATCGTATTCATAATCATTCCGCGCATCGATCACTACGGTATTTTCATCCAACAACGCTTCTTTGAAATCTTTCGGTTCTAGATACTTTCCGGTTAGTTCTAAAGGATCGATATCATCTTCTAAGTTCAATGACACCAATTCTTTTCGCGGTCGAACAAACAATTTTTTAAAGGCGTGTTCTTCCACCTCATCGATTTTGTAGTAGATTCCTTTGAAACGGGGGTCCGCTTCCATTTTTTCCATATAGGCATCCGTTGCTTCAATCGTTCCAGAAAGCGTTCCGTTGATTCCTTCTTTCGCAACAAGAATTCGACCTTTGATACCGATCTCTTTCCCAAAAGCTAAATGCTCTTTCGCAAAACTTTCTGGATCTTCGATGGTCGTGTATTTATAAACGCCGATTGTAAAATTAAGCTAGACAACTAAAAAAGTCATTTGTGCTACACTCAAAATAGTTCCGACCAAAGAATTATAAGGAGTGAGTACAAATGACCTATACCCATC
>NZ_JBQASY010000027.1:0-28676 GCF_051909435.1 Enterococcus sp. 125944 | reverse complement strand
ACGCCAGAGACTCCAGATCCAGAAACTCCGGTAACGCCAGAGACTCCAGATCCAGAAACTCCGGTAACACCAGAGACTCCAGATCCAGAAACTCCGGTAACACCAGAGACTAGTAATTATAAAACTCTACAAATACAAAAGAGTAAGGTGAATTATAAATCTGAAACAAATAAAACTCTTCCAAAAACTGGAGAGGCAAAATCATCTGGAGTATTTGTAGGTATAATAGTTTTATTGACTTCTATTTTTGCTGGATTTAAATTAAATTTGAAAAGAAAAAAAGGATAGAAAATAGATCTGAGATAGAATACTTAGTGTTCTATCTCAGGTTGTAATTATGTTTTATATCACTCAAGTATTAAGGAGGGATTATGATAACTTTAGAAGAGAAATATATATAATCTTTAGGCAAGAAATGTATAAGAAAAGAGTCTATTTAAATCATAAGTATATTCAAGATACTGAATCTCACGCCCAATGTTTAATATGCTTGGCCGAAAAAACGTATTATATTATTCATTATTCAGAAATACTTATTGGTTGATTTTTTATTTTTTCTAGGGACAAAGACTTGTAATTAAAGAAACAGGAAATAAAAAACGAAAAATTAAGTCTTCTTTAACAAAAAAACATTGGAAGATAAGAAATTTTCAATAGAAAAATCTCATCTCTCAAAAAAAATATTATATACAATCGAAAAAAATTTTTTATATCGATGATAGTAATTTTTTGTCTAGTGGATTAAATAATACTAGTGTGAATTTTCAAATATTGTTAGTTAATAGTTTTTATGGTTTCTAAAAGGATTGGAGGTAAGAAATAATATGTTCGTGAGATAATAATCATTATTTAGTACATCTTCTTATAAGCAGGGAACTTATTTCTAGAATTAAAAAACTTGTATAAAAAATAAATTGAACATTCATTTTTATTTGACTTGAGGATTTTTACTTGATAATATTATATCGTAAACTATTTTAATTTATAAAGTGAACAGTCTATTTTTTTTATACAAGTTACTCACTTTGATAGTTTCAGATATAGTAATTGGTTAAACTTATCGTATTAGTTTAACTAAAGTTAGTGAGATAAATGAAATGAAAGGAGATTATTCTATAAATCAAACTGCCAAAATCTGTGTCAAGTTTAATTTATAGGTTTTGTTTAATTGTAAAGTTCCATAGAATAATAAAATAAAGAATTATATTCACAACGTAATCTAAGAGGTGGAATATGCGAAAAAGCTTGAAACTACTATTAACTATTGTTTTACTGCTGTTTTTTTTCCCTTTAGCACATACGTTAATTACAATGCAAAGTGTGGTTAGTTTACCATTTTATTTACTACCATTTACAAGTTACCCATATATTGGTAATAACATGGCTCAATTTTTGTTTTGGCTTAGTGCCGTTTTGCTAACATTCTTATTTATTATTTTAATTATTGTATTATTTTATCCTAGGATAAATAATTATATAGAAAAAAAGACCGATACTGGAAAAATAGCAATTCAAAAAAAAGCAATTGAGAATTTTGTATTAATCGCAGCAAAAGAAGAGCCTTTTATTGTTGATCCAACGGTAAAAGTTGTAATTAAGAAGAAAAAAATAAAAATCTATGTACGGGGAAAAATACGTAAAGCTTTTCAAACAGGGGAGCGACAAACCTCCTTTATAAGGAAAGTAAACACTAATTTGAATGCCTTATTTGGTGCAGAACAAACAATACTAACTGAAATAAAATTCAATGATTATCATGAAAGAAATAAAGAAACCAAATCAAAAGTTTTATAGGAGAAAACAATGAAAGAATTCATAGAGAAATATAAATATCCGCTCATTTTTGCATGTGTAGGACTACTATTAGGATTATTAATTCTCACGTTAGGACTTTTTAAAATAGTGATAATAACAATACTTACTGTATGTGGTTTTTATTTAGGTATCTATTTAGAAACTATTGGATTTTTTGACAAATAAAACTAGTTAATAACCGTTTTTACGGTAAAAAATAAATTTTTATTTTTAGGAGGAAAACTAATGGATAATAAAACAAACAATACAAAAACAGAAATTAAAAAGAATGATATATCAAAAGCTTCTGAAGCTATTAAAGGAGAATTGGTTTTTGAAGATAAAGTAATTCAAAAAATAATCGGTATTGCATTAGATGAAATTGATGGGCTTTTGACAGTTGATGGAGGATTCTTTTCAAATATAGCCGGAAAATTAGTAAATACAGATAACACAACTTCTGGAGTCGATGTTGAAGTAGGTAAAAAACAAGTTGCAGTAGATCTTTCAATAGTGGCTGAATATGGTAAAGATGTAACTACAATTTATGATAAAATTAAGCAAGTAATCTCAAATGAAGTTAGGAAAATGACTGGCTTAGATGTAATTGAAATTAACGTAAACGTTGTAGATGTAAAAACAAAAGAACAATACGAAAAAGATTCAGTTACCCTACAAGATCATCTTACTGATGCAGCTTCTGCTACTGGAGAATTTGCTTCAAAACAAATTGAGAAATCAAAAGAAGCTTTAGGAGTAGCAAGTGAAAAAGTTAATGATGGTGTACAAAACGTAAAAGAAGCAACAGAACCTCGTGTAAAATAGTAACTTCCTTTCTGTAATATACAACATATAAAATTGAAAGACTAAATTTAAGGCTCTTAGATATTTTAATGTAGATATAGAAGAAAGAACTGAAATATAATAAAACCAGTTAGGTATAGGACTTAACTGGTTTTAGTTTCTTTAAGTGGGAGATCAACATCTGAATAAGCATTTTGTGAAAGATGTAGAAATCTTTATAGCTGTTGGTTACTCATTTTGTATTTCTTATTTAGTTCTTTTGTCTCTTTCTAGTAAATCTTTACAATATTTTAGTTCTTAATTTATATTATTTAAAAATTTTATTATCGTATAAACCATTATAAAAGCTGTTAATCAAAACAGTTATCATTATTGAAAAATCTTTCTGATTTAATTTCAGAGGAAAAGAAAATCAATAGCGTTATTAGGAAATCCTAGTGACGCTATTGACTTTTTTATAGATAGAAGGGTTAATTATTTAGTTCTTTTATAATTGTTTTAACACAAGAAGCTTTATTGCTTCTATTTTGTTATTTATCACACTATATCGTGAAATACTGTATTTTATTTGGTTGATTGTCAATAGATATGGTGTAGTAGAGGAATTTAGTGAAATGGAAGAAGATAAAAAACAATAAGATTATCTGAAATAAAATATAATCATAGATAATCTAATAAATAAAGAAGCACAAAAAGCTGAAGAATAGAAGAATATAGTTAATATATAACTAATTAATGTTCACATGTAAAACCTATTTTCGAAAATACAAAAATATAAAACAAGATATATAACACCAGAAGTTGAATAATGGTATTACTTGGAATAACAGTACCTTTTTCCTTTTTTAATTTTTTGGATAACCTAAGTTGTGTTTAAGATATGTCTCTTTATTAAAATAAATGTATCATTTGTAAAATATAAGTTTTATTTTCAATTATCTGGCTACAAAGTAAGCATGAAAAACATATCATTATGAAGAGTAATTAGATAATTAAAGAAATCGATATTTACCGTCTCTTTTTTATAACTGATTTATTCTAATGGTAAAGTCTTTTTTCTTTCTTTAGTCATATTCGCAAACTAGAAATAAACAGTCACATTGAATTTTTTTTAAAATTATTTTAACATATATATTATGAAATATAATGATATTATTTCTCTTATTTTTATAAAATGAGCGTTTGTTTTGTAAACGAATAGAGTGAATGTGTTTTACTAAATCAGAGATAAGCAGATAATTATGCAATAAAAAGGATCAACAGTGGTTATAGAGTAGGATCTTTGTTAATAAGATAGCCAAGACAATCTAAAGAAATCTAACTAACTTTGACTCAGAAGAAATCATTACGAAAGTAATTAAAAAATTTATTTATTCTTTGAAGAATGCTGTATAAAAAGGGGGAGTATTTAAAAGTAAGCAAATATCCGGGTATGATTATCTGACTCATTTCACAATATATATGAACAAATCCAGTAAATTTATCTTTTTTGAAAAAGAGTATGGGTTTAATAATTATAAGAGGGTGAGAATAGTGTGTGTTATAAGTAAAGAGTATTTTTTCGAAATCTCAGATATTGCTGCATTTATTGAAGTAGAGAGAAAAAAGCAGGGTAATTCAGCAAAACTAAATACGCATGACTATTTTTTGATTGATATCGTAAAACAATTAAGTGAGCAACAAAAAGAATTAATTCAACTAATAAATTCAAAAAATTTTAAGACGATATTAAGAAGTTTGATTGAAATGGATGCTAAAATTTCTGATTATCTTTTTTTCTTAATCAATTGCAGGTTTGAAAATGATAAAGAAGTAAAAGATTGTATAGAAAGTGTAGAAAAAGATGGTCTTGATGATTACTATTGCGGATTAAATTATAATGACAGCTTAAATGACTTCAAATTGATAGTTCATAAATTTTGTTAAAAAATATGTACAGCCAAGAAATGTTCCACCATCAGTTATTGAAGACGCTATAAAATTAGGAAAGATGATTTTACTTTAAAGTTCTTTATAAGAACCTGTGAAAATCAAATTAGTGTGTTCTTAAACTATAAATAAAAAGATATTTTTTATAGATTTTATATTAGAAATATTTTGAAAAGTTTCAAAGAAGAATGCGTAATAGATGAAAAAATAATAGCTACCACATTAAAGGTAAATTGTAGATAGAGAAAGTGAGTTTTACAAGCAGGAGATTTAAAAATAGATTTATCTGATGGTAATGTTTCTATGGATATTAAAGAAAATGACTAAACAGAAGTAAATATTTCGATAATCGATATTTATTAGAGATTAGAGGATAGTGAACATCCCCCGTGAAAATGGGGGATGTTTACTGAATTTGTTTAAGATTTACAATTTCGCCTTTAGATAAATCGCCGTTTAAAAAAGCTTGAATATTTTTAAAGTTATCTTGAACTCCCTGAATAAAGGCTTCTTGTGAATAAAAAGCAATATGTGGGGTTAATACAACATTATCCATTTGCATAAATGGTAACTTATTCAAATCTGGATTTTCGTTATGCACCACATCTAAAATCGCATATGAGAGTTTTCCTGATTGCAAAGCCGCCACTAAATCCTCTTCATTTACAACACCACCACGTGAAGAATTAATAAAAACTGGGTGCCTTTGGCACAAATTAAATAAGTTTACATTTAATATTCCTTTTGTACTATTATTTAAAGGCAAGTGCGATGAAATATAATCACTTTGCTCAAAAATTTCTTCTAGACTAGCTTGTTTCACATTTGATTGTTCAAAGATTTCTGAAACTACAAAAGGATCATAAGCAATCAATTTACAACCAAAAACCTGTAAACGTTTTGCAATTAAACGTGGGATATTTCCAAATCCAATTAGACCAACAGTTAAGGAAGATAAACGACGCATATCTGGAAATAACTCATAATTCCATTCGTGATCAACTTTTACCGATTGATTGAAATCAATAATGCGACGATTATGAGAAAGAATAGCTGCTATCACATAGTTAGCCACCTCATCAATACAATATTGAGTAATATGAGAAACCGGCAATCTATGTTCATTTGCATAATCTAAGTCCACAGAATTAAAGCCAATCGAACGATAGACTACTAATTTTAAGTTGGGTAACTGTGATAAAACTTCCTCCGTTAATGGTTCATACACGGTAATAATAATATCTGCATCATGGGCATTTTCAATAATATCTGTTGGGGTTTGACTTGGACGCACTGCCATTTCTAGATCTAAATTCAATTCTTTAATGGCTTTTAACTCATGTTCAAACATATTATCTTCAAATAATCTGACTACTTTCATAAGAATTCTCCTATCTAACAAAAAATTTCGCAATTAAAATGACAAAAAATAGTGATAAAAAAGTACGCTCTAAAAAGATGACAATCACATGCCAGAATTTCATGTGCTTATTCGTTGAAATCAGTAAAGTTGCTGTTTCAGATAAATATATAATTTGAATAATACTCATCATCGCAATAATCACTCGACTTACGGTAGATTCAACAGATTGTCCTAAAATAACTGGTAAATAATTATCTGCCAAACCAGACATAATCGCACTAGCAGTTATATCTGGGCTTGCAATTCCAAATGCCATTAAAATCCATTCAACTGGCATGGAGATGATTTTAAGTAGCGGTGTATATAATGAAATCACTAAGGCTAAGGTGCCCCAACATACAATGATTGGTGTTAACCAAAACACATAGAAAGTCATATTATCGATTTTAGCAACAAAATTTGAAAGATTAGATTCATTTGCACGATCAACAGCATTATTGAGTGCACGTGTAAACCAATTACCAGATTTTTCTATTGTGATTTTGGATGCATCGAACCATTCATATAAGTATCTGGAAAAGTTGATAGGGGGGGAATACGTACACTAATTGCTGCAACAATTACGCTCACTATTGCAAGTCCAGCTAAAATTAAGCCAAAGTAATCAATGACATTTAAAACCGAACTGACTAATACAATCCATCCAATACTTCCTGTCGCAAACTGGGAACCAATAACTGCCATTTCACGTACAGTAAAGTATCCTTTTGCAAAGAATTCCTCTGTTGCCATGATTGCCACATTTCCCGGACCGACCCAAGCACTGATGATATTCACAGCACAAATTTCAGAAACTTTAAAAATCGGTTTAACAATTCCACCCACGATTTCACCTAAAAATTCCATCGCTCCGAACTCTAAAATAAAAGTTTGAAATAGTAACATCATTGGTACTAACACCGATAATTGGGTCGCTAAAGATAACATCGTACCACCAGTATCAGGCGAAGCGATAAAGTTCGGGCCAATTTTAAAATAAACTAGAAGGGAAATAATCGCTCCAATCACACGGTTTATTGTGTAAAATAAACTAGTAGAAAAAAGCTTATTTAGTAGACGATGACGACGAATGATTGTGTCTTTTTTCACTTGATCGAATACAGCTAAAATCGCACTTAAAACAATCAAGACTACCATAATCCCAGTTAACGGTGCTTGGAACGTTTTTACAAATATCTTTAAATAGTGGAAAAGAATTGTGTCCACTGACCCATCAAAACTAAAGGGCACAAGTACTAAAATCGTCCCAAGTATCGTAAACACAACAAATTTTATAAGTCCCAGTAAATAATGCTGATCTTTTCTTTTTTTTCATATCATTTCTCCTTATGCTAAATTCAGAACATCGTTCCGGAAAAAATGTACAGATTTTAATTTAGTCTGTCAATATAGTATAGTTAGTTTTATTACAAAAAATTCTGCTATAATTGCTATAAAAAAATAGAAAGAGAGGGATCCGATGAGTAAGGAAAACGATTTGATTAAATCCGTTGATAATGCCTTTACTCTATTAGATTTATTGAGTGAACAGGGCGCTTTAGGAATTTCTGAAGTAACTAGATTATCTGGTCTAGCTAAAACAACGGTCTTTCGTATTTTGAAAACTTTGGAGTACCGCGGCATTGTCATACAAATTGAAGATGATATCTATACATTAAGCTATAAAATTTTAAAATATCACCCCAAACCTTTGAATGAACAACAATTAATCAAAATTGCCAAACCTTATATGCAAAATTTTTCGCAAAAAACTGGCGAAACCATTAATCTATCGATTTTATATCGAGATGAAATATATATTATTCATTCGGAAAGCGGCGAAAGTTACATGTTGCAATCGTCTTTAGCACCAGTCACTGATTTATACTGTTCTTCCATGGGAAAAATCTTTTTAAGTGAAATGTCACCTACTGAATTGGAAAAATACTACCAAAAAAGGTTAGTGAAGCGTACCATCAATACCATTATTGATTATTCGAATTTTTGTGAAGAACAGAAAAAAATCAAGGAAAAGCAGGTTGCCTTTGATCATGAAGAATACGAATATGGTCTTACTTGTATGGCAACTGGACTCTATCAAAACGGTGAATTAGTTGCGGCACTCGGTTGTTCCGGACCTACCACACGGCTAGGATTCAAAGGATTATCCCAATTAGAAGATGAGCTAAAAAAAAGTGGCGAGATTATTAATCAATTGCTAGAAGTATAGTAAATATCCACCCGTTTTTATGGGTGGATATTTCAGTCTGTAAATAAAGTCAATTTTATGGATGCTGTCTACAGTCTTTTCTTTTATAATAAATTTATAAAATAGTAAATTGCTGTCTTTTTTACGTGGAGTTTATCATGGATTTAATTTGTTTGATAGTTTGGTAAAGAAGGCTAATAATTTTGGATACTAAATGCTTTTTAATATATTCAGCTATGATCATGATCTTTAAGTTTTTATTTAAAAGACTAATTATAGATTTAGTGAGGGATTTTAATTAATAGGATGAAGTAATAGTTCTAAAAATTCATTGTTAGTGCCTATCATTATAATTTATTGACGTGTTATAGCATTAAATTTGGAAATCTTATGTAAAGTCTAATTAGTGATTCAATTCGTAATAATTTTTTTATAGTTTAGGGAGTGGAAATTCAAGCTACATATAATTATTTTCTTTTTTATTAATGAAAGTAGGCAGTGAAGGTTCTAGTACTGAGGAGTGTCCTGAAGAAGCTCTAATTAATGAAATTGTCCATTTAAATACCATTTTTTCCAATTATATATAGTTCCTCTTCCTGAGATATTGAATTCTTCTCGAAGAGAAGAGATGACTCTCCTTTCAATAAACGCTCAACAATTTGAATTTTTAGTGTATCAGGATAGTAATTATGCTTTGACGTTAGAAAAACTCCTCTAAATTTATTTTACTAAATTTGAAGTTTTCTTTTTTATTGTATCCAAATTATAGTGCCAGTTCCCCTGAGTGGTGTCTTTTAATGTTGAAGAAAGAGTATTTATCATGAAAGTTTTCTTAATTAAAAACATGATTTAGAGGAAGCAGTTGTATTAATTGTACAAAAGTTTATTTTTGAAAAAAAGAAGCGATTGAGTATTGTTGCTTCTTTTTCTTTCTACATCTAGAGTTATTTTATATCCCCTTGAAAGTCAGGAGTCTTGTAAAGAATAATGAAAATATTAAGACTTCTGAAATTAAGTCGGGTCACACTTCTGTAAATAGTTCAGACGAAATTATTAGTAGTAGAAAAGTAAATGGTTGGAAAATGATTCAATTAGGAGAAGCTTTAAAAAATGAGCGGTCGTTTTTATAAGGTTAATATGGTATACTTAGTTATAATATCTTTTTTGAGGAGATAGCTATGTATAAAACAGCAAATGAATTATTTAATCGATTAAAATCAGAAAAAAAAGAACTCATTTTAAACTATATCTTAGAAGAATTTGGAAGAGTTGGTTATGAATCTGCTTCAGTTCGTAAGATTGCTGATAAGGCAGATTTAAGTGCAGGATCATTATATCAGTACTTTAACAATAAAGAAGGAATGCTAAGGGTAGCAATAGAACACGTTTTTGTTATTTTAGATGAATATATTAATAATATAAACAATACTCCTTTAAAATTAGAAAATCGTTTAGAAGTAATGTTCGAAACAATCTTAGAATTAGGAAGAAAACATCCTGAATTGATTGTTTTTTATAATAAAATTCCTGGTGACGAACAAATGACAAGCGAGTGGGTTAAACAATTTTACAATAACACTAGTTTTTTCAAAGTATATTGGCATACCGTAAATGAATTACAAGATGAAAAAGAAATAAGTGATAAAATTGATCCAGTTGTCTACACGTTCATTATTGATACGATGATGTTATCCGGAGAATTACTTCAAAATACGCAATATCAAGAAATAAAAGCCAAAGTTTTTCTAGAAGACTCAATAAAAAGTTCATTAATATTAAAAGAAAATGTTATCGAGACGCTAACTGTACTTGCAAGGGGGTAAGAGTCTATGACAATAAGTAATAAGAATAGCATGCGAGAAGAAATTATAATTATTGCTATAAAGCATTTTTCTAAATTTGGTTATGAGAAAACAAGACTTTTAGATATTGCTAATGAAGCTAAAACTAGTACTACTACTGTATATAGTTTTTTTAAAACAAAACATGATCTGTATGAAGCTGCAGTGGAGTATGATTTAAATATAATAAACCTTGAACTTGAAAAAATTGTTAAGGAAAGTTCTACACTCGATGAATATATTATAAATATAGTTGAAAGAGTACGATTAAATTCTGAAAAGAAACAATTGTTTTTGAATTTTTTTATGCTTATTTCGACCAATTCTGGCCAAATAAAAAAAATAGATATTATAGAAGAATTTGAAAGAAAAAAATTTTCTTTCTATTTTAAATTTATAGAATCCCCTAAGGTAAAAGATCGCTATACATTATTGTTTATAGATAATTTAATTACTATTTATATCTATTCATATTTTAATGTATTTTATCGAAAAAAATTATTGCTTTATCTATCTTTATATCAACAAGATAAACAATCTATAGAATTTGAAGAGGATCTGCTAAAACATCTGAAAATATTGATAAGAACAAGACTTTTTATTGATAAAAACTGATGTCCTTTTTTCTCTGTTCATTGAATTATATAGATGATAAATGTAAGTGGTTAGACATCTCTTTTGTCTAGCCGCTTTTTTGCTTTATGAAATAGATTTGTTATATTTAGATACTGACTAAAAAAGTGTTTTGTATTTTATTGCTAAAAGTTGTCAGTTATCTTTGATAATGATTATTGTATATTGAAAGCTGTTCATCATATTCCTATAAAAAGAATTTTTTCAAAGTATTGATGGTTGATACTTTTCTTTCTAACACTTCATCTAAAGGTAAGATGAAAGTTATTTGTGCAAATTGTGAGTCCCACTAATTAATTGATATTTCACCTAAATATAAATTGCTTCAATTAATACTCTATTTAATCTAAGCTTTTATCTAAGATAGAGCGTAATACTCTTTCACGTAATTCCACTGCATTAATATTGTTTTTCTGTTCATAACCTTGTACAAGTAAATCACAAAGGTACAATTGAGAGATTTTCCCTGCCAAAGAACCACCATTTAAAAATTCTTCGATTGCTGTTTGTAAAACAACATCTGCTGTCTGTCCTATTGGAGAATGAAGGTAATTGGTAATTGCTAAGATCTTTGCACCATTTTTTTTTGCAATTTCTACAGAATCAAAGGTATCTTTTGTTTTTCCGGATAATGAAAAAGCAATAATCACATCGTCTTCTTCCATCAAAGAAGCTACTTGAGCTTGAAAATGAGGATCCAGAACAGCTTTTGCTTGAACTCCTACTCGTAAGAACATACTTTCTAAATCAAGGCTTGTATTTCCACTAGAACCCACCCCAAATATATAAAGATTTTTTGCTTGACTGATGAGTTGGATTGCCTTATCTAGTTTTTTTTCATCTAGTAAATGTGCTGTAGAATAGAGCGCCTCAGTTAGATGAGTAGCAATTATATCGTAATATTTCTCGCTTGACGGATATTCTTTTTTTTTACTGAAATCTTCTTTTGCAATTTCGATCTTCAAATCAGAGAAACCAGAAAATCCTAATTTTTGGCAAAAACGAATAATCGTTGCATCCCCAACTGTGGTTTTTTCTTTGATATCGCTCATTGTACTATAAATAATTGCTTTCCCAGAATCTAAGATTAAATCAGCTACTTTTTTTTCAGATTTAGTCAATAAAGGATAATGCTCTTTAATTAAATAGATGTAATTCATATGAACTCCTTTACAGTAAAAAATTTTACTCCATTATACTCCAAAAAAATAAAAAAATCTCCAAATTTATCCATTTTTATACTTTACATCAATGAAAGCGCGTGCTATATTTTATTTGGAGTTATTATCCGAAAATTAATTTAAAGTGGAGTGTTTAGGAGAATGAAGAAACAAATATTTTTAGATGCAATTTCAGGTGGACTGATTGTTTCTTGTCAGGCATTACCTGGTGAACCATTTTATAAAGAAGAAGGAGGTCTTATGTCCTATTTTGCTCTAGCTGCTGAAAGAGCTGGTGCAGTTGGTATCCGAGCAAATTCTGTTCGAGATATTTTAGAGATTAAAGAAAAAGTTTCTCTACCTATGATTGGGATAATTAAGCGAGATTATCCTCCTGAAGAACCATTTATTACCGCAACGATGCGTGAGGTCGATGAATTAGTTGCTACTGGTGTAGAAGTTATTGCGCTAGATTGTACGCTGCGCAAACGCCATGATAATTTGTCTATCAACACTTTCATTACTCAGATCAAAGAAAAGTATCCTGAACAATTATTAATGGCAGACATCTCTACCTTTGAAGAAGGTAAAAATGCCTATGAAGCTGGCGTTGATTTTGTCGGAACCACGTTATGCGGATATACTAATGAAAGTAGAAAGCAAGAAGGGCCAGCGATTGACTTGATGAAACAGCTCGTTCAAGCAGAAATTTGTGTTATTGCAGAAGGAAAAATCCATACCCCAGAGCAGGCAAAAAAAATTAGGGAATTAGGTGTTTCTGGAATCGTAGTTGGTGGCGCGATCACTCGTCCACAAGAAATTGCAGAACGTTTCGTCAATGCATTGAAGGAGGAAGAGAAAAATGTTTAAAAAATTTTCACAACTAGGTCGGGCATTTATGTTGCCGATCGCTATTTTACCTGTTGCTGGTTTACTTTTAGGTCTTGGCGGTGCACTGACAAATGAAAGCGCCATAAATGCTTATCCCATATTAGCTCAACCGTGGCTTCATACGATTTTGAGTATCATGAGTTATGCTGGTAACGCCGTTTTTGCTAATTTAGCATTGATATTTGCGATTGGTATCGCAGTGGGGCTTGCAAATGGTGACAAAGGAACTGCTGGTTTAGCTGGTGGTGTTTCTTACTTAGTTTATACAGCAACAATTAGTGGTTTTCTTGAATTATTTTCTGTCAAAGATGCAACTCTTGATACTGGAGTTGTAGGTTCAATTGCCATTGGCGGAATTGTCGCATTTTTACACAATCGCTATAGAAAAATAGAATTACCGCAGTTTTTAGGATTCTTTGGTGGTTCACGTTTTATTCCAATTATTTCTAGTTTGGCTGCAATTATTATTGGTTCCTTCTTTTATCTAATTTGGCCACCGATTCAGAATGGATTAGTTGTTGCTGGAGAGCATATTGCTCAAATGGGGAGTCTAGGAACATTTCTTTATGGATTTTTACTTCGTTTAACTGGTGCTGTTGGTCTTCATCATACAATTTATCCACTTTTCTGGTACACTTCGTTAGGGGGAACTGAGAGTGTAGCGGGAATTACAGTTTCTGGGGCACAAAATATTTTCTTTGCTCAATTAGCTGATCCGAATCACACAGGCTTATTTACTTATGGGACTCGTTTTTTTGCTGGAAGATTTGCCACGATGATGTTTGGCCTTCCTGCTGCTTGTTATGCGATGTATCGTGCAATTCCTAAAAAAAACCGTAAGAAAAATGGCGGTCTTTATTTCAGCGGTGCATTAACTTCGTTTTTAACAGGAATCACTGAGCCTGTAGAATATATGTTTCTGTTTGTGGCTCCATGGCTTTATGTCATCCATGCATTTTTAGACGGCCTATCTTTTTATTTTGCGGATATCCTGAATATTCGAGTAGGAAATTCTTTTTCAGGTGGACTAATTGATTTTCTATTATTTGGTGTACTTCAAGGAAATGACAAAACTAACTGGCTTAAATTGATTCCTTTTGGACTTGCTTGGGCTATTATTTACTTTATCGTTTTTACTTTCTTTTTAAAAAAATTCAAAGTAGCGATCCCTGGTATGATAGAAGAAAAAGAGGTAGTCTCTGAAATTACCTTGAATAAAAATACTTCTTTGCATGAAGAATCTTTAATGATTATAAAAGCACTTGGCTGTGAAGAGAATATTGAATCTGTTGAAGCCTGTGCAACTCGCTTGCGTGTTGCTGTGAAGAATGGACAAAATGTTGACAAACAAGCTATAAAACAATTAGGTGCTACTGCAGTTTTTGAGGTAAAAGGTGGGATTCAAGCAGTTTTTGGAGGAAAAGCTGATTTACTTAGTCAAGAAATCAATCAAATTTTGAAAAGAGATAATTAGGAGGAATTTATATGATTAAGTTTTTAAGAAAGAAAAAACAAGTGGAACTATTTTCTCCATGTTCGGGAAAAGTTATTCCTATATCAGAAGTAAATGATCCAGTTTTTTCACAAAAATTATTAGGGGAAGGTTTTGCTGTTATTCCAGAAGAGCAGACAATTTATGCTCCTTTAGCTGGTCAGGTCACAACTATCTTTCCAACAAAACATGCTATTAGTATAAAGAGTAATTCAGGAATTGATTATTTGATTCATATTGGGATAGATACAGTAGAATTAGAAGGAAAACCTTTTTCAATTCTTGTTGATGAAAATGAATATATAACACCTGAAAATCCACTAGTTAAGGTTGATTTTAAACAGCTTGAATTGGCTAAAAAAGACTCATCAGTAATCATTTGTTTTACTGAATCTAGTCAAATTGATAATCTCGATTTATATACAGGAAGAGTTTTACATGGTGTTCTTTGTGGGTATTTAAATTTATCATAATGATTAATAGTTAGATTAATAAGATCTAATTATTAGAAACTCATTGGTGAAGTTTTAGGGTTTAAAGAAGTAGTATATAAGTTGTAACTTTCTCAATGTATAATAATTTTGATTGACAAGAGATTAATGTGATAGTTTTGAAAAATGAAATATGATTGGAGTGAACCTCGTTTTATTAAGTTTTTGATTATATGATTTTAGTCAGCTCGCCCACGTGTAGAAACAAAAAGATATACGTTTCTATACGTGGGCGAAGCTGTTTTTACTTTTAATAGCGATAAAAGTTTAGTATATAATTTAGATGAAATTGTAAAATTTTACCCTAATTTTACCCTAAAGTATAGGCCAAATGGATAATATGCAAGCATGCTTTGATTAAACAAAAAGACAATTGAAAAAAATTGAGAATATTTGATAGATTATTGAGTTAGAAATAGTTTAAGTAATAAGCATTGTATTAATTTTTTTATCTCTTGAAAAAGAGGTAGAGCGGTGAGAAATTCATAACTATATAAAAAGCTCTTTTTAAGGAGAGAGTACTGGTGAGCCGTCTAGTATGTTAAAATTTCTCCATTTCACATACTAGTTTCCACTAAATTAAATTAATTTTTTGCATAAGAGCTGAGTTTCAACTTTTCAATATTTAAAAATTTTTGAATTGAAAACGAAATTGCTCCACTAAGAACAGGATTCCACTCTATAGGACTGTTAATGATATGAATTTCTTTTGTATATTGATTATTCAAAAAATTTTTGATTATATTAATTATGTTCGGAATTTTTTTTGTTAAAGGACTGTTAAAAATCACTAACTCAGGAGCATAGAGCATAACTATATTGTTAATTCCTATCGATAAATAGTATGCATATAGTTCAATCATCTCTACAACCTTTTGATCCTTGTTGCTATAAAGATATTCCACTATATCCGAATTAATTTTATCTAGTTTTTTTTCTTTGGAAATCTCTTGGTAAATTACTTGAGTAGAGCAATATTTTTCTAAACAACCATAATTACCACATTCACATTTTCTGCCATTTGGAAATAGAATTGTATGTCCCAACTGACCAGCATATCCTTTATTACCAATGTCAAGTTTACCATTTTTTACTACTCCAACGCCTATTCCACTATGAAGACTAATTGATACTAAATTCTCGATATCAGAAGAAAAAGTATATTCACCTAATGCAGATAAGTTTGCCTCATTTTGTAAAAAAACAGGAAAGCTATACTCTTGATTTAATAATTTTACTAAATCAATTTCCTCAAGACCGTTATAAGTTGTACTAAGTACTTTATTATTTAGAACTTGTCCTTGAACAGCAATTGTCATACCGATTATTCCATGTCGCGTATAAGGAAGATTATCGGTGAGTTTTTTTATAATTTTACGAATTAACATTTGTATGTTGTCTTTACTAACATAAGTATCAGTAAGCTGTATTCTTGCAATTTCTTTTCCATCTAATGAAGCTACCATTCCATCAATGTAATTATATCCTAGATCAATTGCAATTGCTAAGCCCGAAGATACTCCATTAAAAGTTAACATAATGGGTTTTCGGCCACGATTTGTTGCTTCTCCAATTCTATTTTCAATTACAAGCGAGTCATCGATCAATTTATTGATAATAGAAGATACAGATGCTTTGTTTAAAGAGGTTATTTTACTCAATTCAGCTCTAGATATTTCTTTATGTCTAATTATTTGATTAAGTATTTTTGCCTCGTTTTGTTCTCTAATTGTATATTTACTTGAAATCATTAGTTTCTCCTCAATTTAAAAATAAAATAGCCTATGCAAAAAAAATATAGCGTTTACAGTTGACATTTTAAATAGCTTATTTTATATTTTATTTATTAATTAGTTTAACGTACAAACAATTTTAGTTCAAGTAATTAAGTGTTTTTTGTTATTAGTTTTTTTTTTGATAATTAGTTTATCGAGAAAACAAATTAAAAAGCAGAATTCTAGTCAAAATACTTAAATTAAATTGATATGTATATGTATGCGATTACAATTGCTAGTGTTGTAATAAGAGTTAACTAATTAAGAAGAAAAGGAAAGTGGGATGAAAGAAGTGATAAACATTGAATCAAATTATTTTTCAAGAAAATTTGATGATGAATTACTGATTATTGAAGCATGGGGGGAAAATGCTATTAGAATACGTTCATTTGTAGACATGAACTATGAAGACCGACAAAACTCCTTAATTGATAAGCCTAATTCCCTAAATAAAGTGATAATAAATCAATATGAAAATAAAACAGAATTAATTAACGGGAAAATAAGAGCGGTACTAGATCATCGTGATCGTTTAACTTTTTATAATGAAAAAAACGATGTCTTACTAAAAGAATATATTAGATTAAGAGCTGTTAAACATGATGATGGTGGTGAAGATGCTGGTTCAGTTGAAGTTACAAAGGATTTTAATTCTACATTGAAATTAAAGTCAAGAGAATATCGGTCCAATATGGATGGTAAATTTCAAGTAACTACTAGATTTGAATCAGATCCAAAAGAAAAAATATTCGGAATGGGTCAATATCAACATTCTTATCTTGATTTGAAGAACACTGTTTTAGAATTAGCGCAAAGAAACTCACAGGTGTCAATTCCATTCTATATATCTAGTCTTGGATACGGTTTTTTATGGAATAATCCTGGTATTGGAGAAGTTTCTTTTGCTAAAAATATAACTCGATGGAAAATGTATTCTTCTGATTATATCGATTATGTAATAATTTCAGGAAATGAACCAAAGGAAATACTTAGAAACTATAGTAATCTAACTGGAAAAGTCCCTAAAATGCCAGATAGTTTATTAGGATTATGGCAGAGCAAATTACGATATAGATCACCAGAGGAAGTGATGGATGTAGTAGAAAAGTATCATAAACGTGGAATAAAGCTTTCAACTATCGCTATTGATTATTTTCACTGGCCAAAGCAAGGAGAATATTGTTTTGATGAGGAATACTGGCCTAATCCAGAAAAATTTTTAAAGACTTTGAAAACTGATTACGGAGTGGAACCAATAATCTCAATTTGGCCTACAGTACAAACTGATGCAGAAAATTATGAAAAATATTTAGAAAATGGTTATCTAGTAAAAGTTAATCGTGGAGTTCGATTAACCATGCAAATTCAAGGAAACACTATTTTTATTGATATGACAAATAGTGAAGCTCGGAAATATGTTTGGAGTCTAATTAAAAAGAATTATGTTGATAAAGGGATTAATTATTTCTGGTTAGATGTAGCTGAGCCGGGATATTCCGTTTATGACTTTGATAATTATCGTTATAAAAAGGGGACTGATTTATATAGTGGTAATTTATATCCAATCGATTATCTTTCAATGATTTATGAAGAATTAAGTAATGAACAGCCTGTAATTACTCTTGTTAGAGGAGGATGGGCTGGAGCACAAAGATTCGGTGCATTATTGTGGTCTGGAGATATTGATTCTAGTTTTGAAGCATTTAGAAATCAAGTTAATACTGGACTAAATGTAGGTTTAGCAGGGATTCCCTGGTGGACAACTGACATAGGTGGGTTTCATGGCGGAAATCCAGAAGATCCGGAGTTTAGAGAATTGCTAATTCGTTGGTTTCAATATGCTACTTTTTCACCAATTTTAAGAATGCACGGTGACCGATTACCCCATAGTAAACCCTTATCGGATCATGGTGGAGGTTCGATGGTTACTGGTGCACCAAATGAAATATGGTCATACGGTATAGAAGTTGAGCAGATATTAACTAAGTATATAAAAATACGTGAAGCGTTGAAACCGTATATCAGTACTTTGATGGATAAAGCTCATAGATTCGGAGATCCGATCATGAGGACGCTATTTTATGAATATCCTTCAGATAATAATACTTGGGCTGTAGAAGATACTTACTTATTTGGAGATACGTTCCTAATTGCACCGATTGTAAATTATAAGGAAACAGTAAGAGAAGTTTACTTACCAATAAATGAAAACTGGACCAATATATGGACAGGTGAAGAATATGATGGTGGACAAACGTTGGATGTTGAAGCAGATATTAGTATGATACCTGTTTTTATAAAGACAAATCAAAAAGATAAATTTTCAAAACTATTAAGTATAATTAAGGAGGAGATCTAATGGAGATAAGTGTTATTCAACTTGGTTTAATTGTGTTATATGGTTTTTTTATTAATTTTGAGAAGAATTCAACAATGTTCGGAACCTACCAACCTGTAACAGCGGGATTTGTAACTGGTTTAATACTTGGAGATATAAAAACTGGGCTTTTTATTGGGGGAACCTTACAATTATTGTCTTTAGGAATTAGTAATTTTGGAGGAGCTTCTATACCAGACTATCAAACTGCAAGTATTGTCGCAACTTTTATCACCATAACAACTGGTCAGGAATCTTCGGTAGGGATTTCTATTGGTATACCAGTAGCACTATTAATGGTTCAATTAGATATTATTAGAAATACAATTGGTATTTGGATGGTTCATAAAGCAGAAGCAGGTGTAAAGCGAGGAGATTATAGTATGATCTCCAAGATGCAAATGTTTGGAGTATTCTTAACGGCGGCAACAACGGGCATACCGGTTGCGTTGGCAGTAATTTTTGGACCATCTTTAATTAATACTATTCTTGCTCATACTCCTGAATGGTTAACAAATGGGTTAACAGTTGCTGGGGGATTATTACCAGCTGTTGGTATTGGTTTATTGCTTCGATACTTACCTGCAAAAGAATATTTCAGTTATCTTGTTATAGGTTTTGTAATGTCTGTTTACTTAAAAATGCCATTATTAGGAGTAGCATTAATAGGCGCTGCTATAGCTTTAATTATTTATAAAAAAAATAGTCAGAATGTAATTAATAATACCGTTGTTAATACAATAGGAGGTATGGATGAGGATGAATAGCTTGGAGACGACAAAACTTGGTGTTAATTCCAAAATTAAAAAGAGTGTATTATGGAGATGGTTTTTTACAAGCTCAGTTTCTTCAAATTATGAAAAGATGCAAGCTCTAGCATATTGTTACGCTGTATTACCATTCTTAAAAGTTACTTATAAAAATAAACCAGAAGCGTTACAAAAAGCAGTACTAAATCATTTACAATTTTTCAATACAAATCCTTGGGTTGCACCGTATATTTTAGGTATTAATATAGCTATGGAAGAAAATTCAGATGAAAATACTGAAGAAGCAGTGACATCGATTAAGACAGGACTTATGGGGCCAGTAGCTGGATTAGGTGATAGTCTATTTGTAGTTATTCCATGGACTATATTTGGGGCTATTGCAGCAAATATGGCAATTGATGGTAGTCCAGTAGGAATTATTTTATGGATTGCTGTAAGTGTAGCTTTAAAGATGATAAGTATACCATTATTTCGCATAGGCTATACTTCAGGTACGAAATTAATTACTACTATTGAAAAAAGTTTAAAACTTTTAACTGAATCGACTTCAATTTTAGGATTAATGGTTGTTGGAGCATTAATACCATCTGTTGTTAAAACAAATGTAGTCTTAGATTTTAAACAAGGTGATTTTTCTATGAGAGGGCAAGAAATACTAGATCAAATAATGCCAGGATTATTACCTGCACTCTTAGTTGGTTTAGTTTACTGGTCTTTGAAAAAAAATGTAAAACCTATTTATTTAATTCTTGGTGTGATGGTTCTGTCTATTGTTTTAGCTACTCTAGGCATTTTAAAATAAATGATAGGAGGAAATTTTTGTGGAAATGAAGGGTATAAAAAATATTAGAATTGACGATCGATTAATTCATGGTCAAGTAGCTACAATGTGGAGTAATAAATTAGGTGTGACTCGTTTGATGGTTGTAAATGATACTGTTGCAAATAATGATATACAAAAACAGGTGCTAAGGATGGCAGTCCCTGCAGGAATCAGTTCTTCAATTATAACTGAAGAGAAAGCGATTACCAATATCAAAAAT
Organism: Enterococcus sp. 125944; assembly: GCF_051909435.1. Classification (NCBI taxonomy): domain Bacteria; kingdom Bacillati; phylum Bacillota; class Bacilli; order Lactobacillales; family Enterococcaceae; genus Enterococcus; species Enterococcus sp. 125944. The sequence goes on along the minus strand of NZ_JBQASY010000027.1, from coordinate 8,065 downwards.
GGAAAATATGAAGGGCAAAATGTGCTTTTAATAGTCAAATCCCCAGTAGACTTATTATCGTTTATCGAAAATGATTTACAGATAGATAGGATTAACGTTGGCAACATGTCTAATCGAAAAGGAACAACGGTTTTACGTCCTAATATTAGCGTTACTAATGAAGAAAGAAATGCCTTCGAGAAGCTATTAAATCTTGGTGTTGAAATTACTACAATTATGACACCAGACGATAAAAAAACTTACTTAAAAGATATTTTATAAGGGGAATAAGTGCGATGACTAATGAAATAATTTTAATGAGTCATGGTTTAATGGCTGAGGAAATATTAAATTCAGCTAAAATGATACTTGGAAACCAGATTAATTATCCGGTAGTTTCTATGGCACAAAATGACGGTATTGAAGGAACAATAAATAAATTGAATAAAATACTGGAAGAAACAAGTGACATACGAAATATTATTATATTAGTAGACCTAATGGGAGGAACACCTGCAAATGTAGCTATGATGAAAGCAAGTATGGATAAAAGAATTCAAGTAGTAACTGGAATGAATCTAGGGATGGTATTAGAATCATACTTTAAAATTAATGAAGAAAAACTTGCTGAGCATTTAATAGAAATAGGTAAAAGTAGTATTAAAATACCTGAGATACAGATGGATGGTGGAGAAGAGTAATTATAATGAAGGAAGAATAGTTCTGTTAATCTCAATTGAAAAAGTTTAAATCAAAACAAAAGGAAAGCTATTTTCGATATTAATATGATTCGTTTTCTACATAATATCAAAATTAGATACGAAGCCATAGTAAGAAATATGTTTTTTTCATTATAATCTTAAATAATTAATACTAGCGAAATAGAGGAATGTTAAAAGGGCTCTTTTTGGAATAGCACGGTATAGCTAGTGCTTGAACTGCTATAAAAACCAAATAGTTAAATAGTAAAGCAATAATGGTTCGAGTGTACTATTTGGAGGACAATCTAAGATTGAAGATGCTTTCAAGTATAAGTGGTATTTTCAATGAGACGGTTAGGAAATTAGTGCCAGAGTAGGTACTAATTCTAGATGTAACAATCTTAACAGCGGTGGGATATGATCTATATGCAAATATTATATAGTTGTGTTAAAGTTTTTTTGATATATATATGAATGTTGTCCAATCAAATTCTAGAAATGCTTTAGACTATAAAATTTATTATACGGGGAAAATGCAACTTTTTAGCTAATAAAGCTGAAGTTGCATTTTTAACTATCTGAAAAAAATCGAGTTGAATTTTATATTAATCTATTTTTGGCACTTCAATAAAAAATGAACCTTCATTTTTATTGACATTTTTTAAGTAAATTTGTAAAATCGTTTTTATAAAACGTAATAGTTACGTTTTATAAAAACTAATTAGAGAGGAGATAGGGACATGTTTCTATTCAATAAAACAATGGTTTCCTTTTGTAGTATTAAGAATTTTAATAGCTAGAATATTAACATAAAAACTATTTTTTGAGCTTAATAAATAGAATTTAAGGAGAATGATATTATGAAATCAAAGATAATTCTTGGCGGTTTGCTACTATCTACAACAGCTTTCGTTTCACTACAATCCCCACAAATTACTAGTGCAGAAAGTTTAACAAATTCAGCAGAAATTATAGTACCGCTTAATTTAAAGGTGAAAGCACATTACACAAATGGATTACCACTTGAAGCGGGAAAAGAAGTACGGTTAAGAAATTTAACAGATGGATCAACGGAAGTACTTAAGAAACAGGTAGACGCTAACGGAGAGGTAACATTTACCGAACAAGATGGCATCAAAAAAGAAGTAAATTATGGCATCGAAACAGATGGAGTAAGAAATGGCTATACAGTAAGATATGATCTTGGTGGAGAAAAAGAGAAAGACATAGCAGTCAAATTACCCGGAGTAACGAAAAATACAAATTCTAAACAAAGTTCGGATAGTAAAGCTAGCTTTAATCATCCTTCTACTTTTTTTAACAACAACAAAAGATCATCTAATCTAAATTATAATAATAGCAATAAAAAAAGGGAACTAATGAATCAAGAAAAAAATAAAGAAGGCAATCGAAATAAAAATACTATGGAGTTACCGAAAACTGGAGAAAAATATAATGGTCTTCCTGTGTATGTAGGGTTATTCACGGCGATTGCAAGTATTATAGGGCTGAAAAAAAATAAATTTTAATGTGGGAAGTATTATTATTTCTCTAATTCTATTTGAGCAATTTAAAATATGAAAATCAATAAAGAGAAAGTTTTAAGTTGTTAAGTAAATTAAATTTCGATTGGAAGCATAGTTGAATAAGCCTAACATGTTACGAAAGATAAATAACCTACTTTTCATTTCTAGAAGAGAATGTCTTGATGCTTATAAACAGATTTAGCTCCCTATCCACTTCAAGTCTAATTCTTTTGTATGCAAATAAAGTATTTTTAGGAGAGTGTTCTCATTAGAGAACACTCTTTTTTTGTTTTGAAAACTACTTACTATACGGGTAGTTTCAAATAGTTTTGTCATCCTAATCTTCAGCAACAGAAAAAAATCCAAATTTTAAAATTTAGGCTTGACTAAAATATATTTTCTGTATACCATATAATCGTGATAATCATTATCATTTAGAAGGAGAAAGTTATGTTAGAAGTGAAAAAGCTTAATGTTTGTTATAACGATTTTTTAGCATTGAACGAGATTTCTTTAAAAATACAAGAAGGTGCTCTAACAGGTATTATTGGTCCAAATGGTGCTGGAAAATCTACATTACTTAAAGCAATGTTAAATATTATCCCTCATCAGGGAGAAGTCTCCATTAATAATGAAGATATCAATAAAAAACTGGTAAAGATTGCATATGTAGAGCAAAAAGCTGATATTGATTTTACTTTTCCAATAAAAGTAAAAGAATGTGTATCTATGGGAACGTATGCCGGAATGAAAGTTTTTCAAAGAATTAAAAATGCAGAATGGCAAAGAGTTTCAAAGGCTTTGGAAAAGGTCGATATGGGAAAATATTCTAATCATCAAATAGGAGAATTATCTGGAGGACAATTTCAACGTGTACTTTTAGCAAGATGTCTTGCTCAAAATGCGGATTTCATATTTTTAGATGAACCATTTGTAGGGATAGACTTAATTAGTGAACGAATAATTATGGATACGTTAAAAGAATTGAAAAATCAGGGAAAAACAGTGCTAATTGTGCATCATGATTTAAGCAAGGTAAAGAAGTATTTTGATAATATTATTCTTTTGAATCGAAATGTAATTGCTCACGGAAGTGTAGAATCTGTATTTAATGAAGAGAATTTAAAAAAAGCCTATGGAGATACTATATTTATTGGAGAGAGGGAATAACATGCTTCAAAATTTTATTAATGGTCTGTATGACTTTCACTTTTTACAGAATGCTCTAATTACATCTGTAGTTATAGGGATTGTTTCTGGAACAGTAGGTTGTTTTATTATTTTAAGAGGAATGTCTCTTATGGGCGATGCTATTTCTCATGCTGTTTTGCCAGGAGTAGCAATTTCTTATATTTTAGGTATTAATTTTTTTATTGGTGCTATTGTATTTGGTCTATTAGCTTCTATCATTATTACTTTTATAAAAAGCAATAGTGTAATAAAAGGAGATACAGCAATTGGTATTACTTTCAGTTCTTTTTTAGCGCTAGGAGTTATCCTTATAGGAGTTGCAAATAGCTCAACGGATTTATTTCATATCTTATTTGGAAACATTTTAGCTGTACAAGATATTGATAAGTGGATTACGATTGGCGTTTCTGTTTTAGTGTTGGTTATAGTAGTTCTATTTTTTAAAGAATTATTAATTACTTCTTTTGATCCATTAATGGCAAAAGCAATGGGGATGAACGTCAATTTTTATCATTATCTACTGATGGTTCTATTAACTTTAGTAGCAGTAACAGCTATGCAAAGTGTGGGGACTATATTAATTGTTGCAATGTTAATCACGCCAGCAGCTACAGCATATTTATATGCAAATAGCTTGAAAACTATGATATTTATTTCTGCAGCAGTCGGGGCAAGCTCATCATTGCTTGGATTGTTTATTGGTTATAATTTTAACATAGCCGCAGGATCAAGTATTGTTTTAACAGCGGCATCCTTATTTGTAATTAGTTTTCTAATCTCACCAAAACAAAAATTTTTAAGAAAGAAGGAGAGATCGTTATGATGAGAAAATGGAAAGTAGTAGTGGGAAGTCTGGGGATTTTGATTGCTCTTTTTATATTAGGAGCGTGTTCAACAAATAGTAAAGATAAAGTGGCTTCGAACGAAAAATTAAAAGTAGTAGTTACTAATTCGATTTTAGCAGATATTACTGAAAATATAGCAAAGGATAAAATTGATTTACACAGTATTGTACCTATTGGGAAAGATCCCCATGAATATGAACCTTTGCCTGAAGATGTTCAAAAAACTTCAAAAGCAGACTTGATTTTTTATAATGGTGTTAACTTGGAAACTGGAGGAAATGCTTGGTTTACAAAATTAGTTAAAAATGCGAACAAAGAGGAAAACAAAGACTATTTTGCAGCAAGTGATGGCATAGATGTTATTTACTTAGAGGGTCAGAGTGAGAAAGGGAAGGAAGATCCTCATGCTTGGTTAAATTTAGAAAACGGTATTATTTACGCTAAAAACATTGAAAAACATTTAGCGGAAAAAGATCCTGATAATAAAAAAATCTATAAAGAAAATCTAGATAAGTATATTGAAAAATTGAATACACTAGACAAAGAAGCAAAATCTAAATTTGCTTCAATTCCGAATGATAAAAAAATGATTGTTACAAGTGAAGGATGCTTTAAGTATTTCTCGAAAGCGTATAATGTGCCTTCTGCTTACATTTGGGAAATCAACACTGAAGAAGAAGGAACGCCAGATCAAATTAAACACTTAGTTGAAAGACTACGCACAACAAAAGTTCCTTCCTTATTTGTAGAAAGCAGTGTGGACGATAGACCGATGAAAACAGTATCGAAAGATACCAATATTCCTATCTATTCAACGATTTTTACTGATTCAATTGCAGAGAAAGGACAAGATGGTGATAGTTACTACGCGATGATGAAATGGAACCTGGATAAAATTGCTGAAGGTCTTTCAAAATAAATTGGAGGAAAAAGAGTATGGTAAAAATTAAACCAACTACTATACTGATTTATTTATTAGCAATTCAGGAATTGACGAAAAGAAAAAAAAAGTTAAAAAATAAAGATTTAGCAAAAATTCTAAGCATTACTCCAGCATCTGTAAGTGAGATGTTGGCTAAACTTAGATATGAAGGTTATTTAAACATAGGGTGTCAATTGACAAATAAAGGGAAAGACTTTATTGACAATTACAAAAAGAGCTTTATATAAAAGACTTTTTATTTAGAAAGGATAAGAAAATGACTATTGGAGTAATTATGATAGGACTTATCCTAATAGCTGGATATAATTTTTTTAAATCTTTCTTGGATTATTTTAGAAAAGGCGAATGATTTAGATGAGTATATTACTTCTTATAGGATTACTTTTTTTATCAGCTATTCTGTTGCTGCTCATTAGTTTAGGTTTAAGCAATGAGTTTAATAATAGACATTAATGTTTAAAAATTTATAGAATTAAAAATATCATATAAGGCGAATTTTCTCATATAGACTAGGTACTACGTGCCACTTACTGAAAGATAATAGAAAATGAACTAAGTTATTTTCAAAAGGATGTACTTCATCAAATTAAGATAGCTTTGTTTGTCTGAACAATCTATCTAAAAAAGATAAGTTCTATCGAGATGATAGGATAGGCTTATAATTAGCCTATAAATTTTTGGAATACAGCTACAATTCTTTTTCAAATTAGTTACTTAATGTTTATTTCTTATAATATAAGAATTGGTCACAATCTTACAAAATCATTAATAAACGAGTTAAACATAAAAGATTGAATAAAACTATAGTTTCTTTCATAATGCCGTTTTAAGTAGAGAAAAGCTACTTAAAACGGTATTTATGTTTTAATGGACTAATAAAAATGAACCATTATTTTTTGCACTTAAACTACAAGTTCTTTTAATTAATCTGATTATCTCTATGTATCGATAAAATCATTTTCAAATGGATATCTATTCATATGAGTTTTATTTCATGTTATTTATTGTTGACAAGAGAAATTTTTGTTGGTAAAGTGTCAATGTCAAAACGTAACGTTTACGATTTGTGACGTCTAAATCAAAACAGAAGGAGTATAAATGTATATGGCAAAAAAGTCTAAAATTGCTAAAGCAAAGAAACAAATGGCAATGATTGAAAAATATGCAGACAAACGTCAAGAATTAAAAGCCGTAGGAGATCACACCGCCCTTGCTAAATTGCCAAGAGATTCAAATCCAAATCGTCTGAGGCTTCGTGATCAGACGGATGGCCGTCCAAGAGGGTATATGCGGAAGTTTGGTATGTCCCGTATTAAGTTTAGAGAGCTTGCCCATCAAGGTTTGATTCCTGGAGTAAAAAAAGCAAGTTGGTAAGAGGAGGAAATATCATGGCAGTACCAGCAAGAAAAACATCTAAGACGAAGAAACGGTTAAGAAGAACTCATCAAACTGTAGTAAAACCAGAAATTTCATTTGACGAAGCGAATGGTGATTATAGACGTAGCCATCATGTATCTTCAAAAGGGTACTATAATGGAAAGAAAGTAATTAAAGGAGCTTCAAAATAGTTTAATATATAACTTTTAGGAGGGAACCAAAATGGAAATTATTTACCCACCTTTAGTTGAAGAAGGATTAAAGTATTATCTTGAAACGACCCAGCAATCGCTAGATAAATGCACTTTTTATCGTTCGATGGTAGAGAGAGGAATTATTATTGAAACGGGTTTACCGACCCAACAGGCAATTGAAAATGGATTAGTCAAAGATTACTATGAGGACCAAGGCTTATCATTTGATGATTTTTTAAGAATCTATCCAATTTTTGAAGAGTATGACGAGGAGTTATTTCAATGTATCGATGGTTATTGGGAGATACCTGTTGATATGAAAGAAAATTTAGTTTCACAATTGGAATCTGGCGAGTTAACTTTTGAAGATACACAACAAATTCAAGCATATCTTGAAGATCGATAAGTATTGAAGGAGGAAGATTTATGCGTCAAAATATCATTTTGGAATGTGTCGAAACTGGAGAACGTCTGTATCTCACCAGCAAAAATAAACGGAATAACCCTGAACGGTTAGAATTAAAAAAGTATTCGCCAAAATTGCGCAGACGGGCAATTTTCAAAGAAGTGAAATAGCTAAGTGGTAAAAAGGTGACAAAATGGGCATACCAGTTACAATCGTTTCTGGGTTTTTAGGGGCTGGAAAAACAACGCTAATCAATCAAGCCTTGCAAGTCTCACCCTACCCCAGGGAAGAAATTATTATAATTGAAAATGAGTTTGGTGAAGTTGGGATTGATCACAAATTATTAGTTCATAGCGAGGAACGGGTGTTACAACTAAATAATGGATGTATGTGTTGCAGTCTTCGCAGTGATTTATTAGCAATATTGATTTCTTTACTGGAAACAATAGAAGAACATCAACAACCAATTTCACAAATCATCATTGAAACTACAGGTATAGCAGATCCCCAACCAATCATTCAAACACTTTTAACAGCGCCTCAACTAAGAGGAAGAGTATATATCGATAGTTTATTGACTGTTATTGATAGTGACAGTTTTGAACTTATTGAAAGAGAACCACAAGCCCTTAAGCAACTTGTCATGGCAGATCGCATTTTTGTGTCTAGAAAACAAAACTTGAATTTATCTGCACTAAAAAAATTACAGAGAGAAATCAAAAGTATTAACCCTTTATCCGATATTCGAATGTTCACACATAGTGAAACGATTCAAAAAAAGGATTTTTATAATTTCTTAATTGTCAAATTAAGTTAGACAGATCATCAATACTTACGTAACTCAAAAATACTTCCAAAGGTGTTCGATAATCCAGTGATTTTCTAGGAATATTATTTCGTTTA